>JALOLC010000159.1 GCA_025456175.1 Acidobacteriota bacterium | reverse complement strand
TCAAGTTCGTCTACGCCTCGACCTTCTTCCGCCAGGCCAAGTCGTACATCGCCAGCACGCCGCACCGCGTGGAGGACGAGAAGATGGCCGTCATCATCCAGCCGGTGGTGGGCCGGCTCCATGGCGACTGCTTCTATCCCGATTTTTCCGGCGTCGCCCGCTCCTACAATTATTACCCCGTCGGCCAGGCCAGGCCCGAGGACGGCGTGGTCAATGTCGCCCTGGGGCTGGGCAAGACCGTGGTCGACGGCGGCGTGTCGCTGCGCTTCACCCCCGCCTTTGCCGGCATCCTGCCCCAGTTCACGTCGATCAAGGACATGTTCAGCTTCTCCCAGCGTGACTTTTACGCCATCCTCATGCGGCGCGTGGCCTCGATCGCCTTCCTGGAGGAAGACCAGTACCTGGTCAAGCATGGGCTGGAACGGGCGGAAAAGGACGGCGTGCTCGAATACCTGGCCTCGACCTACTCGCGCGAGAACGATGCCGTGTATGACGGCATCGGCTTCGCCGGGCCGCGCATCGTCAACTTCGCCCACATCCTGAAGAACGAGGTGTTTCCCCTGGCCCGCATCATCGCCGATTTGCTCAAGCTGAGCAGCGAGGCGATGAATTGCGCGGTCGAGGCCGAGTTTGCCGTTACCCTGGACCCGCAGAGCGTGTTCCCGGCTCAGTTCGGCATCCTGCAGGTCCGGCCGCTGGTCGTCCAGGACGAGCTCGTCCAGGTGGAGCTGGACGAGGGCCAGCGGGCGCACGCCTTCTGTTTCAGTGACCGCGTCCTGGGCAACGGCGTGACCCGGACCATCCGCGATATCGTCTATGTCAAGCCGGCCGTTTTCGACGCCGCCAGAAGCCCCCAGATCGCCGGCGAGGTCGACGGGTTCAATTCGCGGCTGCGCGCCGACAAGGCCCCCTACCTGTTGATCGGGCCGGGGCGCTGGGGCAGCACCGACCCCTGGCTGGGCATCCCGATCAAGTGGAGCCAGATCAGCGGCGTCAAGGTCGTCGTCGAGGCCAGCCAGCCCAACATGAACGTCGACCCGTCCCAGGGGTCGCATTTCTTCCAGAACATGACCTCGCTGCGCATCGGCTACTTCACCGTGCCGCTGGACCGCGCCCATGGGTTCATCGACTGGCCGTGGCTGGAAGCCCTGCCCGCGGCCGCCGAGACCGAGCACCTGAAGCATGTCCGCCTCGAGGAGCCGCTCTCGGTGATGATCGACGGCCGCACCAGCCAGGGGGTCATCCTGAAGCCGGGCGCCCCCGGGGCCGGGATCGATGGCTGAGAGGCGGGACGGTCGCGCCGCCCCCCCGTGCGGGGATTTTGTTTTCGCCAGCGACCTGCATGGCCGGGAAGACCGCTATGCCAGGCTTTTCACGCTGATCGCCGCCGAGAGCCCCGCGGCCGTCTTCCTGGGCGGCGACCTGCTGCCGTCGGGCTCCCTTTTGTTCGCCACCAGCCGTCCCAATCGGGAGAACTTCCTGGAGGAGTTCCTGCTCCCCAGGCTGCGCCTGCTGCGCCGGGACCTGGGTGAAAGCTATCCGCGCCTCTTCCTGATCCTGGGCAACGACGATCCGCGCAGCGAGGAAGCCGCCGTCGTCGGCCATGAAAGCGAAGGGCTGTGGCGGTACGTCCACGGCCGCAGGGTGCAATTCGGGGCCTACGTAATTTACGGGTATGCCTGCGTGCCGCCGACCCCTTTCCTGCTGAAGGACTGGGAGCGCTACGACGTCTCGCGCTTCGTCGATCCGGGCTGCGTTCCTCCCGAGGAGGGACGCTTCAGCGTGGAGGTGGCTGAAGAGGAAAAAGGATTCCCGACCATCCAGGAGGACCTGGCGCGCCTGGCCGGGGGCGATCCGCTCGCCCAGGCCATCTTCCTGTTCCACTCGCCTCCCTACCAGACAGCCCTCGACCGTGCGGACCTCGACGGGCGCATGGTCGACAACGCGCCTCTCGATGTCCATGTCGGCAGCATCGCCATCAAGCGGTTCATCGAGGCGCGCCAGCCGCTGATCACGCTGCACGGCCATGTCCACGAATCGTCTCGCCTGACCGGTTCGTGGCATGAAGAGATCGGCGCGACGCATTGCTTTTCCGCGGCCCATGACGGCCCCGAGCTGGCTGTGGTCTGCTTCGACTCGGCAAGGCCTGAGAGCGCCATCCGGCGACTGCTCTGAAATGCCTTGTCAACGGCGGTAAAAATTCATGCCCAATTTTTAGACAACTCCGGATCGCTGCCCCCTAATTTTTGGCATTTAACTTTTTCATGAATAACTTGACTTTTCATTTTTCACCCCCTACAATCAGGGTTATGGTTGAGCCTGTTCTCAAGAAAGCAGTTAAATAAAGGGGGTTGTAATGAAAAAATTCAAGGGTTTCGGCTTGTGTGCTTTCGTTCTGCTGCTCCTGGCCCTGTCGACGGCGTCGTTTGCCTACGACAGCTCGCCCTCGTGGCGGAGATTCATCCCCGAGGCGATCTGGGCGGCAGCCACGGGCGGCGGCACATGGACGACGGATGTTGATATTTATACCCGGGCGGGAACCAATCCCACCGAGCTCCGGATCTGGTTCTTTGCCGCCGACGGCGCGCATGGTCCGTTCAACATGACTTCGGAGCCCGACGTGCAGCACTGCATCCGCTATATCAACATCCTTAATTTTATCGACAGTTGGGACTCGTCGACCTACGAATATTATGGAAAGGTCGGCACCATCTGGATCGAGGGTGACGTTGGGGATAAGTTCCAGATCCAAGCAAGGACCAACCATACCGGCGGTTACGGCAAGACCATGAACGCCCACGGCTTCGAGGTGGAGGGAGATTCCGCCTATTTTTCCACATGGCGAGGGATGATGATCCAGGGCATCACGAACAACGCCACGTACCGCTCTACCATCGGCCTGTTCAACAGCAGCGGGTCTTCGATCACCGTACAGGTCGCGTTGATCCGTTACGATGACGTATGGTCGGGCTGGGAAAACATCGTGCTGGGCTCCGGGGGTTACCTCGCCTTTAATCCCTACACCCGCTGGAGCGTCACGTCCACTGCGGTACACCGGATATGGATCAATCCGATAGCCGGATTGGGGAGATGCCATTCTTTCGCATCGACAGTCAACAATACCACGAACGACCCGGCGGCCCATGTCGCGGTGCAATACGACTGAACCAGGCGTTTCGTCGCTCGCTTTGAACCCGGCAGCTACTGGCTTTTAAGGGCCAGCTGCCGGGCGGCGTCGGTGGC
>JALOLC010000158.1 GCA_025456175.1 Acidobacteriota bacterium | reverse complement strand
CCTATAATCCCCCCATGGACCTGGAACGCGAGTGCCTGCGGAGGATCGTGCGCCTGGCGCTGGATGAGGACCGGGTGCGCGACGACGTCACCACCAATTCCCTGGCCGACCTGGACGGGCCGGCCCGCGCCGAGCTGCGCGCCAAGGAGAACGGCGTCATCTCCGGCATCGAGGCATTTTCCGAGACCATGCGCCAGGTGGACGACCTCCTGGAGATCGATGTCTTTCTCGGCGACGGCTGCCCGGTCGCCTGCGGCGACCTGGTCCTGGAGGTCCGCGGCCGCGAGAGCTCGATCCTGAAGGGGGAGCGGACGGCGCTGAATTTCCTGCAGCGCCTGAGCGGCGTCGCCACCCTGACGCAGGCGTTCGTCAAGGCGCTCGCGTCCTGCCGCGTTGTGCTGCTGGACACGCGCAAGACCACGCCGGGCATGCGCTACCTGGAGAAGAATGCCGTGCGCCACGGCGGCGGCCGCAACCACCGCCTGAACCTGGAGGACATGGCCATGGTCAAGGACAACCACATCGCCATGGCCGGAGGGATCACGCCGGCGGTCGAGCGCGTGCGCGCCGCCCACCCCGGGAAAGCCATCGAAGTGGAGGTGCGGAGCATCGCCGAGATGGAGGAGGCGCTGGCGCTGGGCGTGGAGCTGGTCATGCTGGACAATTTCCCCGCCGATCTGGCCCGGCGGGCGGTCGCGGTCAATGCCGGACGCTCCCGCCTCGAGATCTCCGGCAACGTCACGCTCGAGAACATCGCCGCCCAGGCGGCCAGCGGCGTCGACTTCGTCTCCGTCGGCGCCCTGACCCACTCGTTCCGTTCCCTGGACCTGAGCCTGAAGATCGTGAGGTCGAAATGAAGGACTACCTGGAAACCGACGTGCTGGTCATCGGCAGCGGCATTGCCGGCTCGTCGGCCGCGCTGCGCTTGGCCGAGCAGGGGATCGACGTGCTGCTGATCTCCAAGGGCAAGGACAACTCGCGCAACAACACCTATTACGCCCAGGGCGGCATCGCCTTCCTGCCCGAGGGGGAGAAGCCCGAGACCTTCGCCAACGACATCATCAAGGCCGGGGACGAATGCAACTACCGCCCGGCCGTCGACCAGGCGGTTGGGGATTCCAGGCGCCTGGTGCAGGAGATCCTGATCGACAAGCTGCAGGTGCCTTTCTCGAAAAACGGCGAGCGCTACGACCTGGCCAAGGAAGGCAGCCATTCCACGCGCCGGGTGCTCAATGTCCGCGACATGACCGGGCGCGTCATCCAGGAAAAGTTCAGCGACCATCTGCAGAAACTGCCCAGGCTGAAAATCCTCTTCCAGCACACGGCCATCGATCTGTTGAGCTACCCGCACCACTCGACCAACTCGCAGCGCATGTACGAGGAGCCCCGCATCATCGGCGCCTATGTGCTGGACCAGAAAAGCCGCAAGGTCAGCCGCGTCTTCGCCAAGAAAGTGGTGCTGGCCAGTGGCGGCCTGAGCAGCCTGTACCTGCACTCGACCAATCCCGAGGAGGCGATCGGCAACGGCATTGCCATGGCATCGCGCGCCGGCGCGCGCCTGGCCAACCTGGAGTATGTCCAGTTCCATCCCACCTCGCTCTACCACCGCGAGGCCGACAGCTTCCTGATCTCCGAGGCGGTGCGCGGCGAGGGGGCGCGGCTGATGAACCTCAAGGGCGAGTACTTCATGGAAAAATACTCGCCGCTCAAGGACCTGGCCCCGCGCGACGAGGTTTCGCGGGCCATCTACGAAGAGCTGATCCGTTATGGCGCCGACTACGTCCTGCTCGACCTGGCCTCGTTCGCCAGGATCAACATCCGCGAACGCTTTCCGACCATCTACCAGAACTGCCTGAACTACGGCATCAACATCGAGGAAAAGCCGATCCCGGTGGTGCCGGCCGCCCACTACAGCTGCGGCGGCATCCTCTGCGACCTGAACGGCCGCAGCAGCATCCGCAACCTCTACGCCATCGGCGAGGTCTCGGCCAGCGGCGTCCACGGCGCCAACCGCCTGGCCTCGGTTTCCCTGCTCGAAGCCCTGGTCTGGGGGGTCAAGGCGGCCGAGGACATCGCCGGGATCATCCGCGACGACAAGGACCCCTATGTCATCGCCGAGGTGCCGGCCTGGAAATACCCCTATCCCGAGGAGAAGCTCGACCCGGCCCTGGTCTGGCAGGACCTGGTGACCATCAAGACCATCATGTGGAACTACAACGGCATCATCCGCACCGTCAAGCGCATGGAGCGGGCCAAGGCCGACCTCGAATACCTGAAGCACCGCATCGAAAAATTCTACCAGCAGGTCGAAATAGGCAACCGCATCATCACCTTGCGCGACAGCGTGCAGACGGCCCTGCTGATCGTGGAAGCGGCCCTGCGCAACCGCGTCTCCCGCGGCGCCCATTTCATCAAGGCCGACGAGAGCTGAGGAGGAAGGTTAGATGAATGCATTCAATTATCGGTTTTCTGTCGTTAAACGATTCTTTGGTATTTCGGTGTTCCCGACTTGGATAACTGTCAGGATCGGAACTCATAAGAGTTATGAATCCCTCCTTGCCGAATTGAAAAATCGGGGTTTCAGCTTTAGCGACGAAGCGAATTATTTGGCGGATCGACTTGGGCCTATGAGGGCATTGGACAACCAGATCCCGGTTGATATTGATTTGGTTGCCTGCGAATTGCCACGATTGGGAATTGAAAGAGGAACACCTCTTGAGGTTCGCAAGCGTGGGAGACGCTTGGGCCTGTATCCTTGTCCAGTGGAGGTTGTGTTCCAGCTGTGCCTTGCTCTTTGCCCTGAAAAAACAATGCTGGACTCCCCAAAGCGGCTCCATTACGGAGGCAGTCCTATCGTGGTGACCGAGCCGATGAAAGGGATGTCCTCTGAGCGTTGGGGCGAG
Organism: Acidobacteriota bacterium; assembly: GCA_025456175.1. GTDB lineage: Bacteria > Acidobacteriota > Aminicenantia > UBA2199 > UBA2199 > UBA2199. The sequence goes on along the minus strand of JALOLC010000158.1, from coordinate 359 downwards.
CAATTAAAAGTCTTTCAGATATGGTGCGATGAAGAAGGACCCAAGAAAGGGCCCCGTTTCATAGGTGTTGCTGACGGCGATCCACGTGGTTTGTGGTGCTCCCCAGGCAAGTTCATATTCGCGAAGAGACCTTCTGGTTGAACCTGTGTCGGAGGCCGTCACGTCGTCCCCGCGCTGCTACCTGTCGCGCGGCGCCCATTTCATCAAGGCCGACGAGAGCTAGGAGGGGAAAGGGCGGTCAATCCTCGAGCTCGAGGGCGGCCAGGAAGGCCTCCTGGGGAATGTCGATCTTGCCGATGCGCTTCATGCGCTTCTTGCCCTTCTTCTGCTTCTCCAGCAGCTTCATCTTGCGCGAGATG
>JALOLC010000058.1 GCA_025456175.1 Acidobacteriota bacterium | reverse complement strand
GATGGACCGCGCCGGCGGCGACCTGTTCCAGACCGTGGAGATGATGAACGAGATGCTGGGCGCCAACGCCCTGATCTACCAGCTGCCCATCGGCAGCGAGGAGAATTTTGCCGGGGTCATCGACCTGGTCAAGATGCAGGCCGTCACCTACCAGGAAATGGAAATGGTCGTCTCTCCCATTCCGGACGCGCTGCTGGGCAAGGCCAAGGAACTGCGTGGCAAAATGGTGGAGCGCCTGGCGGACTTCGACCTGGAACTGATGGACAAATACCTGAACGACAGGGAGATCAGCGAGGAAGACATCAAGCGCGCCACGCGCCATGCCGTCCTGACCCCTGACCCTGTGCGTCACCCCGGTGTTCTGCGGCTCATCATTCAAGAACAAGGGCGTGCGCCTGCTGCTCGACGCCGTGGTGGATTACCTGCCCTCGCCCATCGACCGCGGCATCGCCGTGGGCTGCGACATCCACGACGCGGCCAAGGCGATCTCGCGCAAGCCGTCGGGCAAGGAGCCGTTCGCCGCCCTGGCCTTCAAGATCATCAACGACGCCTTCGTCGGCCAGCAGACCTTCGTCCGCGTCTACTCGGGGGAGCTGCCGGCCGGGAGCTACATCTATAACCCGGTCAAGGACAAGCGCGAACGCATCGGCCGCATCCTGCGCATTCACGCCGACAGCCGCGTCGAGATCGATTCGGTGCGCGCCGGCGACATCGCCGCCCTGATCGGCACGAAGTTCACCACCACCGGCGACACCCTTTGCAGCGAAAAAGAACCGATGCTGCTGGAGAACATCCATTATCCCGAAACGGTCATCGACCTGAAGATCGAGCCGCCGTCGGCCAAGGAGCGCGACAAGCTCTCGGCGGCGCTGCACAAGCTGTCGCTGGAAGACCCCTCCTTCAAGGTGCACTTCGACGATGAAACCGGGGAGACCGTCATTTCGGGGATGGGCGAGCTGCACCTGGAGATCATCGTCGACCGCCTCAAGACCGAGCACCGCGTCGATGTCCAGGTCGGCAAGCCCGCCGTCGCCTTCCGCGAAGCCATCACCCAGGAAGCCGACAGCAATTACAAATTCAAGAAGCAGACCGGCGGCAAGGGGCAGTTCGCCCACATCGAGATGCGCATCGAGCCCAATCCCGGCCTGGGGCTGGAATTCCTGAACCACATCAAGGGCGGCAACATTCCCAAGGAGTTCATCCCGGCCATCGAAAAGGGCTTCCGCGCCTCCATGGAAAAGGGCCCCTATTCCGGCTACCCCATGGTCGACGTCAAGTTCGTCCTGCTCGACGGCAGCTTCCACGCCGTGGACTCCAGCGAGCAGGCCTTCAAGACCTGCGCCCAGCTGGCCATCAAGGAAGCCATCAAGAAGGCCGCGCCCCACGTCCTGGAGCCGATCATGAAGATCGAGGTCAATACCCCCGACGAGTTCATGGGCGAGATCATCGGCGACATCAACCGCCGCCGCGGCCGCATCGACAGCATGCGCCGCTTCCGCAAGGGCTCGCAGAAGATCAACGGCAGCATCCCGCTCATGGAGATGTTCGGCTACGCCTCGGTGCTGCGCACCGTCTCCAGCGGCCGCGCCAGCCACTCCATCGAATTCCTGCAGTATTCCCCCCTGCCCAAGTCAATCGAGGAAAAACTGCTGACCGACCTGCGCGAAAAAAAGGCCGCCGCGAACAGATAACCGGCCGCGAGCGCGGCCTGCCGGCAGGGGAAAAGCGATCCGCCCCTAGATCAGCCCGCTGAAACCGTCGTCAAGGGAAAAGACTCCCATGCGCCGGAACTTGTCATAGCGTCGCTGCACCAGGATTTCCGCGTCCAGCACCAGCAACTCGTTCAGGGCGGAAGCGATGGCCTTGCGCGCGTGGCCCATGGTTTCGCCCGGATGCTCATGGGCGCCTTCCCCGGGTTCGGCAATGATGCCGTCGATCACCTCCAGCTCCTTCAGGTCGACGGCGCGCAGGCGCAGGGCCTCGGCCGCGGCCGGGGCCTTGGCGGCATCCTTCCAGAGAATGGACGCGCACCCTTCCGGGGAAATGACCGAGTAGATGGCATTGGCCAGCATGAACACGCGGTCGGCCACGCCGATGCCCAGGGCGCCGCCCGATCCCCCCTCGCCCGTCACCAGGGCAATGATCGGGACCCGCAGTCCCGACATTTCGTACAGGTTGGTGGCGATGGCCTCGGCCTGGCCCCGTTCCTCGGCACCGATGCCGGGATAGGCGCCGGGAGTATCGATCAGGGTGATCACCGGCCGGCCGAAGCGCTCGGCCTGCTTCATCAGGCGCAAGGCCTTGCGGTAGCCTTCCGGGTGGGCCATGCCGAAGTGGCGGCGGATGTTTTCCTTGACGTTGCGCCCCTTCTGGTGCCCCAGGATGGTCACCGCGATGGAATCAAAGAAGCCGATGCCGCCAATGATGGCCGGGTCGTCGGCGAAGCGGCGGTCGCCGTGCAATTCCACGAAGTCGCGTAGTAAGTAGTCGATGAAATCACGGCTGGTCGGCCGCTTGGGATGGCGGGCCAGCCTGACGACGTCCATGGCGGATTTCATGGCAGATTCATCTCCCTCACCAGGCGGGCGGCTGCCGGCGCCGAAGCGGTGTTCATTCGTTTCCGCTCCCACGCACGGGATAAGGCCGGCTCTGGTGAATCTTCAGGACCGAGATCAACGTGGCGCGCAGGTTCCGCCGCGCCACAACGATGTCCAGCATGCCCTTTTCAAGCAGAAACTCGGCGGTCTGAAAACCCGGGGGAAGCTTCTGGCCGATGGTCTGCTGGATCACGCGCGGGCCGGCAAAACCGATCAGCGCTCCGGTCTCGGCGATGCTGACATCGCCCAGCATGGCGAAGGATGCGGTCACGCCGCCGGTGGTGGGATCGCTGAGCACGGTGACCAGCGGCTGGCGCTTGCCGTGCAGCAGGCGGACGGCCGCCGCCGTCTTGGCCATCTGCATCAGGGAGAGGATGCCTTCCTGCATGCGCGCCCCGCCCGAGCTGATGACCATCACCACCGGCAGCCGGTGACCGGCGGCGTACTCCAGCAGCCGGGCGATCTTCTCGCCGACCACCGAACCCATGGAAGCCATGATGAAGCCGGGATCCATGATCGCCAGGGCGGCCTTTACGCCGCCGATCTCGGCATGGCCGGTGACCACCGCCTCCCAGCCGCTCGCCTTCTGCACCGCCGCGTCGAGTTTCTCCCGGTACTGGGGGAAATCCAGCGGGTCCAGGCTCTTCAGGTTGGTGAACAGGGAGTGGAACGTGCCCCGGTCGCACAGTTGCCTGATCCAGTGGGGCGGATCAAGGCGGGCGTGATGGCCGCAGCGCGAACAGACATAGTGGGCGCTCTTAAAAAACTGGATATAATGGGTGGTCTGGCACTGCGCACACTGGACGAACAGCCGGTTCAGCATGAGCCTTCTCCATCGGCGGCCGTGATTTTGCGGATGAAATCGGTGGTGTAGGTGCCACGGTGAAATTCCGGATGCTGGATGATCTTCTGGTGGAAGGGAATGGTGGTCGCCACCCCTTCGATGACGAACTCGCCCAGTGCCCTCTTCATTCTGGCGATGGCGTCCTTGCGCGTTTCGCCCCAGACCACCAGCTTGGCCAGAAGTGAATCATAGTAGGGCGGTATGATGCAGCCCGGAAAAACCCCGGCATCGACGCGCACGCCGGGGCCGCCGGGGACGATGTACTGGCGAAGCGTTCCTGTCTGCGGCAGGAACCCCTGCTGCGGGTCCTCGGCGTTGATGCGGCACTCGATGGCGTGCCCCGCCTTGCGGACATCGGATTGCGCCAGCGGCAGTTTCTCGCCGGCGGCCACCAGGATCTGGGCCTTGACCAGGTCCACGCCGGTGATCATCTCGGTGACCGGGTGCTCCACCTGGATGCGCGTGTTCATCTCGATGAAATAGAACTGGTTGCTGCTGCCGTCATAGATGAACTCGATGGTGCCGGCCGAATCGTAACGCACCGACATCGCCGCCGCCACGGCGATCCGCCCCATGGCGGCGCGCGTGTCCTCATCGAGCACGGGCGACGGGGCTTCCTCCAGAAGCTTCTGGTAGCGCCGCTGGATCGAGCAGTCGCGCTCGAACAGGTGCACCGCCTGGCCGTGCTTGTCGCCCAGGACCTGAATCTCGATATGCTTGGGATTCACGATGAATTTTTCCAGGTAGACGCCGGCATCGCCGAATGCCTGCCGGGCCTCGTTCACCGCGGAATTGAAGGCGTTCTCCAGTTCCTTTTCCCCGGCGACGATGCGCATGCCGCGGCCGCCGCCCCCGGCCGTGGCCTTGATCACCACCGGGTAGCCGATCTCGCCGGCCAGCGTCCGGGCCGCGGCCAGCGAATCAATAATCCCCTCCGAGCCCGGCACGGTCGGCACGCCGGCCTCCTTCATCAGCCGCTTGGCCGTGGCCTTGTCGCCCATTTTGCGGATGGCCTGCGGTGTGGGGCCGATGAACGTGACGTGGATGGCGCGGCACGCCTCGGCAAAGCTGGCGTTCTCGGCAAGGAAGCCGTAGCCGGGGTGGATGGCGTCAACGCCGGTGGACTTGGCCGCGGCCAGGATATTCTGGTAGAACAGGTAGCTCTCGGCCGCCGGCGGCGGGCCGATGCAGACCGCCTGGTCGGCATAACGCACGAAGAGAGCATCGCGGTCGGCTTCCGAAAACACGGCGACGGTCTGGATCCCCAGCTCGCGTGCGGCGCGGATGACACGCACGGCGATCTCGCCGCGGTTGGCGATCAGGATCTTGCCGATCATGGCTTCAGGCCTGCTCCTCGATGCGGAATAGAACCTGGCCGAATTCCACGCTGGTTTTGTTCCTGGCGCAGATTTCGCGCACGATACCGCGCACGGGGCTTTCGATCTCGTTCATGATCTTCATGGCCTCGACGATGCACAGCTTGTCGTTGACCTCGACGCGGTCTCCTTCCTCGACGAAAGGCTCGGCGTCTGGCGCCGGCGCCCGGTAGAAGGTACCCACCAGCGGTGCCTTCACCTCGTGCAGACCGGCCGCCTCGTGGACGGCCAGCGGGGTTTCGGCCTCAGGCGGGTTTCCCTGGGGCGGGACGACGGGTTCATCGATGCCCAAGAGCGGCTGGTGGGGGAACGAGGCCGCATGAGGTTCCTTTTTCAGCGTGACCTGGGACTTGCCGTCCTTGACCGTCAGCTCGGTCAAGTCGTATTTTTTCAGCCATTCCAGCAGTTTCTCCACATCCATGTTCATGCCTTTCATCACGCCTCCTGAAGCCGGTCACAACCGGCGCCGATGAAACTGGCGCTGCGTGTGACCATACGGCTATTTGAAGCTCTTTAGCGGGAACGAAACCAGTGGGGATTATTATATACCAATCCGCAAGGGGAATAAACCTCTATCGTTAATTTTTACTTATTTCCCCCGCTCCGCCATGAACCGGGCCAAGTACAACGATACCCTGTAAAAAAAACCAAGGTATTCGGCCGGGTCGTTCAGCAACGGTAAACGGCGGCGGCGGCGGCCAGGCCCGAGCCAAAGGCCAGCAGCAGGACGATCTGGCCGGCGACGGGAGGGCGCAGCGTCCACTCGCGCTGCAGGGCCAGGAAAACCGAGGTGGAAAGCGTAGCGGGCAGATCTCCGGAAAAATTGGCGATCCGCTCGGTTGGAAGCGCAATGGCCTGCGGCAGGCGGGCCAGAAAGCCGGACGAAATCTGGGCCGCGACCACCCGGTCGACCTGCCCGCGGTCCAATCCGTCGCGGGCCAGCACGTCGTCGACGACCGGCCCGGCCATCTCCAGCCAGCGCTCCTCCAATCCGGGATCGCGTTGCACCTGCAGCCGCCCGCGCGCTTCGGCCAGGCTGACCAGCGTCACGTCCATGTCCGCATGCTCGCTGCGCAGCAGGAAGGCGAAGCTGCCGAATCCCGTTTGAACCCGCGGCGCCAGCTCGAGCAGGACCGCCGCCCCGCTGTCGGGGCAGGGGCGCCCGCCCTTGGCCCGCCAGTCGGCATTGCCTTCGGAGGCGGTGACCATGCCGCAGCGCGGCTCCCCCTCCTGCAGCAGGGCGCAGACGATGTGGGCGGCATCGAGCATGCCGCAGCCGCCGTTGACCAGGTCGAAGGAGAGGGTGCGCGCTCCCTGGAACTCGACGTTGATCCCCAGCCGGTGCTGGATAAAGACGGCGTTCGCCGGCTCGCAGACATGGTGGTCGCGGGTCACCCCGGCGTGGATGAGCAGCCCCACCTCGGCGGGCCGGCGCCGGGCAGCGGCCAGGCAGCGCCGCCCGGCTTCGACCGCCCGGGCCCGCGATCCCCGATGCAGCAGCCGGAGCCCCGGCAGGCTCGCGCCGAGGCCGGCGATGCGCACCCGGCGCTTCACGCTTCCTCCAGGGAGGCCCCGGGGGTCCATAACTTGCGGTAGCGGTCCGGCAGGTCGTCGAAGGTGTAGGTGGCGTGGGAGATCACGATTCCCGAAGCGCCCGAGACCAACAACAGGTTGTCGCCGGGCCGGATGGTTCCCTCGAGAATGAAGCGGTGCAGGGCCAGGAAGTGGCTGGTGGTCGAGGTATTGGCATAGCCGTCGGCGCTCACCCGGGTGATCGGCGGCAGCGGGACGCCGACATAGCGCTCGACGGCCCGGGCGCTGTTCTCGATGGCCCGCACCGAGACCTGGTGCGGGACGATGTGGTCGAGGTCGTCCAGGGTCCAGCCGCTGCGGTCGAGGATCTCCTTCAGGTAGGCGGGGAAGTGCTCGTTGCCCTTGCGCTGCAGCCCGTGCGCCTTGGTCACCAGGATTCCTCCCGGGCCGCGCCGCGAGGGGCGGGAGTAGCAATAGTGGTCGTGCCGCGCCCCGCTGACCAGGTCCAGGCAATGGAATCCGGAGGCGGAGTCGGGCGAGGCGTCGAGGACCACCGCGGCGCCGCCGTCGCCCAGGGTCAGGGCGGCCATCTGGCCGTCGAAGCGGTGGCGCAGCTCGCGGGCCGCGGTGCGCGCCACCGGCATGTTGTGCTCGCCCGCGACCACCATGCCGCAGCGGGCGGCGCCGGCGCGGATCAGCCCCTGCAGCACATGGATGCCGGTCAGCATGCCGGCGCAGGCGTTGACCACGTCGAAGGCGCGCGCCGCTCCGGCGCCGACGGCCCGGGCGATGCGCGCGGCGGTGGCCGGCTCGAGATGGAACTCGTTTTCGCCGTTGTGCTTGGAGATACTGGCGCAGACGACCACATCCAGTTCGGCCGCCGGATAGCGCGAAAGCGTCAGCGCCCGCCGCGCCGCCTGCACTGCCAGGTCGACGGCGTACTCCCCCACCGCCTCCCGCCGCTGGCGAATGCCGGTGATGCGCTCCAGGTCCCATGGCGGCCGCCGCCGGCAGGAGGCGAGCAGCTCCTCCATGGTCAGCACCTTGTCGGGAAGATAGGCCCCCAGGCTCTCGATGCGAACTTTTTGCACCATGCTCACGAAGACAGCGCTCCGGCGGCCAAGGCGACGACCCCCTGGCGGAAGAAGATCGCGGGCCGGTAGCCCAGCTCGCTCCGGGCCTTGCCGATGTCGTAGTGGCCGTCGCTGGCGACCAGGCGCACGCCATAGCGCGTGAAGGCGGGAGGGGTGGACCGGCGCCGCAGGCGGGCCCAGGCCTCCAGCAGGCAGGCCGAGGCATAAACGACGGGGAAAGGCAGCGAGCGCCGCGGCGGCGGCAGGCCGAGCGTTTCGGCCAGCAAGCCGAAGACCTCGGCGGCGCTGATCTCTTCGCCATCGGTGAGATGATAGAGCTGCCCGGCCGCGGCCGGAGCCGCGGCGGCCAGGATCATCCCCTGGACCAGGTTGTCGACATGGGAAAGGGCGACGTGATTGCGGCCGCCGCCGATCAGCACCATTTTCCCCCGGCGCAGCAGGGCGGCGAGGCGCGGCAGGAAGGTCGTGTCGCCCGGCCCCCAGATCACGCCGGGACGGACCACGACCGTCTCCAGGCCGTTGCGGTCGTGCGCCTGGCGCACGAGCTCCTCAGCGGCGATCTTGCTGGCCGTGTAGGGGTCAGCCGCTGCCGCGGCCAGCGGAGATTCCTCGTCGACGACCGTCCCGGTGCGCGGCAAGCCCAGCACGGTCAGGGAGCTCACGTAAACCAGGCGGCGCACGCCGCTGCGCCGGCAGGCGGCGATCACCCGCGCCGAGCCGGCGACATTCACCCGCTGAAATTCCTCGGCGGGTCCCCAATCGCCCACGCGGCCGGCGGTATGGAAGACAACCTGTCTCCCGGCAGCGGCCCGGGCCAGCGAGTTCTCGTCGGCCAGGTCGCCGATCCCGATTTCGATTCCCTCGGCAGCGAGGCGCGAAGCCGCGCTGGAGGAGCGGGCCAGGGCGCGCACCAGATAGCCATGGTTTTTCAAAGCGACCGCCAGGCGGCCGCCGAGAAAGCCGGTCGCCCCCGCCACCAGCGCGGAGACTCCGGTGACCAGGGCGGTCGGCCCGCCCTCGCCGTCGACACTCACGTCGTCACCAGCTGCAGTTCCTCACGCAGGGCGCGGCGCAGCGGCTTGCCCACGGCCGAGTGGCGTAAGCCGTCGCGCATCTCCACCGCCGACGGCACCTTGTACTTGGCCAGGTTCTGGCGGCAGAAGGCCAGGAGCTCATCTTCGCTGAGCTCCACGCCGTCGCGCGGCACCACGAAGGCCTTGACCAGTTCGCCGCGCACGGCATCGGGGATGCCGATCACCAGCGCCTCGAGCACCTTGGGGTGCTCGTGCAGCACGGCCTCGACCTCGGCCGGGTAGATGTTCATGCCCGAGCGGATGATCATGTCCTTGAGCCGGTCGACGACGCGAAAGTAGCCGTCGCGGTGCATCTGCCCGATGTCGCCGGTGTGCAGCCAGCCGTTGCGCAGCTGGGCCGCCGTCTCCGCGGGCCGTTGCCAGTAGCCCTTCATCACCTGCGGTCCGCGGACGATGATCTCGCCCGGGCGCGTCCAATCCCCGTCGAAGGGCATATCCGTCAGGCCGGTCTCGAAGTCGACCACCCGCGCCTCGGTTCCCGGATACGGCAGCCCGATGGTGCCGTGGCGGTCGTCGCCGAAGGGCGGATTGCCGTGGGTCACCGGACCGGCCTCGGTCAGGCCGTAGCCTTCCACCGGGCGCACGCCGGTGCGTTCGATGAACGTGCGCTGCACCGCCGGAGCCAGCGGCGAGCCGGCGCAGGGACAGACGCGCAGCGAGCGCAGGTCGCGGCGCTCGATTCCTGGGAAGCCGGCGATGGAGATCAGGAAGGTCGGCACCACCGGGAAGATCGTCGGCTTCAGGCGCTCGATGGTCTGGATCAGCCCGGCCGTGTCGGTGGGCAGGGGTGCCAGCACAATGGTCGCTCCCGTTCTCAGCCCCAGGTGCAGGCAACAGGTGAGGCCGAAGCCGTGGAACAGGGGCACGGCGGCAAGCGCCACCTCGACGCCGTCGCGGATGCCGGCCCACAAGCGGTTCTGCTCCATGTTCACCAGCAGGTTGCGGTGCGACAGCTCGACCCCCTTCGAGACGCCGGTGGTGCCGCCGGTATAAAGAAGGACCGCCGTGTCGTCGCGCTCCACCTGGACCCGCCGCGGCGTCCCCTCGCCCAGCATGTCGCGAAACCACAGGTCGTCGGGTCCCAGGCTGAACCGCGCCAGCTTGCGCTCCTTGGTCAGGGAATAGAGGGTCCAGAGCAGCGGCGGGAAATACTCCTTGATGCGCGTGACCACCACGTGCCGCAGGTTGGTTTTGGGGCGCACGCCATCAAGCAGCGGGAAGAAGCGGTCGAGGACGACGGCCACGGTAGCGCCGCAGTCCTTGAGCTGGTATTCGGCCTCGCGGGCCGAGTAGAGGGGATTGAAGGGGACGACGATGGCACCGGCGCGGACGGCCGCCAGGTAGGCGATGACGAATTGCGGGCAGTTGGGCAGGTAGAGGGCCACGCGGTCGCCCGGCTGCACGCCCAGTCCCTGCAGCGAGGCGGCGAAGCGGTCCACGTCGCGCCGCAGGCGGCTATAGGAGACGGGATAGGTGAACAGCCGGCCGGCGGCCGGCATGGCCATGACCAGCGCCGGGCGCTCGGGGTATTTCTCGGCAGCCTGGGGCAGGAGGTCCTGAAGAGTGCTCTCGGGCGCCTCGATGTCGGGGGGGACGCACGCCTCGTAGTGCTTCAGCCAGGGACGGGCCGTGAGCCTAGCGCTTGTTTCCATGCGAGTTCCTTGTCATAGGGGGCCGGCTTCGTTGCCAGCCAACCGGACAGCTGCTGCTCGGCAGCGATTATTTTGCGGCAATCGCCGGCGTTTGTCAACGGCCGGCGCCCCCGCTCCGGATCAGCCCAGAACGACCGCCCGGCTGAAGCGGATGGGGGGCTGGCTCAGCACCACGAACCCGGCCTGCTTCATAAGGCCGATGGCCGCCTGGAACGCTGCGCGGGTGACATGCCACTTCGGCTCGGCGACAAGCGCTCGCCCTCCCGGTTTCAGCAGCGAGCGCACCTCGCGCAAGAAGCGCAGCGCCGCCGGAACCTCGTGGAGCATGTAGAAGACGAGGGCGAAATCGAAGCGCTGCGCCGGAGGCAGGCCAATGGCGCCGGCGCCGCAGAGGTGGAAGGAGGCACGGTCAGTCAGGCCGGCCGCCGCCAGCTTCTGTTCCGCCTTGGCGAGCATCCCCTGCTGCAGGTCGGCCGCGGTCACCCGGCCCGCGGGGCCGACCAGCCGGGCCATCTCCAGCGTGAAGAAGCCCGGGCCGCAGCCCAGGTCAAGAACGGTCATCCCTTCCTTGATGCATGGCCGAAGTATCCTTCCTGGATTCTGCAACAGATTGCGGAATCCGAAATCCAGGATTCCGGCCTTCTCCACTGGGCAAACTCTGTGTTTTCTTGCTTCGTTCATCGTCTTGCCATTGTCGGCGAATCGCCGCCGACAATCAATAGCCGCCGCTATTTCCTCGCCGCGACCTTGATGCTGGCGATCGCGTTCAGCGCCGACTTGATCTCTTCGCGCGTCAACGCTTTCGCTTCCTCGGGCAAGTCGGCCCAGAGGTCGACCGGGACCTTGGTTTCGGCCACGATCTCCACCTGGGCGAAGCCGGCCCTGGCCATGGCGGCGAGATAGTCCTGGCGCTTCAGCGCACCGCCGATGCAGCCGGTGTAGGCGGCGACCGAGTCCTTTACCTTCGCCGGGAGCTCGGCGTCGAGCACGATGTCGGAGACCATCAAGCGGCCGCCCGGCTTCAGCACCCGCTGAATCTCGCGGAACACCTTTTCCTTGTCGGTGGAAAGATTGATGACGCAGTTGGAGATGACAACGTCGATTGAGCCTTCTTCCACGGGCAGGCTCTCTCCCGCGCCAGGCGGATCATCTCGTCGGTCATGTCCACGCCGATGACGCGCCCTTTAGGCCCGACCTGGCGTGCGGCCAGGAAGCAATCGATGCCGCCCCCCGAGCCGAGGTCCAGCACCGTCTCGCCGGCTTGCAGCGAGGCCAGGGCCACCGGGTTGCCGCAGCCCAGGCCCAGGTTGGCCCCCTCGGGGATCGAGGCCAGCTCGGCCATCGTGTAGCCGACCTCCGTGCTCAGCTTTTCGGCGGAGGGCGCCGTAGCGCAGCAGCCCGCATTGGCGGGGCCGCAGCATGAGCCTGACGATTTGGCGATCTGGCCGTACCTTTTCTTGACTTCCTTCTGTATGTCTCTTTTCATTTGCAAACCTCCTTTTTCCCCTTTTTTAAAATCTACTCACGCTCGGCCGGCTACCAAATGCTAGTTCGAACCAAACCGGCCAGAAGCGGCTCCAGTTTTTCCTTGACCATGCCGCTGAGCTCGTTGGCCTTGATCAGGGTCAGGCAGCAAAAAGCCCCGTTCTTTTCCCAAACAACCAGTGCCAGCTTGTCGCCGGCCATGATGCCCGCCTTCTCGCGGATATCCTTGGGCAGGATCATCTGCCCGCGCTCGTCCACGCTCACCAGCGATGCCACCTGGCAGCAGCCGCCTCCCGATCCGCCATCCTTCTTCTTGGCCATCGGCG
>JALOLC010000004.1 GCA_025456175.1 Acidobacteriota bacterium | reverse complement strand
CTCGAACTCGAAATTCGGCGTCAGGATGCCCTTGCCCAGGGCCTCGCGCAGCTTGGCGATCTTCCAGAACTTTCCCTCGCTGATCTCCTCGGCATTGATGTGCGGGATGGCGTCACGGCGGGTGACAAACATGAAGACCAGCTCCGACTCGACGTCGCTCTCCCAGACATATCGGGCCACCGGCAACGCCTTGAACTCCTTCAACCCCAGCTCCTCCTCCGCCTCCCTTTTCAGGGCCGCCTCGACGGTCTCGCCGCTGAGCACGTGGCCGCCGACGGCGGTGTCCCACTTTCCCGGCTGGATTGCCTTGTCCAGCGAGCGCTTCTGCAGGAAGAGGCGGTCCCTGGCGTCGAGGACATGCAGGTGGACGACCGGGTGCAGCAGCCCCTGGCGCGAGTGGCACAGACCACCTTGCCCTCCGCGTCGACCAGGTCGAACCACTCGTCACCGGCATAGCGGGACAGGTCCGGGTCGTCGAGCCGGGCCCGGCGGCGGTTGCGCAGCCACTCGCCGAGGAAATAGACGGCGAACAGGATGTAGAACAGGCCGCCCGAGATGAAGCCCCAGGCCGCCGCCGACATGGCGAATGCGGCGTAGACAATCAGGGCCGAGTGTCCCAGGAAGAGGTAGAACAAGGCTTTCATGCTGCGAGTCAGAGCTTGCGCCTGCTCGGCGCTGAAGGCGATCCCCTTCAGATAGCGGCGCGACATGGCCAGCATGATGTTCAGGGGCGAATAGACCGACACGCCCAAAATCAGGCAGAAGATCAGCTCGACGATGGCCGGCTTCAGCCTGAAAAAGATGTCGTTCTCCAGCAGCAGCGAGATGCCGCCCATGGCCACAATCAGCAGGGTGTCCAGGATGACGAAATGGTCCAGGGTCTTTTCCCGAGCAAAGGAGACGGCCAGTTCGACAAGGCCGGCGGCGACGGCGACGAAGAGGCCGACCCGGGTTCCCCACAGCGCGTCGGCGGCGATGAAGACCAGCAGCGGCAGGAACCCGGGAGCCAGGGCCTTCAACAGCTGCAGTCGGTTCACTGTCGCTTCTGGATGAGCGCGATCCTTTCCTGGAGTTCCTCGAGGCCGACCTGGGAGGTGCCGACCTTCTCCACCACGATTGAAGCGGCGGCGTTGGCCATGGCCACGGCCTCGCGCAGTTCGGCCCCGGCAGCCAGGGCCAGGGTCAGCACCGCGACGACGGTGTCCCCGGCGCCGGTCACGTCGTACACTTCGCGGCTGAACGCCGGAAGGTGAAAGATCCTGCGGTTGGCCTCGGCCGCCGATATTCCCTGGCTGCCCCGGGTCACCAGGGCGAAGCGCGAGCGGCAGCGGCGACGGATGCGCGTCAGTGCCCAGGCGACGTCGGCTTCGCCGCGAATGGTTCTGCCGGACAGCGCTTCGGCCTCTTTCAGGTTGGGGGTGAGGCCGGTAACGCCGCGATAGAGGGAGAAATGGGGGGGCTTGGGATCGACAACGAGGGGGATGCCGCTCTGGGCGGCCCGGGCCTTGAGCAGGGCCATGGCCGCGGCGTTCACCGTTCCCTTGGCGTAATCGGAGACGATGATGCCGCCGATGGCGGCCCCGGCGATCGCCTTCGCGATCCGCCGCAGAACCTCCGCTCCCATCTCGATTTGCGTCTCGCGGTCGACGCGGACAATCTGCTGGCGCTGGGAGATAATGCGCGTCTTGACCACGGTGCGGCTTGCGCCGTCGCGCAGCACCAGGTTACCCTCCGGCTTGAGGCGAGAGATCTCGTCGGCGAAGGCGTCGCGGCCAATGACCCCGAGCAGCAGGCCGCAGGCGCCCAGCCGGTCGATGTTGGCCGCCACGTTGCCGGCGCCTCCGAGGCGCGACTCCTCGTTCTCGACCTTGATGACCGGCACCGGCGCCTCCGGTGAAATGCGCTCGACCTCGCCAAAGATGTAGCGGTCGAGGATGACGTCGCCGTACACCAGGATCCTTTTCCCGGCAAAGCGGGAGCAGATCTCAGAGACTCTCTTGGGCTTGAACATGCTCTTCTCCCCTCACGCCGTCTTGCCCCGCCTGTACTGGAGTCAGAAAAGGCAGGCTGATGAAATAAAACAGGAGGAACTTGATCTCGCTGTCCCCGAAATTGTATTCAAACATGCCGGCGGCAAGAAAACCGATGAAGGCAAACAGCACCCCCGCTGTCACGGCCCGCTGTTCTCCGGCCTGCGCCTTCAACCTGCGCGCCAGCTGCAGGAGGATGGACAGGCAGGCCAAAATGAAGCTGGCCAGGGCGAAGATCCCCCTTTCGGCCAGGATCTGCAGAAAATTGTTGTGCAGGTGGAGGTTCACCCTCTCAGCCTGGGGGTGGCGATAGCGCCTTTCATCGCCGAGGATCACCTTCTGGATGTTGTGGCTGCCCACGCCGGTCCAGGGCCGGTCCTGGAAGATCTTCAGCCCCGAATAGACCATGTAGATCCGGTCGCGGTTCGAGCTGTCCTGCAGGTCGACGATGGAAAAAGCGCGGCTCCTCACGGCGGGCGGCGCCAGCAGCACCAGGACCAGCAGCAGGGGCGCCAGGACCAGGAAGTACTTCGGTTTGAAAAAGACGAAGAACAGCCCCAGGGCAAGGGCGATGCCCAACCAGACATTGCGCGTCAATGAAAAGGCGATGGCGGCCAGCATGAGGCCGAGCGCCGTCACGGTCATGGCCGTTTGCTTCCTTTCTCCGCGTCGCAGCATGAGCCGGACAGCAAAAAAGATGAAGGGGAGCATCAGCAGCCCGGAGTAAGTCATCCAGTGCGAGGTGAATCCCTTTAAACGGTCGGAGAGGACGACGCCAGCGGCGATCCCCTTGCCGGCAACGGAAAAAATCCCGGCCAGGGCGGAAAAGGCGCCGGCGGCCAGCACCGTTCCCAGGGAGAGCCGCACCCTTTTCCAGGAGTCCAGCAGCCAGATGTAAATCGGGAGCAGCAGGAAGATCAGCAGTTCCTTGTTGTCGCGGAAGCTGGCGCCGGGATCCAGCGAAAAAACCGTGGCCAGGAGGGTGAAAAAAACATAGGCCAGAAAAAACCAGCAGAAAAGCGGCAGCGGGGGGAACGGACCGCCGCGCAGCAGGTGCAGCAGGAACAGGAGCAGGATGACCGTCGCCAGCACATAGCAGGCGGCAATGGAGACGTCAATGAGAAAAAGAAACGCCAGCAGCAGGATGAAAGCCGGGTCAGTGGATAAACGGGATGACCGCTTCATAGACCCTGTCCGTGCTGATGTTGCGCATGCAGGCGATTGTACCATACTTGCAGCTCCGTTGCGAACAGGGGCGGCACTCCATCTCCAGCTCCACGATCGCCACTGCCTGCGTGCGCCAGGGGCCGCTGACCTCGGAACGGTTGGGGCCGTACAGTGCCACCAGCGGCGTCGCGGTCAGGGAAGCCAGGTGCAGCGGACCCGAATCGGCCCCGACGTAGGCATCGGCCATGGAAATCAGGGAGAGAAGCTCGGAAACGGACAAGGGGCCCGACAGGTCGTGGACAAACGGACTCCCTCCCAACCGCGCGGCCCGCGCCGCCTCCTCGGGGCTGCTGCCGAACAGGACCGCATGGATTTTCTCGCTTTCCAGGCGCTTCACCAGCTCGGAAAAATGGTCCTCGCCCCAGTCACGGAAGCGGTTGCCGGCCCCCAGGTGGATCACGACCTTTGGCCGGAGTTCGCGCAGGGAATCCAGCCTTGGCGATGAGTGTAAAAGGCGGGGAGCGATGGGCGGGTAAGCGGGGACCGACCGGGCATCGACTCCGACCGCCTCGAGCAGCCTGGCCTGGTTGTATACGGAGTGGGCCGGACGCGTGTGAGCGAAGCGCTCGACCAGCCGGTGATAGGCCCAGTTGCGGTTGGGTGTGCGGTAACCCACCCGCAACGGGGCGCCGCTGGCCCAGGCCAGCAGCGCCGAGCCGGGACCCGAATGAAGGTCGACGACTAGGCCTATTCCCAGCGCCCGCACCTGGCGGCGGAAATCCAGTATCTCGGCAATGCCCCGGCGCCTGGGGACGGTAATCACACGGTCGACCCCGGGAATGAGCTCGGCCATTTCCTGGAAGCGTTCCTCCACCACGTAGTGCAGGCGGGTGCCTGGGTAACGTTCGCGGAACAACTGCACTGCGGGAATGGTGAAAACAATGTCACCCAGCAGGCGCAGACGGATGAAGAGCGCGTCTCCTGCAAAGAAAACGCCCGGGCCGCTGGGCATATCTTCCCTCCGTAAGGCATGGCGCCTTTCTGGGTTCCCATGCGTGTAACAATTATACGAAGCCCAAAAATCTCCTGCATTTTCTCATGTACATCCGGGCATGTCAACGGCCGAGGGAACCCGGAGCGGCGCAGTTGAATTTCTCGAACCATTGTCCCAAGTTATTTTCAGGCAATATCCTTTATTATGGGCTGTCTTCCTTGGCAAGAAGTATGCAATTCGTTGAAAGCCATTGTCCATTGGATTCTTTAAGGCTTAAACATCAGATTTCCACAACCATTGACAAAATCGGTAAGCGCAGATTTCTGGAAAGGCTCCCTTGGGATCACTTCAATGAAAAGCGGAATCTATTGTCGACCCGATTTCCAGCCAAGTCAGCGGCGCGGACCTGCAGGACATTCGCCCCTTTCCTCAGGCCCGGCAAGTCCTCGAGGATAACGTGGCTCCAATCGGGATCAAAGTCGCCTTCGATCTTCCGGCCGTTCAGGAACACCTGGATGCTGCCGTCGTCGATCCCCTTGCCCATATCGCTCAGTCGAACGAAGAGCCGCTTCAGCCGGGCCAAGCGTCGCGTTGCCAGGCGCCGCAGCGAAGCCTGCGGGGGAAAGACATCGCGCAACAAAGCGAAGGTGCCGGCGGTCAGGACCCGGGCCGACAGGTATCCCGGGTCCTTGTCGACCTGGGTGGGCAGATAGGTCCAGCTGCGGGTCGCCGACTGGTACTTGAAGACTCCCAGCTGCTCCCTCCGGGCCGTGCCCGGGGGCAGGCGGAACTTGAAGAAGACCGCGTCCAGAAAGGCGAAATGGACCGGTCCCGAGCGAATCGGACCGGCGAGCATCGGAAAATTGGGGTTCAGCGCCACCCGCTCGAGCAGAAGAACGGTGGGGTCCAGGACCGAAGTGGCTCCGAATTCGGCGGCGAAGTCATTGGCGCGCACGGTCTGGGCCAGGTTGTGCTTCAGCAAGACCGACTGCAGCGTCATCTGCCGGATTTCCACCACCAGTCCGTTCTCCATGAGCTCGAAGCGCAGAAACATGCGCAGCTCATGGTTCAGCGGCTTGAAGGAAAAATAGACCCCCGAGGCGCACGGACGGGCCGGCACCACTTTTTCCTGCCCGCCCTGGCTGACCCTGAGTTGCACCCGCTCGGCGGGAAGGGGAAAGCCCTTGAGCGTGACCGCGATGTCATCGCGGTTGACGAAGGTGACGAATTCCGTACGCTGCATCACTCCTTCCCCGCCTTGGGCCGGCAGGGCTCCGCTTCCGGCGCCACGGGCAACCAGCGGCTCCGCCCGGATCACCGGCAGCAGGACAAGCGTTTGGTTGCCCTCCTGGTCGCAGACAACGACGCGGATCTCGTGCCGTCCGGGGGTAAGGCGGCCCAGCTCATCGGCCAGGCTCCCCCCGCTTTTCTCCAGGGCGAAGCCCTTCTGGGAGCAGAGGTTGAAAAATAAATTCTTGGTGGTGGAATAGGCCATGTCGTACAGCATCCCCAGCTGGTTGTTGTCGTCACGCGTCAGGCGCGTGAAGGATACGGCGAAGACCGGCTTGCCGTCGAGGCTGGCCTCCAGGCTGTAGGGAGCGATGGCGTGGCCTACGTCGGACAGGTCGACGGCCTCCAGCGCCAGGTCGCAGGCACCGCTGATCGCCAGCGGCCTATCCAGGGAAAAGGCCTCCCCTTCCCGGCGCAGCTTGAAATAGAACTCCCCGCAGTCTCCGTTCACCTGCGTTTCGCCGCGGCTGCGCAGCAGGACACCCTTTGCGCGCGGCGCGTTCAAGTCCGCAGGCAGGTCGGCGATGAGTCGCAAGGGATTGAGGGCGCCGCCCAAGCCGTCGCGGACCTCCAGGTGCAGATGGGCGAAGCCGGCACCGCTTTCGCCGCTGAAGGCGATGACCTCGCCGCGGCGCACGGCCACGGGCGCCGCCAGGACATGGTCGCTGAAATACCTTTTCCCACCAACGGCCCGCACGCGGGTGACGACCGCCTCGATGTCATCGCGGAACCTCTCCAGGTGCCCGTAAAGAGAATGGTTCCCGTCCGCGTGCTTCAGGCGCAGCAGGCGGCCGTAGCCGCGGTTGGAAACGGAGATGCGCTCGATCCAGCCGTCCGCGATGGCCAGCACCGGGAAGCCGGTGCGCTGCAGCGTGCGCAGGTCGATGCCGGCGTGGAAGTGATTGGAGCGGAAATCCTGGAAGGCCGAGCTGACGCCGTCGCGGATGAAGAGCGGCCAGACGTACTTCCTCGTTGGCTCCTGTGCCGGCAGCAAACAGGCCGCCGCCGCGATAAAAATGAAAAGCGAGCCCAATGTTCTCATGAGGTGCGATTCTAACCCAGCGCGGCGGCTATGGCAAGGACTGGCTTCCGCCTCGGGAACCCCGGCCGTCCAGGAAGGCCCGGATCCGCTCCCGGACCGCTGGATGGGTGTTTTCGTCGCCAAACATCTTTTGCAGCCCGTTCAGCCCCAGGAAAGGGATAATCTGCAGCAGGATGCGGATGGGCGCCTCCGGGTCGTGGGCCACGGCCTCGGCCACGGCGGGATTGCGCGGCCACGGGGTTTCGCTGAGAGCCTGGTAGAAGGTGCCGCGCTCGCCGTTGCGGTTGACAAAGCGCAGGACAACCTCCTCGCTGCAGCTGGGACTCAGCAGGATGGCCTGCAGCAGCTGCGGATGGCTCTCCTCGCTCAGCGCCAGGAGCAGCACGTTGGGCGCCATCTTCAGCAGCGCGATCTTCTCCCCGAGCGCCAGGCGCTTGTAGCGCTGCATGAACTCGAGCTCGGCCTTCTTGCGCACGAACGGGTTGGCCTTGACGTTCTTGACAAGGCGAACCAGATCGGGGGCGAAGAGCTTGCTGATGATGCCCAGCGCCAGCGCCTGCGGGAACTTGGGGTGCGATGCCAGGTGCAGCAGCACGCGGTACTCGTTGCGGTGGCTGCGGAAGATCTCCTCCAGCTCCTCCTGGCCGATGGCCGAGGACTGAAGGCGCTTGATGACGCTCAGGCCGTCCACGACTGCTTCAGTGCGATACCAGCAGGATGAAGGCGGCGACCCAGAGGAGAAGGTTCAGCGTGAAGGGCACGTCGCTGTAGATGATGTCGGAAGGGCTCTCCCCCTCTCCCTTCGAATAGGCGAGGAAAAGGTAGCGGAAGATGCCGAAGATGACGAAGGGCACCGTATAAAAGAGCTTGTCGGTGTGGAACTTCTGCTGCACGTCGGGAGAAAGGACGTACATGATGTACGAGATCAGGGTCGTGGCCGTGGCGATGCTGATCATCTGGTCCAGCAGGCTCAGGGTGTAGCTCTGCAGGGTCCTGCGCGCGGGCCCGCCCGGCTGCTCCTGGGACTTCAGCAGCTCCTGGCGGCGCTTGATCAGGGCCAGGAAAACGGCGAGCAGGAAAGTGGAGATCAAGATCCAGGGGTAGAGGAGGATGTCGTTCACCGCGCCGCCGATCATCACCCGCAGCACGAAGCCCAGGGCGATGACCATGATGTCGATGATGACCACGCTTTTGAGGAAAAGCGAATAGAACATGTTCAGGCCGATATAGAAAGCGGCGATCAGGAAAAACTCGCGGTCGAAGCGGGCGATCAGCAGCAGCACGGCAGCCAGCAGCGCGGCGGCCGCCGGCAGCGCCGCCCGCACGCTCAGGCGGCCGGCGGCGATGGGACGGTTTTTCTTGACCGGGTGCAGCCGGTCCTTGCCGCGGTCCAGGATGTCGTTGCCTACGTACACCGCGCCGGTGACCAGGCTGAAAAGGAAAAAAGCCAGCAGGCTGCGCCAGATGTAGGCCGCCTGGAACATGTGCAAGGAGAAGATCATGGGGGCGAAGATGAAGACGTTCTTCACCCATTGCTTCGGACGCAGGGAGATCAGGAAATACGTGAGCGTCGCCATTGGGACATTATAGCAAAAGATAAAGTGAAAAGTAAAAAGTGAAAAGTGAAGGAGCCATACGCCCCGCGAATGAAGCGATTTGGTAAGCGGAATTCACCGACAATCGATCCCGAGATTTCCTTCCCCTTTCACTTTTCACTGTTCACGTTTCACTGCGCTCACATAGTCGATTAAGGCCCGGGTCGAGCTGTCCTCATCCGACCCGGGCGCGGCCTGCCCCTTGAGTCGCGGCAGGATGCGGTTGGCCAGTTTCTTGCCGAGTTCGACCCCCCACTGGTCGAAGGAGAAGATGTTCCAGATCACCCCCTGGACGAAGACCTTGTGCTCATAGAGGGCGATGAGCCGCCCCAAGGTCGAGGGATTGAGTTCGTCGGCCAGGATGGTGTTGCTGGGGCGGTTGCCGGAGAACACGCGGAAAGGCAGCTGCGTCGCGGGCACGCCTTCCCGCTCCAGCTCCTCGCGGTCGCGGCCGAAGGCCAGCGCCTGCCCCTGGGCGATCATGTTGGCCAGCAGCTGTTCATGGTGGTCGCGGAACGGGTTCAGCGACCGGCGCAGGCCGATGAAGTCGCAGGAAACGGCCGGCGTGCCCTGGTGCAGGAGCTGATAGAACGCATGCTGGCCGTTGGTGCCGGGCTCGCCCCAAAGCACCGGCCCGGTCGGGTAATCGACTTCCTCGCCGTTGCGGTCGACGTCCTTGCCGTTCGACTCCATCTCCAGCTGCTGCAGGTAGGCCGGGAAGCGCTCCAGGTACTGGTCGTAGGGCAGCACGGCATGGGTGCTCCGTCCCATGAAGCCGGCTTGCCAGATCCCCAGCAGGGCGAGCAGAACCGGCAGGTTGGCGGTGAAGGCCGCGTCGCGGAAATGGCTGTCCATTTCCCAGAAGCCGCGCCGCAGCTCCTCGAAGCGTTCGGGCCCGACAGCCATCATCAGCGGCAGCCCCACCGCCGAGAGGAGGGAATAGCGCCCCCCCACCCACTCCCAGAATTCAAAAATGTTCTCGGCGGCGATGCCGAAGTCATGTGCCGCCGCCGGGTTGGCGGTCACGGCGGCGAAATGGGCGCGCAGGGCAATTGGGTCCTGGTAATGCTCCATGAGCCAGGAGCGGGCCGCGGCGGCGTTGGCCATGGTCTCCTGGGTGGTGAAGGTCTTGGAGGCGATGATGAAAAGGGTCTCTTCGGGGGGCAGCGGCCGCAGGGTTTCCGCCAGGTGCCCGGGGTCAAGGTTGGAGACAAAATGAAAATGGAGGTCGCGCTGGGCGTAAAAGCGCAGAGCCTTGTACGCCATGCGCGGCCCCAGGTCGGAGCCGCCGATACCCAGGTTGACTACATGGCTCAGGGGCTTGCCGCTGCAGCCCAGCCAGCCTCGGGCGCGAATCCTCCCGGCGGCCGCGGCCATGCGCTCGCGCACCTGGCGCACCCGGGGCATGACATCCTGGCCGTCCACCATGACCGGCAGTCCGGAGAAGTCGCGCAGCGCCCAGTGCAGCACGGGACGGTTCTCGGTTTCGTTGATCTTTTCGCCCGCGAACAGCCTGGCGATCTCTTTCCCGAGCCGGCAGGCCCGGGCCAGCGCCTGGAGCAGCTCCATGGTCTCGCTGGTGATCTGATTGCGGGAATAATCGAGGTAGATGCCCGCGCCCTCGGCCGCGAAGCGGCTTCCCCGTATGGGATCGGCGGCAAACAGCTCGCAGAGATGCAGACCGTTTATTTTTTGCGCGTGATTCTTCAGCGCCTGCCATTCGGGCATGCCGGACCGCTTCTCCCTGTTCATGGGCCTCCTCTCCGCGGTTTATACCCCGTCCGCCGGCCGAAGTCAATCCAATCGGCCCGGGCGAAGCAACCTCATTTCTGCCGGGCCAAGCGGTCGGGCGCCGGCTCCCAGCGCTTGACGTCAACGGGGCAATCGGGTATAACGACTCCATGGCGCATGATAAGGCAACCGGTGAAGGGCATGGACCTGGAAAAGATTAAGCGCGGCGTCGGGCTGATCCTGGAGGGTGTCGGCGAGAACATCGACTCAGAGCGTCTGCAGGAGACCCCGCAGCGGGCGGCGGCCATGTTCGCCGAGGTCCTCTCCGGCACGGGCAAGGAACCCGCCGACTTCCTCAAGTGTTTGACCGAGGAAAAGCACGACGAGATGGTCATCCTGAAGGACATCCCCATCTACTCGCTGTGCGAGCACCACCTGCTCCCCTTCTCGGGCAGGGCCAGCATCGCCTACATCCCCAAAAAAGGCCGCATCATCGGCCTGAACAACCTCGGCTACCTGGTCGACTACCTGGCCCGGCGCCTGCAGCTGCAGGAGCGGCTGACCAAGCAGATCGCCGATTACCTGGTGCAGGCCCTGGACCCCATGGGCGTGATGGTGGTGATCAAGGCCGAGCACCTGTGCATGACCATGCGCGGGGTGAAGAAGCCGGGCGCGCTGACCATCACCTCGGCCGTGCGCGGGGTGTTCCGCGAGAACCTCGGCCCGCGCCAGGAGGCCATGTCCCTGCTGATGACCCCGGAGAGCCGCTGAACTGGCCCGGATGGCGAGTAAAAAAGGAGGAGCGAAATGACCGAAGTCAAAGGCGTGATCATCGCATCGACCCCCAAGATGATCCTGGACAAGTTCGGCCAGTACGGGCTGAAAAAATGGCTGGAGCTGATCTCGCCCGGGGCGCGCAGGGTCTATTCATCCGAGATCAACCCCGAAGCCTGGTTTCCGCTGAAAGAGATGCTGATCGAGCCCATGGCCAATATCGCCCAGCTCTTCTATGACTGGGATCTGAAGAAGGCCGCCTGGGATTTCGGGCGCATGAGCGCCGACATCCGCTTTCATGGCGTGTTGAAGCTCCTGGTCAAAATCCCCAAGACCGCCTCGTTGATCGAAAAGGCCGGCGAATTCCTCTCATCCTATTACCGCCCTTGCGCCATCTCGGTGCCGATGAGCGACCAAAAGTTCTGCCTGTTGCGCATCAGCCATTTTCCGGAGCTGGACAAGACAACCGAGTTCCGCATCTGCGGCTGGATGGAGCGGGCGCTCGAGATCTCGGGCTGCAAGAACGTCAAGGTGGCGATCACCAAGTCGCTGACCAACTTCCAGCCGGTCTCGGAGTACGAGATCAGGTGGGATTAGGGCTGACCGATCGAAAAACCATTGCAAATCGTGACGCGCCCGTAGGTCCCCGCCAGGGGATAACACGTAACGCGTGACGCGGAAGAGATGAACTCAATTATTAATCTCTATATCTTTCAGCACGCAACATGATTGCATTATTTTTCAGCCTTCCGATAATTTCAATAAAGCAGTTTTTTTTACGCGTTTCGCGTCACGCGTCACGTATAACGATTTCTGTCTTAATTTCTTAAAAGCAGCGCAGCGTGAAGGGCATGGCCATGGCCGGGAAGAAGCGACGGTAGGCCTGCAGCCGCGCCTTGACGTCGAGCGGGTTTTGCACCTTGGCGCCGGTCAGGTCGAAGATCATCTCGAAGAACGACTTCTTCTGCGGGTAGACGCGCACGCCGAACCTTTCGTTCTGCGGGATGCGCGCCAGCTTCCGGGCCTCGTCCAGCGCGGCGCTCAAGCCGCCCAGGCCATCGACCAGGCGCAGCTTCAGCGCCGAGCGTCCGCTCCACACCCGGCCGCGGGCGATCGGCTCGACGTCGGCTACGCGCAGCTTGCGGTTGGCCGCGACCTTTTTCAGGAAAGCGGCATAGATCTGCTCCATCTCGGCCAGCACCTTCCTGCGCTCGTTCGCCGAGAAGGGCTTGTAATCGGAATACATGGCGGCGTATTCGGAGGTGGTGACGATCTCCTTGGTGACGCCGATTTTGTCATAGAATCCTTTCAGCACGAACTTGCCCGAGAAGACCCCGATCGAGCCGGTGATGGTCTGGGGCGCGGCGAAAATCTTGTGGGCCGCCAGCGCGATCCAATAGCCTCCCGAGGCGGCCACGTCGGACATGGAGACGACCAGGGGCTTCTTCTGGGCCAGCAGCTCGGCCTCGCGCAGGATGACGTCGGAGGCGACGGCCGAGCCCCCGGGGCTGTCGACGCGCAGCACGACCGCCTTGACCGCCGAGTTGTTGCGCGCGCTGCGCAGCTGCCCGGCCAGGGTATCGGCGCCCAGGATATCGCCGCCGAACAAGGAGTCGCCGCCGCTGCGCCCCATGTTGATCTCGCCTGAGGCGAAGATCACGGCGATTTTCTTGCTGCCGCTGAAAGGCAGGGGCGCACGCGTTTTGGCATAGGTGCGGAACTCGACCTCGGGGAGGGTCTTGGGCATCAGTTTGAACAGGTCGTCCTCGCAAGCGATGGAATCGAGCATCCCGGCCTTGAGGTATTCCTCTGCTGGCAGCGGCGAGCGGTCGAGAACCTTCCTGACCGCGAGCGGGTCCAGCTTGCGGTTGGCGGCGATGCCCTCGATCACCGCCTGGTAAAGGTCGTCGAGCAGCGCCTGCGTGGATTCGCGGTGGGCCGGGGTCATGCGCTCCTCGGTGAACGTATTGGGCGCGGTCTTGTAATCGCCGATATGGATGATGTCGGCCTGCACCCCCAGCTTGGAGAGGGTGTTCTTCATGAAGAGCGCCTCGGCGCCGATGCCGCTTACCGAGAGCATGCCGCCCCGGAACATAATGACCTTGTCGGCGAAGGAGGCCAGGTAGTACTCCTTGAGGCCGCCGTCGACAACGATGGCCGCCAGCGGCTTCTTGCTGGCGGCAAATCTCTTGAGCAGGCGGCCGATCTCCTCGATCTTGGCGAAGCCGGTGTCCAGATACTGGACGCGCAGCAGAATGCCCTGGATGCGCTCGTCCCTGGCGGCCCGCTCCAATTGGTACCAGAGATCATGAATGGAGAACGCGGCGCCGGACATGCCGGGGAAGCGGCTTGGCGCAGTCTCGGCAACGACACCACCGAGGTCGATCTTCAGGTAAGCCCTCTCGGGGACATACGGTTCCTGGGTGAACTGCATGTAGATGAATCCGCCCAATATGAACAGCCCCAGCAGGATGACAATGACCACCAGCAGGGCGATCAGCGCGCCACGCTTCATGATGAGTCTCCTTATCGTGAAATCCCTAATTGCAAGTGCATTATACTGCTTTCAAGCGGTGAAAGTTTCGTTATTTGGCCTTTTTCCGCTAAAAAGTGGTCGTGTTCATTGAAAAAACACTCAAAGCGATCTGGGAAACTGCGCGGCTCCAAACCATAAAATCATCGCCCACTGACTATTTCGTTTGCTTTGCGCCGGGAATTCAGCCAAAGGGCCAAGAGAATGGCACTGCCCCCGACCGCCAGGCGCGCCAGGTCGGCCCGCTCGTGAAAAACCAGCAGGGAGACCCCGACAGCCAGGGGGATCTTGAGATTGTTCATCACGGCCAAGGTGCCGGCGCTAACGCGTGAAGAGCCGATATTCCAAAGGAAAAACCCGATTCCTGATGCCAGCAGCCCCAGGTAGAGCAAGGTTAGCGCCTGGCTGCCGCTCAACGGCGGGTTGGGCGTGACCGAGAAGAACAGCATGGCCAGCGCCGCGGCCGCGGCGCCGCCGAGAAAAAGCCAGGCGAACACATCGCGGTCCCGCCATTTTCTGCCGGCCGCCGGCAGCCGGCGGTACAGCACCTGCCCGCCGGCGAAGCAGGCGTTGGAAGCCTGAACCAGGACAAAGCCCTTCAGCAAGTCGGCTCTCCCCCATCCCGAATACACGATCAGCGCCGTGCCGGCCACGGCCAGCAGCGCCGTCCAGAAATGGAGCGGCCGCCAGCGCCGCTCCAGCAGGTCGTCGCCTGCGGCCACGAACAGGGGGGTGAAGACCGTGAACAGGGCGACCTGGTGGGCGGCCAGGAAGCGGAAGGATTGGATGTAGCAAACATACATCAGGCCGAACTGGACCATGCCAATGCCGAGCAACCGCAGCGCCAGAACGCGCTTCACCTTGCCCGGCCGCCACAGGGGGAGGAACAGGAGCAGGGCCAGGAACAGCCGGACAAAGGCGACGAAGCTGGCGTCCACCCCGCCCAGGAATTTCTTGACCAGCCCGAACGAAAAAGCCCAGATGAATGAGGTGAGCAGCAGAAGCGGCATAGTTTGAATATATCAGAATATGGGCGTTTTGCAAAAGATTCGCGGTTCATCATTCAGGAAGATCTCGGTTCACGGCGTACGGTGTACGGTATATGGTAAGAAATCTGGAACAAACGACACAATAACGAAAAATTGCCGCTTTCCTCCACCGTTTACCGTCCACCCTATACCGTCAACCGTACACCGAGCGCATCAGAATCCCCGGGACCTTGCAAAACAGGTGCGATTGTATTATAAATGGGTTTGACCTTTAACAATAACAGCCACCTACAAGGAGGGTGTTGTGATCAATTATGACAATTTCTTTTCGCATAGCGCCAAGGGCATGAAGCGCTCGGAGATTCGCGAGCTGCTGAAGCTCACCGCCAGGCCGGGGATCATCTCGTTCGCCGGCGGTCTGCCCGCCCCCGACCTGTTCCCCATCGACGACATCAAGGAGATCACACGGATCGTCCTGGAGCGCGAGGGCAAGACCGCCCTGCAGTACGGCCCCACCGAGGGCGACAACCGCCTGCGCGAGGAGCTGGCCAAGCTGATGCAGAAGGACGGAGTGGCCATCACCAGCAACAACCTGCTGATTGTCACCTCGTCGCAGCAGGGGCTGGACCTGGTGGGCAAGGTATTCGTCGACCCGGGCGACGTGGTCATGACCAGCCGCCCCACCTATGTCGGCGCCATCCAGGCCTTCAACTCCTACGGAGCCAGGATGATCGGCGTCGAGCAGGACGAGGAGGGCACGCAGACGGCCCTGCTCGAGGCGGAGATCGAGAAACAGGCCGCCAAGGGCATCAAGCCGAAATTCATCTACGAAGTCCCCGATTTCCAGAATCCCTCGGGCATCACCATGACCCTCAGGCGGCGGAAGGAACTCCTGCGCATCGCCGAGAAGCACGACCTGATCGTCATCGAGGACTCCCCCTACCGCCAGTTGCGCTTCGAGGGCACGACCGAGCCCTCGCTGCTGGGCCTATGCCCGGAGCGCGTCCTCGGCCTCTACACCTTCAGCAAGATCCTCCTGCCCGGCTTCCGCCTGGGCTGGATGGCCGGCCCCAGCGAGCTCATCCAGAAGGCGGTCACGGCCAAGCAGTCGGTCGACCTGTGCTCGCCCCCTTTCAACCAGTCCATCCTGTATGAGTTCCTGAAGCGCGGCCTGCTGGACAAGCAGATCGGCATCATCATCAAGGCCTACCGGGAAAAACGCGACTTCATGCTGGCCATGCTCGCCAAGTATCTGCCCAAGCTTCCCGGCCTGAGGTGGACCCAGCCGCACGGCGGCCTGTTCCTGTGGGTCACCCTGCCAGAGGACATGGACGCCGGCGAGATGTTCCACAGCGCCATCGAGAAGCAGGTGGCCTACGTGGTGGGCACGGCGTTCTATCCCGACGGCGGCGGCCGCAACTCGTTCCGCATGAACTTCTCCTATTCCAGCATGGCCGAGATCGAGGAGGGGGTCAAGCGCCTGGGCCAGGTCATCGGCGCCTGGAAAGGCGATCCGGAGTCGGCCATCATCACGCCGTGAAAAAGAGGGTATAGGGTCCAGGGTTGAGGGTGTTAGGCTTAGAGCAAGGGAAAATGTCAAGAGTGGTGGAAATAGAAGAGGTTTGCTTCACTTTTAACCAGAGTTCGACCTTTATTC
Organism: Acidobacteriota bacterium; assembly: GCA_025456175.1. Lineage (GTDB taxonomy): Bacteria > Acidobacteriota > Aminicenantia > UBA2199 > UBA2199 > UBA2199. The sequence goes on along the minus strand of JALOLC010000004.1, from coordinate 19,148 downwards.
GCTGACCGTGAACGGGAGCCAGGCTACGGGGGAGCCTCCGTTTTCAAACCAGTCCACCCCCTCGCTGACCATATCCAGTTTCAACCAGTAGTCTCCCGCCTGGCCAACGGCGGGAAGCTCGATCGTTATCCGGGCTCTCTCCCCGGCGGCCAGGGGTCGCGGCAGAAAAGCCCGGGAGTAGTTCAGGTCCAACAGCCCCTTGTCCGCGTCATGCAATTGGGCGCCCAGCCGCACCCAGCGCCTCCCGGAATAGGCCCGGGTGATCCAGGCGGCGCCGCCGCGATTCTTGACCAGAACCTCCAGTTCCGCCTTCTCGCCGACCCGGGTAGCCAGGCGTGCCGGGCCGGGACGGATGCGGGCGATGTAGCGCCGGCGGCGCAGCGCCGAGCCAATCTGGCTCGTGTCCCAGATCTGATGAACGATCCGCTTCCAGGCGGGAGTGCCAATCTGAAATTTCACTGACGCCGCCGCGGCCGGATGGTCGGTGATCTCCCAGGTCAGACGGTCCACGCCGATCCTGGCGGCCAGGCGCTTGGCTCGGGCCATTTGCAGGAACGAGTCGTTCCACCTGAACAGGATGTAGCGCCAGTTGATGAACGGCACCTCCCGGCCCAGCTGCCGCTTGGCCCGGACCAGGGCCGCCATATTTCCCAGGACCTTGGCGAAATCACCGCCACGGCGATAGCGCTCGTAGGAGCGCTGGTCGGGGCCGTCGACCGAGAAGGTGACCTCGTCGATCCCCGCGTTGGCCAGGCGCGCGATTTTCCTCTCGTCCAGCAGCAGGCCGTTGGTACTGGTATAAAGATAAATTCCGGGATATCGCTGCTTGACATGCTCGATCATGTCCAGGGCCTGGGGATGGAGGAAGGGTTCGCCATAGTTGAAGAAATCGATGCGGATCAGCTGCGGGCCGACTTCCTGCAGCAGCACCTTGAATTCGTCCAGGGGAAACGCCTTCCTTGCGCGGCTGGCAGACAGGTTGGCCCCGGGAGCGCAGACCGCCTGGAGGCAGTCGAGGTTGCAGACCACCGTCGGCTCGAAGAATATCCGCGGCAGGACCTGAAGGTCGACCGGCCGCTGCGGCGCCGGCTCATGGTCGGCCAAGGCCCGCTTCAGGCCGCAGGGGGCACAGAAGGGGGAGAAGCCGGCGTTCAACTCCCGGCGGATGCGCCGGACCGCTTCGCTGCGCCAGATCTCGCCCAGGGGCAACTCGCGCAGGTGACCGAGCGGCCGCTCCCCGCGCGGGTCGGCGCAGCCGCAGACCACCTTGCCGTCGCAGAGGACGACCAGGATATTGAAGATCCAGTCGCAGGTGAAGCGGGACACTCAGCCGATCTTGTTCTTGACTTCGGACATGATCAGCTTGGAGATGGCCTTCAGCGTTTCGACCACGCCGTCGCCCTTGTAGGCCACCGCCTCCAGGACCGGCTCTTCCTTTTTCCTCAGGGCGCTGATCAGCTCGTTGGCCGGCGTGACGTTGGGCAGGTCGCGTTTGTTCAGCTGCAGGACATAGGGAATGCTGGGAAACTCGATCTTGTAGTCGCGCAGGTTCTCCAGCATGTCCTGGATGCTCTCCAGGTTGGCCTCGAAGCGCTCGTTCTGGGAGTCGGCTACAAAGACGAGCCCGTCTACGCCCTTCAGGATCAGCTTGCGCGATGCACTGTAATAGATCTGCCCCGGCACCGTGTAGAGGTGGAAGCGGACCTTGTAGTCCTTGATGGTGCCCAGGTCCAGGGGAAAGAAATCAAAGAACAGCGTGCGCTCGGTCTCGGTGGCCAGGCTGACCAGCTTGCCCTTGTTGTCCTTCTTGATCTTTTCATAGATGTATTTGATGTTGGTGGTCTTGCCGCTGAGGCCGGGGCCATAGTACACGATCTTGAAATTGATCTCGCGGGTGGAGTAGTTTAGGAAGGACAAGTTCAGTCTCCAAATATGCGGTCGATGTCCTCGTCGGAAACACCTTCAAAGGGGGAACCGCCGGGAATCTTGTCCGTGGCCTTGAGCTTCTTGTTGATGGTCTGGAACACCTTGACCAGCTCCTCCAGGGCGCTGCGCACGCGGAAGCGCACCAACCCCAGGTTGGAGGTGTTGTCGAAGATGACCACCAGCATGGTGCGGTCGTTGATCAGTGCGATGTGCAGGCTCTCCTTGGCCGACTCGTTGAGTACGGCGGTGAAGTTCTCAATCTTCAGCATCTGGGCAATGCTGTTGATGGCGGCAACGCTGCCGGCGATGAGGGAGGAGATGGAATTCAGGTTGACGTCGTCCATCTCGCCCGATGAGGCAATGCAGTGCCCTTCCGAGTCGGTGATGAACACGGCCTTGGCGTTGGTATTGCCCTTCAGCTTGCGCAGGATCTCCTTGATCAGCACGTATTCTTCATTGTAAATGATGAAGTTTTCTTGCATGGTTTATACTTCCCTGCGGATTATAGCATCACCGGAACAAAAAGAGCAACTCCACTCTCGCACGATCACCTCCTACTTCACTTCCAGGCGGCCCTCGATGGCCTTGGCGATCGTCACCTCATCGGCGTAATCCAGGTCGGCTCCGACCGGCAGGCCGAGGGCGATCCGCGAAATGGTGATTTTATACTGGCGCAGGATTTCTGTCAAATAGTGGGCCGTGGCGCTGCCCTCCGTGGTCGGGCTGGTGGCCAGGATGATCTCCCGCAGCCCGCCGGAGCTGACGCGCGCGATCAGCCCGGAGATGCGCAGCTCGTCGGGGCCGATGCCACGGATCGGCGACAAGTTGCCCATCAGGACGTGGTACAGGCCGCGGTACAGGCCGGTGCGCTCGATGGAATGGATGTTGAACGGCTCCTCGACCACGCAGATTCTTTCGCGGTCGCGCTCGGGATCGGAGCAGATCTCGCACGGGTCGACGACCGTGATGCTGTTGCACAGCGAACAGGTGATGATCTTCTCCCGGGCCTGGGTGATCGCCGCGGCCAGGGCCAGGGCGTTCTTGCTGTCGCTGCGCAGCAGGAAAAAGGCGATGCGCTGGGCCGATTTGCGGCCGATGCCGGGGAGCTTTTTCAACTCCTCGATCAGCCGTTCCAGCGGCGGCGTATAGCTGGCCATGGTGGCGCCGGGGCGCTTACAAGGCCCCGAAGGGAAAGCCGCCGGGCAGGCCCGGGATGCCGCCGCCGATCCCCCCCAGGCTGTTTTTCAGCTTTTCCTCGACCTGGGCGTGGGCATCATTGACGGCAGCCAGAACCAGGTCCTGCAGCATTTCGACATCCGTGGCGTCTACCGCCTCGGGGGCGATGCGCAGCCCCTTCAGGCGCTTGTGGCCGTCCATGCTCACCGTGACCATGCCGCCGCCGGCGTTGCCCTCGACCCGCAGCGCGTCCATCTCCTCCTCCATGCGCTTGGCCATGTTCTGGGCCATGCCCATCATCTGGTTCAGATTGGGAATCTTAGGCATCCTTTCCTCCCTTCACGCTCTCCACGGCGATCACGCTCCCCTTTATTTTGTCCTTGAGGCTCTTGATCTTCTTGTCGTTCTTCAGTTCGCGCACGATGCGCTCCCCGTCGACGCGGCCCGCGGCGGCGTCGACGCCCGCGGCGTCCTGCAGGACGATCTCCAGCCCGACCTCGCGGCCGGCCAGGGACTGGGCCAGCTCGCACAGGTAGGGCTTGTTCTCCTTCATCATCTTCCAGGCGTTCTCGAAATGGGAGGCCACCTCGACGACCAGCATGCCGCCGCGCAGCGCCAGGTTGGAGGCGGCCAGGACCGAAGCCATGCGCGGCTTCTCCCTCTCAACGCGGCTCTTGAACTCGGCGATCCACTCGCCTTCGGCTCCCTTGGCGGGGGGGGGCGCAACCGGGGGCGGCGGCGCGGCGGTTGCCGCTGCCGGCGCGCCGGTTGCCACCGTCGGCACGCCGGTTGCCGCGGCCGGCGCGCCGGTTGCCGCGGCCGGCGCGTCCTTGATCCTCTTCAGGAATTCCTCGATGCTGACCAGGGCCGAGAAATAGCTCAGCTTCAGGAACATGTATTCCAGGATGATGGACGGGTGCTCGGTGTTGCGCATGGTCTGCTCGAGCTCCTTCACGGCGTTGAAAAATCGCAGCAGCTCCACCTCGCTGACGTCCTTGACGATGTCGCGGATCAGCGCGACGTTCTCCGGGTTCAGGTTGTGCAGGCGTTCCGAATCGGGGATGGACTTGATGACGATCACGTCGCGGAGGAAGCGCAGGTACTCGGTGTAAAAGAAGCGCAGGTCGGTGCCGCTCTCGATCAGCCCGTTGACCTGCTCGATGATCCCCTTGCGGTCCTGGCTCAAGACATGGCGGGTGAGGGCGATGAACGTCTCCTCGGCGATGATGCCCAGGATGGCCACCACGTCATCGTCCTTGACGTCGCCGCTGGCGATGGCGATGGCCTGGTCGAGGATCTTCTTGGCATCGCGCAGGCTGCCCTCGGCGGAGCGCGAAATCAGGTAGAGGGCATAGTCGGAGACCTGGATCGCCTCCTTGCGGCAGATATCCTTCAGCACCTGCTTGATCACCTCGTAGGGGATGCGCTTGAACTCGAAGTGCTGGCAGCGCGAGACAATGGTAGCCGGGATCTTGTGGAAGTCGGTGGTGGCCATGATGAAGATGGTGTGCTCGGGCGGCTCCTCGATGGTCTTGAGCAGGGCGTTCCAGGCGGCGTTGGACAGCATGTGCACTTCGTCGATGACCACGATGCGCAAGCGGTTCTTCAGCGGCTTGTACTTGACCGTCTCACGCAGGCTGCGCACCTCGTTGACGCCGTTGTTGGAGGCGCCGTCGATCTCCATGTAATCGGCCGACTTGTCCTCGGTGATCTCCAGGCAGGTCGGGCAGACGTTGCAAGGCTCGCTGGCCGGCCCTTTCTCGCAGTTGAGCGCCTTGGCCAGAATTCGCGCCGAGGAGGTCTTGCCCACCCCTTTCATGCCGGAAAAGATCATGGCCGGGTAGACCTTGTTCATGGCGATGGCGTTCTGCAGGGTCTTGCAGATGCTGGCCTGGCCGATCAGGTCGGCGAACTTCTGCGGCCGGTATTTCCTGGCTAAGGCAAGGTACATGGTTTATCTCGTTTTAAAGGCCCAGGAGCTCCCGGTCACCTGCGGGGTCCCGCTTATTGCTGCTACCTTCCGGTCCTGGCAAGGTTCGCGGGCCCGCACCGCCGGGTTCCTGGGCCTTGTTTCCCCAATGGATCGGGGCTTTCAGGCCCCGCGCAACAGGCTCCAACGGAGAGGGTGGGATTCGAACCCACGGTACCGTTTCCAGTACACACGCTTTCCAAGCGTGCTCCTTAAACCGCTCGGACACCTCTCCAGGCGCAGGGACATTGTATAATGATACCGCCCGGAAAGCAAGAGCGCAATGGAACTTTCGTGTGGCGCGCCGGACGCTGGGAAATTCCGCTATCCTTTCGCCAACAGGGAGAGCTTTTCCCGGAATGCCGTCAACTTGTATTTCACCTGTCCGGCCAGGGCAGGCAGGAAACACATCAGCTCCATGGCTTCTCGGGTGCGCTCCCTGTCCTCTCGGCCGGTCTTTCTGGCGATCAGCTGGAGTTCCCAGAGGAGCATGACGGTCAACCGCTCGCAGAAACGGCCAAAGAGTTCCTTGTTGACGAAAAGATCGCCCTGGAAGCGGTTTACCTGCACGGAGGCCTGCACCGGGCTTTTCTCAAGCAAATCGTTGACCAGCCGCGTGACCGCCTCGGCAACCGCCCTGGGGTCGTCAGCCGGCCGCTGGCCCGGCAGGCAAACAGCCTCGGCGGCGGCGGGACCGCCGGCGCCGGTGATTTCGCGGGCGCAGAGCGCGACGTTCGCCGCTGCCTCACAGGATGCCCGCAGCAGCTGGAGCTCCGAGCCGATGCCGCTCTCCTGGCACCCCCACCCGCGTAGAATAGCGGCCGTTGCCGCGTCCAGCTGCCAGCCATCCCAGAGCGGCAGGTCGCTGACTTTCCTCGTCTCAACGGCCGCGACCAGGCGGCGCAGGCAGGCCCATAGGACGAATTGGCGCCCGGTTTCCGGGTCTTCCTGGAAATGCCAGCGCAGGCGAGTTGCGGCGCTGCCGCTCTCCCCTGTCCCGGAGCCTGGATCCCTTTGCCTGGACAGAGCCAGGGCCCGCCGCTCCAGCAGGTCGGCGACGATCGCCTCGGTCGCGGCCATGCCGTCCAGGGGGACGCCGGAGAGATCGGCGGCCTGCCGGACCAGCCGCCCGGCCTTCTCTTCCAGCTCAAGCCACAGGGCGTTCTCCTCCCTGCCGCCGAGCGAGCCATCAAGCATCGCGGCCAGCCTCGCGGCGAACCCGCCCAGACACAGCTCGCGCAAGGCCTCGTGGAGCGGCCGCAGGGCCATTTCCCTGCCGGCTTCTTCCAGGCTGGCCACCCCCCTTCCCTGCAGGTAGCCCGCCAGGGCGGCGAGGCGGCCGCTGGCGTCGTCGGCCATTTCGCGGAAATCGAGAAACACATGGGCTTGGTAGGCGCCCAGCTCGAGATGCAGCCCCGAGGTGGAGAGGTCGCGGCAGGAACGGATGTACACGAGCCCCGAGATCCGGTCGCGGAAAGCAACGAACCAGCCGGGCTCGTCGCGCAGCCCCAGCCCCCGGACGAGGTCCTCCCGGCGTTGCGTGCGCGCGCCACCGAAGGGGTTCTCGGCGGCGAAGGCAGCGGAGACGCGGATCCAGCCGGCAGTGGCCGCGAAGCGGTTGTGCACCACCACCAGGCAGCGCTCGTCGTCGAGGCAATTGGAGAAGGCGATCACGTTCTCGTCAACGCTCCCGCCGGAGGTGAAAAAGTCATACAGCCGGAAATCGTCCACGCCGGCGAACAGCGCCCTGTGGCGCAGCAGGGGGAACACCTGGCGCTCGTGGCGCCGGACCAACTCCTCGTCCGGGCGTTCGTCCAGGTAGGCGCGGCGGTACTCCATGCCGTATTTCTCGCTGAAGCCCTCGACCTGCCCATGGCCGAACATCGGCAGGCCGGGCAGCGTGGCCATCAGCGTGCAGGCGCCGAAGTACTTGTCGCCGCCACCGAACTGCGCCAAGGCCGTCTCCTCGTCGGGATTGTTCATGAAGTTGACGAAACGCTTGAGGATCTCGGGGTTGAATTCCAGCGCATTCTTCAGCGACTGGCGGAACTTGGCGTTCTCCTCCATCTTCAGGAAATTCATGAAGGCGCTGTTGTAGACGCGGTGCATGCCCAGGGTGCGCACGAAGTAGGACTCCATCAGCCAGAAGGCCTCGGCCAGCAGCAGCGTGTCGGGGCTCTTGCCGGCCATGCGGTCGACGACCTCGCGCCAGAATTCCCAGGGCATCATGCGGTTGAAATGCTCCTGGGGCAGGCCCTGGCCGGCGCGCGAAGGGATGTCACCCCCACTGCCGGGGAGAGGGAACCATAGGCGCTGGTAGTGCTTGCGGGCCAGGGTCATGGCCGCGTCGAAGCGGATGATGGGGAACTTGCGCGACACGTCCAGGATGGTCTGCATGACGGCCTCGCGGACATCGGGCCGCAGGTAGTTCAGCTGGGCGGTGTCGTTCCAGGGCATGCGCGTGCCGTCGTTGCCGTGGTAGATGTAGCGCTCCTTGCCGCTGCGGCGGTCGACCCACTTGAAAACCACGGCGGCGTCGCTGCGGTCGTAGTAATGGTCCTCCAGGTAGATGGCCACCCGCGGGTCCGACGACAGGTCCTCGCCCGTGAAGCGATAGGCGGGGAAGGGACTCTGGTCGAGGCCGACGAACCATTCCGGGTGCTCCGCCACCCAGGGAGAATCGATGCCCATGTGGTTGGGGACCATGTCCGAAGCCAGGCGGATGCCCCGGGCCCAGGCGCGGCTTTTCAGGTTCTCCAGCGCCGCTTCGCCGCCCAGATCGCCGGCAATCTCATAGCGGTACAGGGAATAGGCCGAGGCCATGGCCTCGGGATTGCCACACGCCTGCTTGATGCGCCGCGAAGCCGGGCTGCGCTCCCATACCCCGATCAGCCACAGGCCGCTGAAGCCCCAGCGCGCCAGCGTGTCCAGCTCCTCGTCGGGGACGGCATCCAGGGTGGCGATGGTCCGGCCGTACTTCCGGCTGAGCTGGTCGAGCCAAACGTAGACCGTCTTGGCCATCAACACCAGACGGGGCATCCAGTCGCGGTCGGGCGAGAAGCGCTCCCCCTCCTCCATGGCGCCGGGCCCCGCGCCCACGCTCAAACCGGCCTCGAAGACCGTTGCCGGGCCGGGTCCCGGGAGATACTTTTTCTCGTCCTCGCGGATCAGGTCCGTGCCGGTGAGAATGCGCTCCAGGAACTTGCCCAAAAGGAGCCCCCATTTCTCCCGGATGAACTGCAGCTGACCCGCCAGCGAGTCGGGAAAGGCCAGGGCCGGGCTGCGCAGCATGTCAACCAGGTTCTGGCCGTCGGGGCCGAACGGCGGCAGACGCGAGAACAGGGTATGGGCCGTGTCGGGCAGCCGCGCATAGGCCGTTTCGGCGGCCAGGCCCGAATCATCGAACAGCTCGCGGAACGGCGCGAAGGCCGGGTTGGCGTTGGCCAGCCAGAGCAGCAGCATCTCTTCCAGCGCCGCCTCGCGGTTGGACACGCCCTGGGTCGTGCCCAGCAGGAACTCCTCGACCGGGAGCTGGCCGCGGTAGACGGCCTCGGGTGGGAAATCCCGGCAGAAGCGCGCCAACGCCCGGCGGACGTCCACGGCGCCGGCTGTCTTCTCAAGATCGGCGACCAGCTCCATGAGGACGCTGGGACGGACCTGGGCGGCGTAGAGTCCCACCACGTAGTGGAGGATCTCGTCGATCAGCCCCATGGCGTTCAGCGACCCCGCCCGGACCATGGGCTGCTGGGTTTCCTGGCCGCGTCGTTCGTTCAGCTTCTGGGCGAAGATGCGCACGGCCGTGTAGTCGGCCAGCACGACGTTCCCGGTGATGGCGAAAAGGGCATGGTTGAACTGGTAGCGGCTGCGGCATTCGCGGCTTATGTGGAATTCCCGCCGCCCGTTTCCGGACGCCCGCGGGCGCGCGTCGCCTTCCAGCGCGGCAAGCCTCAGCTTCAGCCCAACGGGCCGCCCCTCCTGTCCCAACTCGGCGGGCGCCAGGGACAGGACCCGCCGCCGGTCAGCTCTCATCAATTCCGTTCGCCTCGTCGAAGTCGACCTCGCGCACCCGCTTCAGGTCGCGGCGCGCTTCCACGTGGATGCGGATGTCGTCCATCAGCTTGCGGGCGCGGGGCACGGCCCGCAGCAGCAGCTCGGGATTGGAGCGGTCGGATGTCTGCAGGCGGATATGGCCGAGGCCGAACAGGCGGTAGAAGAACGGCGCATCCAGCGTGTAGTCCTTCACCCGGTACAGTTCGAGGGCGTTGCTCTTTTTGGACAAAATGCCGGAGGTGATCCGGATCCTCTCGCTGGAGACCTCGTAGCGAAAGCAGCGGACTTCGATCCAGCGATAGAGGGCATAGGCCAGCGGAACGAGAGCGACGATGATGCCCGCCGCCAGCGCCGCGGTCCCCAGTGGCTCCAGCTTGGACCACAGCAGCAGCAGCGCCGCCAGGGCGGCGGCGAACAGCAGGATACAGATGACATAAACGCCTAGGTTGATGAGTTGCGAAGAACATCCCGACCAGACCTTCTTTTCCTCCATGCAACAGCCTCCTTGCGTCACGTGCGCTTGCGGTCTCGCGCCTTCACGATAGCATACTCGGGGAGAAAAAGAAACGCGGCGGGCAATCCTTCAGCCCCGGGAAGTCACGGCCGCGGCGGGGCGCCAGACGGCGAAAAGCAGCAGCGCCAGCAGGGCCATGGCTGCACCGAAGTAGAAGGGAGCGCTGGGGCCGAAGCCGGCCCAGCCGCCCGCCCCGCTCCACAGGATGCCGGCGATGAACGAGGCGGGCAGGTCGGTGAGCCCGAGCACGGCGCTGTAGGTGCCGTAGGCCATGCCCCGCGACGCGGCCGGCACCAGGTCGGCCACCAGCGCCTTGGCCGTCCCGTAGGTCAGGCCGTAGTAAGCGCCGTACAGGACGAACAGGGCCACGATGTGCCCGGACGTGCGCGCCAAGCCCAGTCCCAGATAGGTCAAGGCGTAAAGCGCCCAGCCGGCCATGACCACCCGGCGCCGCCCGATCCGGTCCGAGCGCTTCCCGGCCAGATAGGAGAGCACGGTGTAGACGAGGTTGAAGGCGATCAGCATGGCCAGGATGCCGGTGACCGGCAGGCCGCGCTCCTGGGCGCGCAGGATGATGAAGGCATCCGAGGAGTTTCCCAGCTCGAACACGCCGACGATGACGATGAACCAGCGGAAATCCCTTCCCAGGGACTTGAAGCCGAACCTGGGGCGTCCCAGGGTGCCGGCGGGCGCGGCCTCCTTCACGCCGAAGGCCAGGACCATGACCGCCAGGAAAGCCGGGAGCAGGCTGGCCAGAACGATCATGCGGAACGTGCCGGCCAGCAGCTCGCCCCTCCCCTTCTGAAGGAGCCAGACAATGGCCAGGGCGATGAGCAGGCCCAGCAAGGCGCCCGCCGTGTCGGCGGCTCGGTGGAAGCCGAAGGCATAGCCCCTTTGCGCTTCCGGCGTGGAATCGGCCACCAGGGCGTCGCGGGGAGCGGTGCGCACCCCCTTGCCCACGCGGTCGCCCCAGCGGGCGGCGGCCACCATGCCCCAGGAATTGGCGAAATAGAACAGCGGCTTGAACAGCGCCGAGATGCCGTAGCCGAGCACCGCCAGGGCCTTGCGCTTGCCCAGGCGATCGGAGAACCATCCCGAGAAAAGCCTCAGCATGCTGCCGCTGGATTCGGCCACCCCCTCGATCAGGCCGATGAGACTGGTTTTCACGCCCAGGACATTCTTCAGGAAGAGCGGCAGGGTGTTGATCACCATCTCGCTGGACACGTCGGTCAGGAAGCTGGTGAGGCCGACGACCTTGACGTTGCGCGGCAGTTTCTTGCCTGTGTCCCTTTCGTTCACAAGGCCTCCTGGCCCCGAATGGTGAGAGGGCGATTATACATCAACCGCGGCAGCGTCAACAAGCAAGCGGCTGCGGATCGGATAATTTACTCGCCGCAGCGATTCTGCTACAATGGCCCCGACATGAGATCCTGCCGCGTTTTTCCCTCGCTCATCGCCCTGGCCCTGCTGCTGCCGTCCCCGGTTGCTTCCATACCGGCCGCGGCCGGGACGCTGGTCGTGGGAGCCACCATCTTTCCCGTGGCCGACATCGCCCGCCGCGTCGCCGGGCCCCATGCGCGCGTCATCCAGGTCCTGCCCGCCGGCGCCTCGCCCCACACCTTCGACCTGACCCCGGTCCAGGTCCGGGAGCTGCAGCCGGCGCGCCTCATTTTCAAGATCGGCGGCCTGGACGACTGGATCGACGGCGTCGTCGAGAGCCTGCCGCGGGCGGTTATCGTGCCCATGCACAAGCGCATCGCCAGGCGCCCCTTCCACGACGACGGGCACGGCCACGGCCATGGCGCCGCGCAGGGGGAGGAGGAATTCGATCCCCATTACTGGTTGAGCGCCGCCAACGGCGCGATCATGGCCCGGACCATCGCCGACACCCTGTCAACCATCGACCCCGCCCATGCCCCGGCTTTCGCGGAGAACTGCCGCAACTACGCAGAAGAGCTCGCCGGCCTGCATGGAAAGCTGAAGCAGACGCTGGCGGTGCTCAAGAACAAGCGCATGATCGTTCTCCATGACGGCTGGCGCTATTTCGCCGCCGCCTATGGCCTGGAGATCGCCGCCGTCTTCCAGCCCTCCCCGGGCCAGGAGCCGACCCCGCGTGAACTGCAGCAACTCTACGCCGCGGCCAGGCACAGCGGAGTCCGGGCCATTTTCTCGGAACCGCAGCTGCCCGCCGCGAGCCTTGAACCGCTGCTGCGCGACCTGGGATTGACGCTTGTCGTCCTCGACCCGCTGGGCGGCGCGCAGCCGGGCGATTCCTACGCCGCCCTGCTGCGGCGCAATGCCCGCGCCGTTCTCAGGGCCCTGGGACGCTGACCATGGATCCGCTGCTTGAGGTGAAGGGCCTGAGCGTGCGTTTCGCCGGCATCCCGGCGCTGGAGAACGTCAGCTTCACGATCGAGAAGGAAGCGATCATCGCCGTGATCGGCCCGAACGGCTCGGGCAAGACCACCCTGCTGAAGGCGATCCTCGGCCTCGTCCCCTACGAGGGCGAGATCCGCCTCTTCGCCAGGCCGGTGCGCCAGGTTCTGCCGCAGGTCGGCTACGTGCCGCAGCGCTTCGCCTTCGACCCCTCGTTCCCGCTGACCGTCGAGGAGTTCATCAACCTGACCTGCCGCACCCCGGAAAAGCTTCCGGTGCACGGCGCCCTCGACGAGGTCGGCATGGGCGAATTCAAGGGCAAGCTGATCGGCGAGCTGTCCGGAGGCCAATTGCAGCGCGTCCTGCTGGCCCATGCCCTGCTGCACCGCCCGCGCATCCTCTTTCTCGACGAGGCCACCAGCGGCATCGACATCGAGGGGCAGGGCGATTTCTATTCCACCATCCAGCGCTTGAACCGCGAGCACGGCGTGACCGTCTTGATGGTCTCCCACGAGATCAGCATGGTCTACAAGTTCACCGACCGCATCATCTGCCTGAACCGCGACCTGGTCTCCCACGGCGAGACGCGCAGCGCCCTGACCGCCGAGGTCCTGCGCAAGCTCTACGGCGAGAATGCCGACTTCAAGGCCCACGGCCATGAAGCCGTCCCGCAGCGCCCCGGCGCCGGGCACGGGGAACGCCATGGCTGAGCTGCTGCAGCTGCCCTTCATGCAGCGGGCTCTGCTGGCCGGCCTGGTCCTGGGCGTCCTCCTTTCCTACCTGGGCATCTTCGTCACCCTGCGCCGCATGGCCTTTTTCAGCGACGGCATCGCCCACGCCGCCCTGGCCGGCGCCGCCATCGGGCTGCTGACACGCTTCAGCCCGCTCCTGTCGGCCCTGGCCTTCAGCATGGTGCTGGCGGCCATGGTCTACTGGCTCGAGAAAAAGAGTCCCCTGTCCAGCGACGCCATCATCGGCATCCTGTTCACCAGCGGCATGGCGCTGGGGGTGGTGCTGATCAGCCTGCGCCCGGGCTACCAGCCCGAGCTGATCGGCTACCTGTTCGGCAACATCCTGGCCATCCGTCTCCAGGACCTGGCCCTGATCACGGCCCTGGCCGCCGCCATCCTGGCCTTCATCGCGGTGAACAAGCGCAAGCTGACGCTGCTGGCCCTGGACCGCGAGATGGCCTGCATGGCCGGCATCAATCCCGATTTTTACGAGCTTCTCCTGTACATCGTCCTGGCCTGCGCGCTGGTGCTGGGCATCCGCATCCTGGGCGTCATCCTGGTCAGCGCCCTCCTGATCACGCCCGTCTCGACCGCCCGCCTGTTCAGCCGCTCCTTCAGGGCGCTGGCCTGGTGGACGGTGCTGCTGGCCGAGTTCACCATGCTGGCGGGCGTGCTGCTCTCCTATTTCCTGGACCTGCCCACCGGCGCCGTGATCGTCCTCACCGGCAGCGCCCTGTTCTCCCTGATCTTCATCGGCGTCGCGCTGCGCCAGCGGTTTGCCCGGCATCCCGCCTGCAGCAAGGAAAAGAAAGCGCAGCGGCCTGTGAGATAATCGCTCGCGAGGCCAGCCGAATTGCCTTGGTCAGCAGAACGGCTCACGTTCGTTTCCACCGCCGATTCCGGCCCTGGCAAGGGTCTGTCATCCGATCCCGATGTGCATACATAAAAAGCAACTTCACATGGAACTAAAGGCATGGGCTAACCGTCTAAATGGTAGAGAATGAACTGATTCCCTGGTCGTGTGCACCTGGAGTGAACATGAAAAACAAAAAAAGCAAGGCAGACAGAACGCCGATAAATGCAAAGTATTCAGAGCGCCGGGCGCTGTTGACTGAAGGCGAGCTCCAGGAGCGGGAGCTCATGGAGCAGACCTGCAAGCTTAAGAAGTTTTTTGAATACTTTAAAAAACGGGAGCGGAATAAAAGAAATGGGCGTGAAAAGCTGTCCTATGCGAGCCTGATAAACGAAAGTGCCGCCGCTGCCAGGTTATGCGAAAAACTGAGCAAAAAACTCCTGGATATAATGAAATGGCGGGAGGTCATAGGGGAAGGGAACTACCTGGCCGAAACGAGGCCCTTGATTATCCAGGCAGAAGCTTTCGTGGAGACCTACAAGTTTTTTTTAAGACATGATCATAAAAAAGCCGGCTAAGAACGACAACGAGCGGTCTGACAGTCAATACTAGGTAAGATATACGCGTGTTCATTCATGGATGCGGAGAGATTACTATACCGTGATTACTTCTTTTGGATTGCGAAGGATTATCGATGAAAAAATGGCTCCTCAGGAGGGACTTGAACCCCCAACCTAATGGTTAACAGCCATCCGCTCTGCCGATTGAGCTACTGAGGAACCCAAGTCTAATTATAGCATCCAACCCCGGAGGTGTCAAACGGGGAAAGCGGCTATTTCGGCAGCGGGCTCTCGTTGCCGCTGGCGTCGACGCCGGTGACGAAATAGTCATAGGGATTCACCGCCGGAACGCTCTTGGGGTCGACCAAGAAGTAGGTGGCGCCGTCCGTCTCGCCGATGCGCACGTAGCTCGAGACCGCCTCGGTCTTCAGCTTGCGGTAGACGCGCCACGTGCTCACCGTCACGCCGCGGTTGATGTTCAGCTGATGGTTCTGCCAGCCGACCTTGTTGAGCAGGATATTCTGGAAGAAGCTGCGCTCGACCTGCGGCGCGATCGTGATGTTGGTCGCCGCGTGCACGACGGCCTTGGGATAGTGGTAGATGGTGACGCAGATCTCGGCCAGCTCTTCCCTGGCATCATCGTCGCTCGCCTCATGGAAATTGTGGAAAGCGGTCAGGATGCCGATCTTGGGGTCGGCATAGGAATCGAAGGGGTAATAGAATTCGCGCTCGCCGCGGCTGAGGTCGATGGGCCCACTCTTCCAGAGCCAGTTCTTCATGAGCCTCATGGTCGTGTACAGGGCGTCGTCGGTGTAGGTGGCGACGATCTCGTCGCCGTGGGCGTGGATCTTGTTGTGCCAGGCATACCAGCGGTTGACGATGGTGGGAACCCGCGCCATAACGTTGTCCTCGAGGACGTGGGAGTCGTAGGTCAGCTTCTGCCCCTCGCGGGTAAAAATGATGTAGTTATAGGAAACCTCCTGCGGCCAGGCGAGCATGACGATGGCCTTGCCGTTGAGGGCGGCGATGGAGGGCAGGAAATGGAAGCCGGTATAGTTCGCGGTCACCTGCTCGTTCCAGACCATTTTGTAGCTGGGATCGAGCAGGACGACGTGGATGCGCAGCTCCCACGGCTCCTTGCCCGCGTCGTCGAGCTCCTGGACGTACTGGTCTTCCTTGTAGGCCAGGTAGATGTAGCCGTCGCTCTCGTCGACGGCGACCGCGGTGTTGGTCTCGGCCAGCTGGCCGTGGGGGGCGTCGAAGACGTCCGATGAATCGGTCACCAGCTGGCTGATGTTGACCTCGGGCTGCCAGCCGCCGCTTTTGCGCACCTTGATGAAGACGTCCTTGTTCTTGGTGGCGCCGCTCTCCAGGTACCAGTCCCAGATCAGGATCAGTTCGTCGGTGAGCTGGTTGGTGATGAGCTTGGGCTCGCCGATGCGGCCGGTGAGCAGCTGCACCGGAGCCGTCCACTGGCTGCTGGTCGGGTTGAAGGCGGCATAGTACAGGCCATAGCCCTCGCTGAGGTGGGAGTCGACCGCCCAGATGGCGTGGAACGAGTTGTCGGCGGTGGGGGTCACGTCGGTCCAATACAGCACCGACCTGATGTAATCGCTGTAATTCTGGGAGGGAATGGCCTTGGGCGCGGTCCAGGTCGTACCGCCATGGGCGCGGAAGGTAAACGTGGCGCCGGCCGTGGTGGTGGTGTAGACGACCATGATGTCGCCGAGGTTGTTGGCGGCGATGGAGGCGTTGCGGTCGCCGCTGACCGGGGTCAGCTTGGGGACTTTGTAGAGATCAAGTTGGCCGAAAAGGCCTGCTGAAGTCAGCACGATCAAAGCGAACGACGCAGCCATGATTCTGTTGTTCAATTTCATGCGGTTTCCTCCGTGCCTCATATCGCGAGGCGAAACCTAGTTTTTTGATAAGGAAACTTCTTTAAAACCGCGGCCTGGATATGTCTCCACGGGAATTTTAGCGTAAACGCGCCTTGTTGTCAATTCGCGAGCCGTTTTGGCAAATGCGGCAAAATCGCATATAATGGGCGCATGGCCGTGGAGTACAAACAGCTGTTCCTGAAGCCCCACGAGGAGAAGCGCATTCTGCAGGGTGAATTCTGGGCTTATGACAACGAGATTCGCGGCCCGTTTGAGGATTTTGCGCCCGGCGAAGTCTGCAGGCTCTGCTCCTCCGGCGGGATGGTTGTGGCCACGGGCTATGTCAATCCCCTCTCAACCATCGCCTTCCGCGTGCTGAGCTACGACCCCGACGTTGTGATCGACCGCGAATTCCTGCGCCGCCGCATTCGCGAGGCCGACGGCCAGCGCCGGGCAATGCGGCCGCAGAACTCCTATTACCGCATGGTCTACGGCGAGGCCGACTTCCTGCCCGGGCTGGTCATCGACCGCTTCGATGACTATTTCATCGTGCAAATCACCACCGCGGGCATGGAGAATTTCAAGGAGGACATCTTCGCCTTGGTGGCGGAGGTTCACCCCGGCGCCGTCTGCATCGAAAAATCGCTGGCCCTGGCGCGCGAAAAGGAGGGGCTGCCGCTCATCAACCGCGTGATAACGCCCGGACGTTCCGCGGAGAAGGACATCGAGATCAACGCCTTGAAATTCAAGGTCGATTTTCTCAAGAGCCAGAAGACCGGGTTCTTCCTCGACCAGCGCGACAATTATCTTTTATTGTCGGCAATCTCCGATGGCAAGGAGGTCCTGGACGCCTTTGCCTACGCCGGGGCCTGGGGGCTGCATGCCTGCCGCTTCGGGGCCCGCCAGGTCGAGTTCCTCGAGATCTCGGGCGACTACCTGAACCAGGCCCGCGCGAACGCCGCCTTGAACGGCTTTGCCGCCGACCGCCTCTCCTTTGTCCAGGGCGACGCCATCCAGAAGCTCAAGGAGATGAGCAAGTCGGGCATGGGCAAGGACATCGTCATCCTCGACCCGCCGGCGTTCGTCAAGTCGCGCGCCAAGCTGAAGGAGGCCCGGCGCGGCTACAAGGAGATCAACCTGCGGGCGCTCAAGCTGATCCGCCCGGGCGGGTACCTGATCAGCTGTTCGTGCTCGCATTTCCTGCCCCGGGATGAGTTTGTCGCCGTCATCGACGATGCCGCCCGCGACGCCGGCCGCCGCATCAAGCTCATTGAAATGCGCGGCCAGCCCTACGACCACGCCGTATTGCTGCCCCTCTATCAATCGGAGTACCTAAAATGCGCGCTGTTTTATGTTTATTAGAAAATGAATAAATTTTATTTTTTTGCAGGGGCGGGTATCAATTCTTCGTGTCTTCATGTACGGGCGGGTTTAAATTCTTCGTGTCTTCATGTACGGGCGGGTTTAAAGCCCGCCCCTTCAAATAGAAGGCCATGACAACAAGCATTCCGCATCATCAAAACCGCCATGTTTTCGGCCCCGTGCCCTCGCGGCGCCTGGGCATCTCCCTGGGACTGGACATCATCCCCTACAAGACCTGCAGCCTGGACTGCCTGTACTGCGAGTGCGGGCGCACCACCGACCTGACCCGGGAGCGCCGGCGCTTCTTCCCGCCGCTCGAGCTGCTCGAAGAGCTCAGGGCGGCGCTGCCGGCCATCCCCCGCCTTGATTTCATCACGTTCTCCGGCTCCGGGGAGCCGACGCTGAATTCCGACCTGGGCTGGTTCATCGCAGAGATTAAGAAGGTTTCCCTTTCGCCGCTGGCGGTGCTGACCAACGGCACCCTGCTCTTTCGCCAGGATGTCCGCCGCGATCTGCTGGGGGCCGACGTGGTCCTGCCCTCTCTGGATGCGGCCTTGGCCGGAAGCTTCGCCCGCATCAACCAACCCTGCCCGGGTTTGGACCTGGAGGACATCATCGCCGGCCTGGAAGCCTTCCGCAAGGAGTATGCCGGGAAGATCTGGCTGGAGGTGTTCATCGTCAAGGGGGTCAACGACGGCGATGCCGACCTGGCGGCCCTGCAGGCCGCCCTGGCACGCATCCGCCCCGACAAGGTCCAGCTGAACTCCCTGGACCGCCCTCCGGCCTACCCGGGTGTCGAGGCGGCCGATTTCGCCCTGCTGGAGAGGATCCGCGGACAGTGGCCGGGGCTGCCGGTGGAGATCATCCAGCGCGCCAGGAACCGCGAGGATATCGCCGCCTTCAGCGCCAATTTCGAGAACAGCCTGTTGAACACCATCCGCCGGCGGCCGCTGACCCTGGACGACCTCGTCGCCCTGACCGCCAAGGGCCGGGACGAACTGCGCCGCTACCTGGATATCCTGGAGCGGGAGAAGCGGATCCAGCCGGTCATCGAGGGCGGGCAGATCTTCTACAGGGAGTGGACCGCTACGCCGCCAACGCGCTAGCGGCCCGCGTTGACTTGGCCGGGCAAAAGAATTACAATCGGCCCATGAAAGAGAAAATCCACGGCACCACGGTGCTCTGCGTCCGCCAGGGAGGCAAACTGGTCCTGGGCGCCGACGGCCAGGTGACCTTCCAGAACACCGTGCTGAAGCACACGGCCAGAAAGATCCGCCGCCTCTACAACGACAAGGTCCTGGCCGGATTCGCCGGCGCGACCTCCGACGCCTTCTCGCTCTTCCAGCGCTTCGAGGCCAAGCTGGAGGAGTACAACGGCAACATCTCGCGCGCCGCCGTCGAGCTCTCCAAGGACTGGCGCACCGACAAGGTCCTGCGCCACCTTGAAGCCATGCTCATCGTGGCCAATGAGGAGAAGATGTACATCCTCTCGGGCACCGGCGACATCATCGAGCCCGACGAGAACGTGCTGGCCATCGGCTCCGGGGGCCCCTTCGCCCAGGCCGCGGCCCTGGCCCTGGTGCGCGAGACTGAGCTGGACGCCCGCAGCATTGTCGAGAAGGCCCTGGCCATCGCCTCGGCCATCTGCATCTATACCAACGCCCATTTCACCATCGAGGAGATCGGCTGATGGCCGACGCCGTCACCAGCAAGGGCGACGAGCTGACGCCCAGGCAGATCGTCCGTGAGCTGGA
>JALOLC010000057.1 GCA_025456175.1 Acidobacteriota bacterium | reverse complement strand
TTGGCCACGGCGGCGGCGGTCGGCACCAGGCCGATCTCGCCCACCCCCTTGGCGCCGTAGGGACCGTGGGGGTCGGCAACCTCGATGCCGAGCACGTCGATCGCCGGCACATCGGAGGCCTTCAGCAGGCCCAGGTCGGCCAGGCGGCCGCTGGGCAGCCCCTTGTCCAGGGGCAGGTCCTCACTCAGGGCGTAGCCCAGCCCCATGACCACCGCCCCCTCGATCTGTCCCTCGAACAAAGTGGGGTTGACAATGCGCCCGGCATCGTGGGCGGCGACGATGCGGGCGATCTTTCCTTTCCCATCGAGCAGGGCGAGCTGGGCGGCATAGCCGTAGGAGTAGTGGGTGACCGTCCTGCCGTCGTCACGCGGCAGCGTCGTCCAGTCGCAGCGCCAGCGCCCGGCATAGGTCCTGCCCGCCAGCTCCGCGAGCCCATGCCGGCCCAGGTCGCGCTTCAGTGCGGCGCAGGCGTCGATCAGGGCGTTGCCCACCAGCGAGGTGGCGCGCGAGGCGGTGGTCATGCCGCTGCGCGCCCCGGAGGCGGTGTCGACGCGAACTTCCATGAACGCCGGGTCGATCCCCGTCTCCTGGCTGACGACCTGGCGGGCCACGGTGTGCACGCCCTGCCCCATCTCGGTCCAGCCATGATGGATGATCAGCTTGGAACCGGAGACGACCTCGATACGCACCTCGGAGTCGTCGGTGATGCCGTTGCCGATGCCGGTGTTCTTGATGCCGCAGGCCAGGCCGGCGTTCACGGAGGCATAGAACCGCTCCTTCAGCGCCAGCAGGCAGGCGCGCACGCCGACGCCCTTATCCAGGACCTGGCCGCTGGCCGTCATGCGCCCCTCGTCCAGGGCATTGTCGTAGCGGAACTGCCAGCGGTCGAACCCCCCCTGCTCGCACAGCATGTCGATGCAGCTCTCCATGGCGAAGGTCACCTGGTTGACGCCGAAGCCGCGCATGGCGCCGCAGGGGAGATTGTTGGTGTAGATGGTGCGCGCCTCGATGTCGGCGGCCGGGACGTGGTAGGCGCCGCTGGCATGGCCGGCCGCCCGCTCCAGTACCTTGGTCCCCACCGAGGCGTAGGCGCCGGTGTCGCCGTGGATGCGCGCCTTCAGCGCGGTCAGCCTTCCCTCGCGGTCGCAGCCCAGGGCGTACTCCATGACGAAAGGGTGGCGCTTGGGATGCATGCGGATCGACTCGGGCCGGCTCAGGCGCACGCGCACCGGTTTCCGGAGCAGCCAGGCGTAGAGGGCGGCGTGGCCCTGCACGGTGATGTCCTCCTTGCCGCCGAAGCCGCCGCCGTTGGCGACCTGGATGACACGCACCTTCTCCCGGGGCAGGCCGAGCAGCGCCGCCACCTGGCGCCGGTCCTCGTAGACTCCCTGCCCCTGGGAGTAGAGGCGCACGCCGCCAGCCTCGGGCAGGGCCACGGCGGCCTCGGTCTCGAGGAAGGCGTGCTCGATCATCTGGGTTTGGAAACGGCCGGAGGCCGTGTAGGCCGAGCCGGCCAGGATGGCGTCGACGTCGCCGCCGCGGCGGATGACGCAGGCCTCCAGGAGATTTCCCTTCGCGTGGACGCGGATGGGGCTGTCCTCGGCCTGCAGCACGTCGGTCAGCGGCTCGAGGACCTCGTATTCCACCTTGATCGCCGCGGCGGCGGCGCGGGCCTGCGCCTCGCTGGCGGCGACCACCCCGGCCAGGACGTCGGCGCCGGTGCGGGTCGTCTCGCCCGCGGCCACCAGCAGCGGCCAGTCGGCTACGATCAGGCCGGTATTGCGCTCGCCGGGAATGTCCGCCGCGGTGAAGACGCGCAGCACGCCGGGCATGGCTTGCGCCTCATTCGTGTCGATGCGCTTGACCACGGCGCGGGCGTGGCCGGAGAACCTCAGGGCGCCGAAGACCATGCCCGGAATGCGCAGGTCGGCGACGAACGGCCTGCGGCCGACGGCTGTCTCCCAAGCCTCGTACTTCTCCTGGCGGCCGCCGATCCCCTGGTTGGGGTCGGAAGCCGGGTGCGGACCGCCGGCAAGGACCCTGGCCGCGTGCTCGATGGCCTCGACGATCTTGACGTAGCCGGTGCAGCGGCACAAGTTCAGCTTCAGGGCATCGAGGATCTGCCTGCGGTTGGGAGCGGGGTTTTCCTGGAGCAGGATCTTGGTGCGCATCAGGAAGCCGGGGGTGCAGAAGCCGCACTGCACGGCGCCTTTTTCGACAAACGCGCTGCCCAGGGCCCGGAGCAGCTCCGGGGGCAGCCCTTCCAGCGTGACCACCCTGCCGCCCGCCACCTTCTTCATCAGGGTGACGCAGGAAAGCGCCGGCCGGCCGTTGAGCTCCACCAGGCAGGCGCCGCAGGCTCCCTGCCCCGAGCAGCCGTCCTTGGTTGACATGATGCCGGCTTCTTCGCGCAGGAAATCGAGCAGGGAGCGTTTTTCATCGCCGGAGTATTCGACTGGCTGGCCGTTGAACTCGAATCGGATCATGGCGCCATCTTAGCAAATTGCGGCGGGCGATTCAATTTTCCCTGAAAGAATGAGCCGTTGTTCTTCGGCGTGAGCGATCTCCACGCATCGGCGGCGAAGCCGCTGGCGCTATTCGGGAATGGAAAAATCGTGCCGCAACCTGGACTGGAACGAAGTGATGTCAGAGAAGATCGTCTTGAGCACGCTGATTTCCGTTCCGGCCAGTTCATCGAGGGCGATGGAATGACTCATCGGTTTTTGTGCTCGCAGAGCTCGCAACTGGCTGCGGAATTGCAGGCCAAGGAGAAAATCAAAGGCATAATCCATGTCCCGAAACAAGGAATTGGAAACCACCCCCTGCTCATGGAGGCGGCGCAGCCGCAGCGCCGTGTTTGTCTCTTCGATGCCGTGGGCCATGGCATAGAGCCGCAGCAGGTTGACGATGACGCGCAGGGGATTCTTGATGTTGACGCGGTCGTGCTCGGGCTCGGAGGCATCGGTCAGGATCTTGCCGAACAGGCCCAGCGGGATTTTGTACTGCAGGCATACCTGGGCCAGGTGACCGAAAAAGGCAGGGTTATCCTTGAGGGCGCGGCGCGTGAATTCCTGCAGTTGCCGGATCGGCTCGGCATCGCCATCGACACGGCGCAAGTCGAAGAACGTGGTCGACTCCAGAAGGCTTTGCGGATCGGGCTGGCGGACCCAAGCGGAGAAATAGCGCATCCATACGGACAAGGGTTGGTTCCAGCGGGAATTGTTGGCCATGACCTGGCCGGGACATAAGGTGTACCCGGTTTGGGCCAGCATGCGGTTCATCCGTTCGGCGAATTCCCGGAAATAACGCTGGCAGGCTTCCGCTTGCGGGGCAGGCGGATCCAGATAAACCAGGGCATTGTCCTGGTCGGTGAAGAGGGTCGGTTCCGACCGTCCCTCGCTGCCCAGAACGAAGAAAGCGAACGGGACCGGCGGCGGACCCAGTTCGCGGCGGACCATGCCGGCGATGGCGCTGGCGGTTCGATCGGCCACGGCCGTCGTCAGGCCGGTCAACCACTCGCTGCGGGCATGGCTGCGGACGAAGACATCCAGCAGTTCCGGCAGTTTCAGGAACTGGCTGCGCAACTCCGCGAGGAGCAGCGGCGGTTCAGCCTCTGTTTGGGCAGGCAGCGGGGCCAGAAACGGCGAGCAATCGAAATCGCCGCGGGCGACGATCCCCCGGACGTGCTTGTCCGCATCACATATCACCAGATGGCCGATCCCGGCCCGCTTCATTTCAAGCCACGCCTGGGCCAGGGGAAGGATTTCACTGCCCGTCTTCAAGGGAGAACTCATGATGGCGGCCACGGCGAGCTGCGAATCGCTTCCCTTGGCGACCACGCGCCGACGCAGGTCGCCATCGGTGACAATGCCGATGGGTTTTCCCGCCTCGGAACGGACCAGCAGGGCATCCACCCCATGGTGCGCCATCAGCGCGGCCGCGTTTTGGATCGACTCGTTTTCGCGGCAGACCACGGCTTCACGCATCACCTGGCCCGCCGGTTGTTGCAGCAGCAGCAGAACGGATTGGATGTCTGCCACCAATTCCTGCTGCGCCAGCTGGCGGCTCTTTTGCTCGGAGACATCCTCCAGGATGCCCGAGATCCGGGTAATGGCACCCTGCTCGTCACGCCGCACCGTTGCCGAAATCAGCGTGGAACGGAGCGTTCCGTCCCGGGTCCTGACCTGCATCGGAAAACGGGAAACCGCTCCCTGGCTGTTGATTTCGCGCAGCAGGCTGTGCCATTCGCCGCGATCGGGCGCCAGATCGGCGATGTTCATTGCCAGCAATTCGGTCCGATCGTTGTATCCCAGGATCGACATGGCCACCGGGTTGATGTCCAGGAATCGGCCCTTTTTCCCGGGAGTGACTTGAAAAAAACCGATACCCCAGACATCGGCCAACTCCCGGCCGGGAGCATCGCTGGGTTCATCCTGCCGCCCCAGTTCCTTGATGATGACAATATAGCCGCGCTTGTCGGACAAGACGATCTTGGAGATGGACAGCATCGCGTCGACCGGCTGTTTCGCGGGCGCCTGCAGGCGGGTCTCCAGCCGGAAGAATGTCGCCGGGCCGCGGCTGAAATCGCCAACCGCCTGGATGTCGTCCTGGCGGTCAGGGGCGATGATTTCCCGGAAATCATCGCTGATCGTTTGCTGTTCGCAGCCGGGGAGGATTTCTCCCAGTTTTTTATTGGCATAGATGGTCGCACCCTGGAGGATCATCCATGTCCCCTCGGTGGAGGCTTCGACCAGCGCCTTGTACTTTTCCCGCGATTCCAGCAGGTCGCGCTCGGCCGCGCCGCGCTTCATCTCCGTCTTCAGGTTCTGGCGAACGATGAAGGCCAGGAGCAGCGCCATGGCCGCCGAGAGCAACAGCAGGACCAGCAACAGCCGTTTCTTGATGCCGGCGATCTCCTGGCGGATATCCTCAATGTAAATGCCGGTACCGATGATCCAGCCCCAGGGCTTGAAGCCGCGGACATAGGAAATCTTGGGAACGATGCGGCTGCTGTCGTCCATCCACTGCCACATGTAGTCGACATACCCGGCGCCATTCCGTTCGACCACCTGCACCATTTCCACGAAAAGCCGCTTGCCCTGGGGATCGCGAAATCCGCTCAGATCGGTGCCGTTCAGGTCAGGGCGGTACGGATGCTGGATCATGCGCGGCCGAAAATCGGTGATCCAGCAATAATCCTTGTTGCCCGTGCCATACCGGATGTTCTGGATCTGCAGGATGGCGGCGCTCTGGGCCTCCGCCTCGCTCATTTTTCCGGCGCCGGCCTGCCGCCAGAGGGTGCCGGCGATGCTGACGCTCGAACTGACCAATTCCCGGATCGTCTCCTTTTTCTGGTTCAGCATGTTTTGTTCGAAGTAGGGAATGATGAAGCGGAAGATCAGCAGCATGAACAGGCCGATGGTCAGGAGCGTGGGCAGGACGATGGTCAGGAAAAATCGTTTCACATTGAAAGGCACGTTCCCTCCCTTGTCAGCGGAAGCGGCCGATCCGGAACCGGCTCGATCTCAACGCGACCGCTTCCATGGTCATGCCAGCGCTGTCAAAAACCAAAAAGCCGTTTTTGCTGGAGGCGCTGGCCGTGCACGGACATAGGTATTGTACCAGATCGGGAAAAATCCGGTAAGTACGAAAGCGGCCAAAGTCGAATCGCCGCGCCGCGGCGATGCCGATGCCGCTGGGATGCAGGTGCCCGGAGATTCCCAGCCGACACCCGTGTTCTTTCAGCCGCTGCAAGTGGGGCTGGAAATCCCAGTGATTCTTCGGGCGCCAGGTCAGGGTTCCGCTCCAGTCGGGGAAAAGGGCATGGGAGAACAAAACCCGCACGCCGGCCACATCAGCGGCCAGGAACAGAGGCAGGGATGCAAGATAATCCCGGTCCCTCCCGGTCAGGAGCGCTGAGAGTTCCTGCGGTTCGAACAGCCAGACCTGCTGCCGGCCCAGCTGCTTGCGCTCCACAAATTCGAGTTCGTACCAATTCTCGGGAAAAGGGAAACAGCCGTTGACATCGGGGAGTTTGCGGATGGCGAAGAGATCGTGGTTGCCGGCCACCACCCAGCGGCAGTTCTCGCGCACCAGGTCGAGGCAGTAGGAGGCGTTGCGGGCGGACAGGTACCGGTAGTGAAGGACATCAAAGCCGACGATATCGCCCAGGCAGGCTATTTCATCGACCCCGCGCTTCTCCATGGCGGCCACGACCTCACGGAGCCGCTCCCCGTCCTCGTGAATATCGCTGAGAATCCCGATCTTCATCCTGTCCCGCCTGTTTCCCGAACCTCGCGATCCGGCCGCGCGCCTGTTCTCAGAACTTCAGGATGGTGGCGAAAAGAACGCGCACGTTGGTCGCCTGCGCCGTACGGTCGATGACGCCGTAGGCATCGCGTGACAACTTGCCGGCTTCGTCCTTGGCGGCGTAGGCGGCGGCCGTGTATTCCGTTTCCAGGGCGAAGTTGAACTTGCCCGCGACCAGGACCAGGCGCGGCGAAAAGCGCAGGATGCTCTTAATGTTGGCCCCACGCACCGTGGCCAGGGTGCCGTCCACCCGGTCGGAATAATAGAGGATCGGAGCCAGACTGCCCAGGTTCCGGGTGTAGCCGGCCCACAGGCCGAGCTGGATTTTTCGCCCGGTCCGTATGGCCTCGCTCCAGACGGCAAGGGTGCGCGTGGCCGTGTAGGCGACCGCGTTGCGCTGCGAGTCGGTCACTTCGCTGACACCGTAGCCGCCGAGCATCAGGAGGTCGAAGAGATTGCTGCCGTACACGGCCTGCAGCTTGAAAGTGGCCGCAGGGGATTTCATTCTGGCGAAGGCGGTGCAGGAGTAGGAGGAGACCGTTTGGTCAGCGGCATATTTTTTGGCGCCGACCTCGGT
Organism: Acidobacteriota bacterium; assembly: GCA_025456175.1. Lineage (GTDB taxonomy): Bacteria > Acidobacteriota > Aminicenantia > UBA2199 > UBA2199 > UBA2199. The sequence continues at coordinate 13,844 of JALOLC010000057.1, read as the reverse complement.
ATAGAGCAGCGGCTTGAGCCATTTCACGCCGCCGCCGACCCCGGCCAGGAATTCCTTTCCGCTAGCGGCATCCTTGGACTCGTACTGCACCTGGGCCTGCATCTCCGGCAGCGCCGAATTTCGCAGGGCGCCGGAGCCGCCCGCAGAGGTGAAGTCACGCTGGGCGCTCAAGGCGGCGAGCAGGTGGAGTTTCCCCGCATGGTGGATGACCCGGATCTGCGGGTTGCGGGAAAAGGGCTGGATTGGCGAACCGGTGTTGAAGGAAATGACATCGGAGAAGCAGCCGGGGATGAAGAGGGGATGCCAGTACTGCCCGAGCAGCAGCTCGGTTTTCCGCCAGGACAGCTGGGCGTAGGCGTGGCGCAGCCGGAAGCCGTTGGCATCGACGAAAGCGGCGTTTTCATTGCCGAAAAAATCTGCCTCGATCACCCCTTTCACCCTGGCGCCAAAGGCATCGGGCGTGGTGATGGTGCCGGTCAGCCGCGTCTGGATGGAGAGAAAGTTCAGGCTGGGAGCGGCTTGGATATCCCGGTTGTCGGCGTCGGGCTGCGCTTCGGCAGGGTACAGCAGGAAATGACCCTCGCGGATACTGACCGTCTGGCGGCTGTCATAGAAAAAATCGCTTTTGACGAAACCGCTGAACTGGATGCCGAATTCCCTTTTTTCCTCCTGGGCCGGCAGCTGGATCGCGACGGCCAGGAGGATCAAGAGGACGATCATGGAATTGAATTTCATTTTGCTTTCTCCGGAATGGAAGTGGTTTCACGCTTTTTGGTCAACAACGAGACGACGATCAGGGTGAGGAATCCCAGCGGGATGGAGATGATGCCGGGATTTTGCAGCGGGAACGGCGCCGCGGCCGGGGGCAGCCCGTAGATCTCGTACAGGGTGGGAGAGAAGAGGATCAGGACGAGGGCGGTCAGCATGCCGACGACGATCGCCGCGGCGATGCCTTTGGCCGTGGTCCGCTTCCAGAAGAGCAGCATCAGGATGGCCGGCAGGTTGGCGGAAGCGGCGATGGCGAAGGCCAGCCCCACCAGGAAGCTGACGTTCTGCTTTTCGAAGAGGATGCCGAGGATGATGGCCACGATGCCGACGGCGACGGCGGCGATGCGTCCGGCGCGTACCTTGGCTTTCTCGGTCATCTGGATCTTCATGTACTTGTCCATCAGGTCGTGGGCGACGGCGCCGGAAGAGGCGACGATCAGGCCGCTGACCGTCCCCAGGATGGTGGCGAAGGCGATGGCCGAGATGATCGAGAAAAGGGTGATGCCGAAGGTCTTGGCCAGCAGCGGGGCCGACATGTTGGAGTTGCCGACGTCCAGGCCGCCGTTGATCATGGCGCCGGTGCCCAAAAACAGGGTGAGAATGTAGAAAAAGCCGATGGCGGCGATGGCCACGATGGTCGACTTGCGGGCCGCCCGCTGGCTGGGGACGGTGTAGTAGCGGATCAGGATGTGGGGCAGGGCGGACGTCCCCAGGAACAGGGCCAGCATCAGCGAGAAAAAGTCGAGGCGCGACCAGAGGGTCGATCCCTTGTCCAGCTTGTAATAGAGGCCCGGCTTCATGATGTCGGAGCCGGGGGTGATGGTCTGGAAAAAGAGGGTGACCTTCTCGCCGTCGAAACTGAAGGCTTTCTTGGTGAAACGGACGATCTGCGACGATTCGAGTGTCTTGATGTACTTGAACGGGCCGACGGGACCGGTTTCCTCGATTTCCTTGCCGTCGACGATCACCTTGTGGACATGGCCCACCTGGTAGAATTTTCCCGCTTCCTTGGCCTCACCGTTGTAAAGGGTGTTGCCGGCCCGGGTGACCGTCACCGACAGGGTTTCCTCCAGTTCCGGGGCCTGGGCGCCGCGGTTCAGTTTCCACCAGGAGGCGATCCCGGCCTTGGCCAATTTCACGAAGGTGAGGTCGCCCTCGGCGTGCTGTCCCAGCACCTGGTACGAGTCATCAGCGACCGCCGTCACCCGGCCGTCGGCCAGGGTCGCGGCCAGGACCAGGGATTTGTGGTAATCGGCGCTCGGGGTACGCTGGATGCCCTTGTTCAGGACCATGACCACCACGATCAGTGAAAAGACGATCAGCAGGCCGCCCTTGATGAACTGCACGTAGGTGGTGGAGGTCATGCCGGCCGTGGCCACGATCAGGATGACGATGGAGCCGACCATGACCACGCCGATCCAGTGCGGCAGGCCCAGGAGCGGGGTGACGATGGCGCCGGCGCCGACCATTTGCGGGATGAGGTAAAAAATCGAGACCACCAGGGTGCTGATGGCCGCGGTCAGCTTGATGCCGCGAGAATTGAACTTGGCATCCAGGGCATCGGCGAAGGTGTACTTGCCGAGGCGCTTCAGTGGTTCGGCCACCAGGAACAGGGCCACCACCCAGCCGGCCAGGTAGCCGATCGAGTAGAGGAAGCCGTCGTAGCCGAAGAAGGCGATCATGCCGCAGATGCCCAGGAAGGAAGCGGCGGAGAGGTAGTCGCCGGCGAAGGCGATGCCGTTGACCGCCCAGTGGATCTGGCCGCCGGCGGCGTAGTAGCCGCTGGCCGACTGGGTCTTGCGGGCGAAATAGAAGGAGAGCCCGAGAACCATCGCCACGAAAGCGATGAATATCATAATGGCCGTGGACGAGACCTGGTAGATCATGAATGACCCTCTTTATTCAACCTGTCCTCAAGCCGGGTGCACAAAAAATTGTACAGCAACCCCATGACCCCAGCCAAAACGATCAATCCCATCCCGTAGAGAAAAGCCAGGTTCTGGCCGCTGATGAATTTGACTCCCAGGGCCTTGGGCAAGAACGTCCCGATCAGAACAAAACCGGCATAAACGATCATGTAGATGGTGAACATGACCACTCCCAGCCTGGTTTTTTTCTCAATTGATTTGTCTTTTCCGAGTTCTACCGCCGGTCCGTGCAGCATGCGAACCTCCTTGTGAAATCGAAAGCTTGATCCGCTCCTTTCCAGGCAGCAAATCCAAACGGAATATCAGCTGGAAAACGAGATCGTGGGCACTATATATATTTTCCATTGCCAAGTCAAGAAAAAAGTTAAAACCAGACGATAAAAAATACTCCGAAAAGTGTTTTCGATTTCCCGGCCGTTGAGTGCGAAATGAATCATGGCGGCATCATGGCCAAGCGGGGGAAATGGCTCTCGGCCCGATGCCGAAAGGCTGCGAAGCGGGATGGCAAGGCGCGGGGAGCGGGTGCCGATGATTTGACATTTTTCCCTGCCTGGTGTTTAGTTGCAGCGCCTGACATCGTCAGCGCCAAGGAAAGACATGATCGAACTGAAAAACGTCTGCAAGAGCTACAACAAGGGCGCCGTGCGCGCCGTCGACGACCTCACCCTGACCGTGCCGCCCGGGGAGATTTTCGGCTTCCTCGGCCCCAACGGCGCCGGCAAGACCACGACCATCAAGATGATCGTCGGCATCCTGGCCCCCGACGCGGGAAGCATCATCATCGAGGGGCGTGACAACCGCCGGGAGGCCCTGGCCTGCAAGGCCGTCACCGCCTATGTCCCCGATGCCCCGGAGATCTACGAACGCCTGACCGGCATGGAGTATCTCAACTTCATCGGCGACGTCTACGGCGTGCCGGCCGCCACCCGCGCCGAGCGCGCCACACGCTGGCTGGAGGTCTTCGAGCTGGCCGGGGCCGCCGCCGATCCCATCCAGACCTACTCGCACGGCATGCGCCAGAAGATCGTCCTGACCGGCGCCCTGCTCGTCGAGCCGCGGGTGTTCGTCCTCGACGAGCCGCTGACCGGCCTGGACCCGCGCTCGGCCCATCACTTGAAGGAGGCCATGCGCGGCCACTGCGACCGCGGCGGCACGCTGTTTTTTTCGACCCATGTCATGGAGGTCGCCGAGAAATTCTGCGACCGCATCGCCATCATCAACAAGGGCCGCCTGACCGCCTGCGGCACGCTGGAAGAACTCCGGCGCCAGGCCGGCGAATCGGAGTCGCTGGAAAAGATCTTCCTGGAGCTGACCCAGCCATGAGACGCATCAGCGCCCTGCTCGCTGCCGGCCTGCGCCAGAATTTCGCCCTGGCGCTGCTCAAGCACAAGGTGTTCAAGGAACGGAAAGACCTCTGGCTGGTGATTCTCGGCGGGTTCGGTTTTGTGGGCCTGCTTCCCGTCATATGGCTCTATTTCAACGTGCTCAAGTACGCTTTCCTGATCCTTAAGCCCATGGGCCAGGAAACGGCGCTGCTGACCATGGCCATCCTGGCCGGCCAGTTCCTGATCCTGGTCTTCGGCCTCTTTTACGTCCTCTCGGCCTTTTACTTCGCCCGCGACCTCGAGTTCCTGGTCTCGCTGCCGGCCCGGCCCTTCGATACCTGACCGTCCTGTTCATCGTCGGCCCGGCCTTCATCGTTTACGGCGTCATGGCCGGAAAATCCATCGGCTACTGGCCGCTGGCCGCCCTGGTTTTCCTGCTGCTGCCGGTCATCCCCCTGGCCCTGGCCGGGCTGCTGGTCATGGCCATGATGCGCCTGGTCAATGTCAGCCGCAAGAAGGACTTCCTCATCCTGGCCGGCTCGCTGACGCTCTTGGGCGTGACGTTGTTCCTGCAGCTCGGCCTGGTCGGCAACCGCAGTCCCGAGGAGCTGATGAAATTCTTCACCGCCCCCGATGGGCTGGTGCGCCTGCTGGGCGAAAAGTTCCCGCCCTGCATCTGGGCCTCGCGCCTGCTGGCCAATGGTCTGGACGGCCCGGGCTGGATTTATTTGCTTCTGTTTGCCGGCGGCTCGGTCGGGGTGCTGCTGCTCCTGCTGCTGGCCGCCGAAAAACTGTTTTATCGCGGTTTGATCGGTCTCTCTGAAATGGCCGCCCGGCGCAAGAAACTTTCCAAGGACGTCATGGCCAGGGGTTTCTCCGTTGTGCAAAAAGCGCAATGGGCCATCCTGTTGCGCGAGTGGCGGCTGATGAACCGCACCCCGATCTTCTTGCTCAACGGCATCCTCTCGGTCGTCCTGGTGCCGGGCATGCTTTTTTTCATGCTCCGCACCGACAACGGCGCCATGACCGCCGGCATCCTGAAGCTGCTCGCTTCGCGTCAGCGTACGGCCGAGATCCTGTTCGCCGCCGTATTTTTCGTCGTCTGCGGCTGTCTGAACGGCACCGCCTCCTCGACCTTCTCGCGCGAGGGCCGCAATTTTTGGATTTCCAAGGTGATCCCGGTCGCCCCTGGCCGCCAGGCGGCAGGAAAATTCCTGCACTCGTATCTGGTGGCGGTGTTGGGCACCCTGGGCGGTTCGCTGGCGGCCCGTTTCGCCCTGGGCCTGGGTTGGGGGAGCATCGTGCCGGCTGCATTGCTTGCTCTGGCTGGCGGCGTATTGCTCACCGCGGTGAACATGGCCGTTGATCTGGCCCGGCCGCTGCTGGACTGGACCAATCCCATGCGGGCCATCAAGCAGAACCTGAACGTCGTTTTGGCCATGGCTCTCGACGCCGGCATTCTCTTTGCTTTCTACCACCTCGCGATGCTCTTGCGCCGGGGGGGTCTGGACGGCGCCCCGTTGATCGCGGCCTTGCTGGCTGTCATTGCCGGCGCCGCCCTGGCCTCGCTCTATCTGCTGGCGCGATTCGCCGCCCGGCGCTATGCGGCGATCGAGTTATAGAAAGAGAGTGTTCGTGATAGTGGTAGTGTTAGCAGGAAGCTTTCCGAACCAGAGGTGCCAGTGGCAGTGACAGTGTCAGCAAGAATCTCAACGGACGAGCAGCGATGTTGGCGTTAGCGGGCAATGGGTCGGTAATGTTTCTTCACTTTTGCCTTTCGCCTTTTGCCTTTTTACTTTTACCTTACTGTCTCTTTTGCGCTACCCCGCCCTCGGCATTTCAATGGTGGCTGTCCTCTTGGCCAGCATCTGCCTGACGAACGTGGGCGTCTCGGGGTCGGCCAGGCACCCTGCGCCGTAGATGCGCACGTAGTCAACGGCCATGGCCCGCAGCTCGTCAGCCCCGATCATCCGCTCAACGCCCTCGGCCCTGGCCGCGAAGAAGAACACTTTCTGTTTCAGCATTGTCGCCTCCTGGCACAAGGATACTATCGGGGGTGGGACAAATGATGTCATCGCCGCGACGACAGGAAGATCTTCACGTTTGCCTTTGGCGGCGATTGATCCTTGGCTGCCTCAATAAGCGAGCGCCCTGCCGTTCATCGCCGCTGTGGCCACCGCCTGGTAATCACCGCCCGGGGTCAAGGCGGCCCCGACGACGAATCCGCTGGTCAGGTACCCGCGCGGCAATTGGGGGGTCGAAGTGTCCGGCAAAACGGCCACCTCCAGGCCCAGTTTCTTAATCCCGGCCAGCAGATGGCCGCAGAAATCGCCGGCAAGGACCTGCGGCTTGCTGCCGCCATCGGCCTCATATTTCGGAATGTTCAGCGACGGCGCATCGATGGCCTGCTTGATGCCCATGTTGAAATCAATGAAGTTCAGCAGGACCGCTACGGTCTTCTGGTGCAGCCCGGAGCCGATCGAGGACAGCGCCGCCAGCGGCTTGCTGTCACGGGTGATGACCAGGGGCTCGGTCGGGTCGGGCAGGCGCCGGCCGGGGCCCGTTTGCGCGATCAGTCGCTGCTGGAATGCCGCCGGGTCGGGAATGGAGACACCGTCGACGAAAATTCCCGTAGTGCCCCAGATCGCCGTGTTGCTGGTATGCACGATGGCCGCCATATTGCCCCAACGATCCACCGCCACGACGGCATCGGAGTGTTTCGGGCCGTCGCTCGCGGCCGGGACTTTCGTCAGCGGGAATTTTCCAGCAGCCATCAGCGCCCAGACCCGCCGGGCATGCTCTTCTCCCGACCGGGCCAGAAGCGAAGCATCGGCGCCCCCGAGCATCTGCGACACGGCCGGCACCGGCATGTAACTCAAGGCCATGAGATTCGTGATCTGGCTCAGCCAGAAAAAGGACTCGGCCGATTCCGTATAGTGTCCCCGACCCGCAAGTCCGGCTTGTGCCGCGACGTTCAGCGCTTCGGCGATATGGACGCCGCCCTGCGCCGGCAGTCCGGGGGCGTAAATCAAGCATCCGCCGTAGGCGATCGCCTGCGGTTCGGACCAAGTGGCCTCGTATCCGTTCAGGTCCTCCATGGTCATTTTCCCGCCATCGCGCCGTACCGCCTCGACCAGTTTCCTGCCCCAGGCGCCGGCGTACATGTAGGCCGCTCCCTGGGCAGCGACCCGGCGCAAGGTGGCGGCGAGGGCCGGTTGCTTGAACCGCTCTCCTTCACCGAACCAGGATCCGTCGGGCTTGGTGAAGATTGCCCTGGTTTGCGGAAGCCGGGAAAGCGCCTGGCGGCGCACCTTGATCATCCCGGCATGGAACGGTGTGAGCTCGAAGCCGTTCTCGGCATAATAGATGGCCGGGGAAAAAAGGTCCTTGAAGGCCAGCTTGCCGAATCGTCTGTGCGCCGTCTCGACACCCGCCATGAATCCCGGGACCAATGCCGTCCGGCCGCTGGGATGGATCGCGCCAGCGATCCGCGGAGACAGCGGATCGGCCAGGGCCGGGATCGAGCGCGGATCGGTTTCGCCGAGCACCGTATTGAAGCCGGCATTGAGGTTGAAGACCCGCCCCGATCCGGCGTCATAATAGACCATGGTAAAGATGCCGGCATAGCTCACCCAGCTGCCCATGGCCAGGGAGATCTGCGCCAAGGCCGTGGCGATGACGGCATCCACCGCGCTGCCGCCCTGGCGCAGGGCTTCGAGCCCGGCGCGCTGCGCCGATGCGCAGCTGGTGCCGGTGACCACGCCGTTCTTGCCCTCGGCCAGAACATTCTGCGAGCCGAACTGCTTGTTCAGCCAGTCGTAGACCGCCCGCTCGCCGGCTGGCCATCTGTGCGGCGAAAGGTCGGCCGCCGCCAGCCAAGGCGCGAAAAGGGAAAACACGCACAGCACCGCAACTAGTTTTTTGGTCCGCATGGTTGCATCCTCCTTATGGAATCATGTCCATGGGGAAGGATGCCCCGGAATGCGTCACATTTCTGCTCAGCCTACACGCTGAGGAACGAATTACCTCCGCGGCGACTTCCCGGGCCTGCGGAAAGCGGAGGGATTGCGGCCAACGAACTCCTTGAAGACGCGGTTGAATGTGGCCAGGGAATTGAATCCACAGTCGAAGGCGACGGTGATCATCTTGATCTGTTCAGCTCCCTCCCGGGCCAGCTGCCGCTTGGCGGCCTCGACCCGGTAGCCGTTGATGAAATCGAAGAAATTGCGGCCCAGTTGTTCGTTGATCACCTGGGAAAGGTGGTTGACCGGAACGTCCAGGGCCTGGGCCAGCCCGGGAAGGGTGATCTTGGGATCCAGGAATGATTGCTCGCGCTCCATCATGCCGAGCAGACGCGTTTTCAGCAGGGCGGCGCCTTCGGCGGTCAGCGATGAGCGTTGGTAGCGCTTGCCTGGAGGAACCTCGCCGCTGCCGAAAAATACCTTCGGCTGCAGCATGGCCCGATAGCCGGTGGCAAAAGTATTCAGGGCGACCAGCAGAAAAATGACCTGGCCGGCCAGGTTTACCAATCGGCTGTCAAACCGGATCAGGGCCAGGGCCGCCAGCCCGATGGTCCAGATCACCCCGTAGACGGCCAGGCGCCATTTGAGCCAGCGCAGGTTGATGCCGTCGAGCGTGGAATAGGAGGCCTTGATCGTTTGAGAATACTCCCGCAGGCAACGAATCATCAGGCTGACATAGGCGGCCGTTTGGATAACGGCCATGATGGTCACCGGCAGCCAGGGAGTGCGGACGCACCAGGCCAAAACCGGGGGAACGGCGGCGGTACGGCGCAAGATCCAGAAAGCGCTCCACGCGGCCAATCCCAGCAGGAAAGGGACGAGATGAGCGAGCAATGCAGGCCACCAGCGGGCATCCCTTCCACTCATGGCCTTGATGTAGAGATAGAAGAGCGGACCGTAGGTCAGGACGATCGAGCCGACGAGTACCGACAGGGCCGGCCAGCGAGCGTACCAGCCGAGAAAATTGAAGAAGCCATTGGCCATGCCGATCGCCAGTGCCAGAAGAAAGAGGGCCATGATGCGGTTGGCCGGGCGGTTGCCGCGCTTGCTCGACACGAGCAGCAGCGCCTGGATGAGGGCGTGCCCGGCTCCGACCAGGTTGATGATGCTTAACGTTCTGAACCAGAAATCCGCCGCCATCCGTTCTCCTTGGACGTTGCTTCAGGCGCTGACTGAACAGGGCCTCGATTCTCAAGCTGCCGGCGTGAAACCGATTGCCGCAGCGCTACGATTATAAGGACTATCTGCTGCATGAGCAAGAGATGCAGGGGCGCGGGTTTCCATTTTCGCGTCAGCCGACCTGAAGCGAGTCGCGCCTCTTCCTTCCGCACCGATTCTGGGCTACAATCCATCTCGGGCAATTACGGAGGCGCGCCATCCAACGACTGCAGGACATGCTCAGGGCTCTTCGGCCGTTTCTGGCCGCGGCCCGGAACAGGGCCCGGCCGGCGCTGACCGCGCTGCAAAAACAACGGGCTCTCCTCGGTGAAAGGCTCGCACCGCTGCGTCGCTGGCTGGCCAGGGAGAAGACGAGGAAGGCCCTCCGGCTCGGCGGCCTGGCCGCGCTGGCGATCATCGTTATCCTGGGATCGGCGTTCTTCGCCTTCCGCAACGCCCTGCTGCGCAGCATGCTGCACAGCCGGATGCGGGCCTACGAAATGGGCCACCCCGGTGCCGTCGCCGTCGTGGCCGCGGCGCGCTTCCACGGCCTGACCGGGGTCGAGCTGCAGGGTGTGCGCCTGCGCAGCGGCTCGATCGCCGTCGACCTGGGCCGCTGCGCGGTCAAGGTGTCGCTCTGGCGGCTGCTGGCCGGCCAGGTCCGGCTCAGGAGCTTGGCGCTGGCCGACCTGCGCGTCGCTCTGGGCCGCGATCGGGAACCTGTACCGACGCTGCAGACAGAGAAGAGCGAGAAAACCCCGCTGGAAAAAGTACCCGCCGAGACCCAGGCGCCGCGGCCGGCAAGGGCTCCGGATTTTGGGGCCAGGGTCGCCCGCCTTCTCGACGTGTACTTCACCCGCATTCCCGACAGCCTGGTCATCGACCGTTTCTTCATCCACACCGCCTTCGACGGCGTGCACCAGGCCCTGTACATCCCGAGCCTGGCCATCCTCGGACCGTCGTTCGCCACGAACCTCGATGTGTTCGACCAGGGTCGGAAATGGTCTGGCGTGCTGAGCGGCGAAATCGATCGGGAAGAAAGAAGTTTTCGCCTGCGCCTGCGGCCGGTCCAGCGGGGCCTGGCGGGGGCGTTGCCATTCCTCGAGCGCCAGTGGGACCTGAAAGCCGGCTTCGAATCGCTGTCAATCACCCTGCGCAGCCGCGGCCGCAGGGCGGGAGTTCTCTCCCTGGACGGCTCGCTGGCGATCGCCGGCCTGGCGCTGAACCACCCGCGCATCGCCGTTGACAACGTGGAACTGGAGAAAGCCGGCCTCGATTTCTCGCTGCAGGTCGGAGCGGATGCAATCGAGCTGGTCCATCCCAGCCGCGTCGCCTTCAACCGCATGGCCTTCGAGCCCCGGGTCAGGCTCGTCGTGCGGCCGACCCGCCAGGTCGTGCTCAAGATCCCCGAGATCCGCTTCGCCGCCGACGACCTGTTCGCCTCGCTGCCGGCCGGACTGTTCACGCGCCTGGCCGGCATCCGCACAACCGGCGCCATGGCCTTCCACCTCGACTTCGCCATCGATCTCGACCGCCCCGAGGCCGTCGTTCTCGATGTCGGCCTGGACAAAAACGGTTTCCGCATCCTGCGCTACGGCAATGCCCATCTCCAGCACTTCGCCGGTCCCTTCCTCTATACGGCCTACGAAAAGGATCACGCGGTGCGCTCCTTCGTGGTCGGCCCCGAGAACCCCTCCTTCCGCTTCCTGGAGCGCATCCCCTCCTTCCTCCAGCATTCCGTGATGATTTCCGAGGACGGCGCCTTCTTCAGCCACCGCGGCTTCCTGCTCGAGCCCTTCAAGAACTCCATCGTCACCAATTTGCGCGCCGGGCGCTTCGTGCGCGGCGCCAGCACCATCTCCATGCAGCTGGTCAAGAACCTCTTCCTGCGCCGGCACAAGACCATCGCCCGCAAACTCGAGGAGCTGCTCATCACTTGGCTGATCGAGGAGAACCGCCTGGTATCCAAGGGGCGCATGCTGGAGACCTACCTGAACGTCATCGAGTGGGGACCGGGGGTCTACGGCGCCCAGGAGGCGGCGCGCTTCTACTTCGCCAAGGACGTCGAGGAGCTGACCCTGGCCGAAGCCATATTCATGGCCGCGATCGTGCCGCGGCCCAAGCGCTTCATGGGCTTCTTCGGGGACGACCAGCGCCTGCGGCCGTGGGTGCAGGGCTACTACGCCGACGTCGCGCGCAAGATGCTGGCCCGCGGCTGGATCAGCCAGTTCGACTTCGACACGCTGCTTCCCGAAGTAACGCTCACCGGCCCGGCCAAGTCATTGCTCAAGGGAGCGGCGACCGCAGCCGAGGCAGAGGAAGAAATCTGGGTGGACGGCATGCCGCCAGCGCCTGGGGGTGCGGAAGAGTTGGAATAGGCCTCCGTCCTTGCCCCCGACGGTTTTCCCCGATCTCCTTATCCCTTCCGCTCGCGGCGCCGCACCAGGAACGCCAGCAGGTAAATCGCAATGGCGATGACCAGCAGCCCCCGCACCCCGGTCAGCAGGGAAAAATACTCGGTCAATCCGCCCACCACCGAGCCGAGCACGTTGAAGCCCAACGCGACGCTGGGCGTGCCCACCCCGGCGAACGACAGGGAGAAGACGATGCCGGCGAAAAGGAAGGTCAGCGAGACGATCACCGTGGTGACCAGGCCGGCGGCCAAGCCGCCGGCCATCCCCTCAGCGCCGATGCTCCAGGCCAGCGAAAGCAGCAGCGAGCCCCCCAGCCCCAGCCAGGCCAGGCGGATGCTGCGGAACCCGCCGCGCTCGACCAGCAGGTTCGCCAGGAAGACCATGACCAGGGCGGCGGCCACGACGATCGATGTCACGAGCCAGGTGGAGCCGAACACCAGGGCCAGGGCGATGATATTGCGCACCTCCATCAGCAGGAACCCGGCGCCCAGCAGGAAGAAGAGCAGGGGGTTCTCTTTCCAGGAGGCCCTGCCCAGAGGGGCGGCATAGGCGACCAGCAGCAGGGAGAAGGCCAGGAAGATGAGGAGGACCCTCAGGTACTCGGGCGAAAGGCGGCGGCCTTCGTAATACAGGAACGGCCAGTCGTCCGTGGGCACCGCGGCCGGCGCTGCCCCGGCATAGCGTGAGGTCAGCTCCGTATAGCCCGGCACCGCGGCGGGGATCTGCCAGGAGCTGGCGGCTCCCACCACGAACGATTGCCCGTCGACCCCGTATCCGCCCGGCTCGTAGGCGAAGACGCGGGGGGGATGGCCGAAGGCCTGGACGGTCATTTGATACAGTTTGTGACCGATCCACGGCTTGCCGACATAGAAGCTCATCACCAGCAGGCCGTCAGGCTTGAGCAGCCGGCGGATCAGGCGCAGCGAGTCGACAGTGTAGACGAAGTTGTCCTGACGCACGCTGGACATCGAGGAGAACAGGCGGTGCGAGTCCAGCCAGCCCATGACCACCGCATCGTAGCTGTCGCGGCAAGCGGAAACGAAGCGCCGGGCATCGGTAATGAACGTCCTCACCCGTGCGTCGGCGTAGGGCCGCTCCGGGTGACGCCGGCGGCCGATGTCCACAATGACCGGGTCGAGCTCCACCGCGTCCACCCGCTCGCAGCCGCGGCGCAGGGCGGCCGCCACATCGTTGCCCAGCCCGGCGCCGAGAACGAGCACCCGCGGCCGCCTTCCGGAGATGAGATAAGGGAGATCATACGTACGCTGCCAGTGCCCTAGGGCGGGGCTGCGTCCAGCCCAGGAATCCGACAGGTTCAGTGCCAGTTGGTGGTAGTCCTGGTTGGCCACCAGCTTGAACGAACCCGCCGTGTCGGTGGCGGAGACCTGGATCTTGTTGTACACGGACCACGTGGACTGCTGCTGCTGCCACAGCACGATCAGCAGCACCGGAATGAAGGTGAGCAGCGCCATGCGGAACAGGAGCTTCATCCGCCTCATCAGCCAGAGGGCGAGCCCGGCGCTGAGGGCAAACCAGGTCGCCGGCGGCAGGTTCAGGAATGAAATGAATGAAAACGTCAGCGTGCCAGCCAGGCTGCCCAGCAGGTTCCACGAGTATCCCCGCAGCGGGGCGAAGCGGTCCATTTCCTGGGCCAGCTTCTGCCCCAGGCAGAGAAAACAGAAGGCGTTGACGATGAAGACGAGGGGCACCATGGTCAACCAGCTGAACCGCCCGCCGCCGCCGAAAAAATACGCCGACTGGATGTTGGGATTGAGGATGCCCGCCTCGGAAACGTACAGGCACAACAGGGAGAGCCACAGCGTGAGAACCGGGAACAGGGGGAACAGGGGGCGCCGCTTCTTCATGATGCAGCCCACGCCGAACCCAAGGAAGCAGCTGATCAGGATGACGTTCGAGAAATAGGCGACCACGCGGACATTGGTGGAGATCCAGCGGATCTGCGCCATCTCGAAGAACAGGAGCAGGAAGCTGGCCAGGAACAGGTCGGGCCCGCCGCCGCTTTTCTTTTCCAGGGAAAACTTGTCGATCATTCGACCATTGTAGGGGAACCATTGCTGAAAATCAAATCCGCATGGCTGCCGAACTGCCGCCTTACCGTCTTCTGGGATCCTCGATTTCTGCTGCGCCGGCGAGCCGGCTTTCGTCAATATCGATCTGCAGCCATCTTTCCAGCGCCGCGACCACCAGGTCCTTGCGGTCGAGATTCCT
>JALOLC010000157.1 GCA_025456175.1 Acidobacteriota bacterium | reverse complement strand
GGTGAGCTTCTGGAAATGGTCCGCGAGATGGGCGGCCAGCGCGTAACCGAACGAATCGCGGAACAGCAGCGCCTCGGGAAGCGGGGCGCCGGGGTTCACGCTGACCTCTTTTTCCAATTGCTCATCCAGCATATGCTTCGGCTCCACCGTGGTCGCCCTGGACGGCAGGCGGCGGGCGACAAGCACCGGCCGGGATTCGCGGAGCACGTCAGCAAGGCTCAGCATCGCCGCCATGTCTCCTCCGGGCGCGGCCGGCCCCAGGGAAACGTTGAAATCCTCCGGCTGCGGGAAGGGCAGCGGAAAGGAGCGCGCGAGGGCCCGCAGGATCTTGTTGGCGGCCAGCAGGGCGCCGTACTCGCTCCAATGGGAGTCGGTCTGCCGGTACACCGGGTAGCGCGGTTTGCCGGCGCGCAGGGTCCTGCGCAGGTCGACCAGGAGAAACCCTGCGGGCAGCGGCCGGCGTTCCAGGTAGTCCAGCAGCTGGTCGAGGCGGCTGCGGTTGCGACGGATGCGGGTTGCCACTTTTTCGGGATAGATCGTGCTCTTGTTCGGGGCGATGACGAAGACGAAGCGGATCCCCTGGCCGGCGAACCAGAGATGGCGCTGGACCAGCATCCGGCGCCAGCCAGCCAGTTCCTCCTCGCTGAACGGCTTCTCGCCCCGGAAATAGTCCATCTCCAGGTGCGGCCCGTCCAGGAACAGCCAGCCGTCCCGGCCCAGCATGACCATGTCATTGGGCGAGACCCGCAGGAGCCTGACTTGGAGCAGGTTGTTGCCGCGGACCAGCAGGTCCCGGCCCGCGAATTTATCGTTGGCCAGGGAATCCCAGCGGCGCAGGAAGGCGGGAACCCAGCTCTTCTCCGTCCCGCCGCCGCCGGCGTTCTCGTCATGGTCGCGTAGCGCATAGGTCTCCGCCGGGGAAATGACCGCCTTCAGCAGGGGCAGCCACAGGACGGCGAGGAAAAGCAAGGCGAACAGGGGTGGCTGCCGTTGTCTCATGGTCGTCAGAAGCGGACGTAGAGGAACGGGGAGTATTTGTCCCCGGCCATGACCAGCAGGGAGAGCAGGAACACCATGAACAGCAGCGTCCGGCCCAGTCTCTCGGTCCAGCGGCTCATGCCCGCGCGGCCCTGCGCCAGCGTGTTCCCGAATCCCTTGCCAACAAGCAGGCGCTGGAGTGGCCCGCTGCCGAGCAGCGCCGCCGCCAGCGCCAGCAGGACGCGGTTGTCCAGATAGAGGGCGGGATAATAAATCCTGCTGTCGCCTCCTCCCAGGCCGGCCAGGGCCTTGAAGAACTGCAGGGCATGGGCGGCGCTGTCGGCGCGGAACAGCACCCAGCCGAGCATGACCAGCAGCAGCGTCATAAGGAAGGCCAGAGGCGTCCAGGCTTTTTTCAGCCAACGCCGCAGGAAGGACTGCTCAACGGCCAGCAGCACGCCGTGGTACAGGCCCCAGAGCAGGAAGGTGTGGTGCGAGCCATGCCAGATCCCGCACAGCGCCATGGTGCCGATCATGCCGCCGTTGTAGATCCAGTATTCGGCCCTGATCCCCAGCAGGCGGGCCGGGCGAATGGCGCGCGAGATGGCGGAGCTGAGGGGCAGGAAGACGTAGTCGCGGAGAAAGGTGGTCAGGGAGATGTGCCAGCGCGTCCAGAACTCGCGCAGCGAGCAGGCGGAGTAGGGATGGGAGAAATTCTCGGGATAATCGAAGCCGAACAGCGCTCCCAGGCCGATGGCCATGTCCGAATACCCCGAAAAATCAAAATAGATCTGCAGGGTATAGCACAGCAGGCCGAGCCAGCCGACTCCGGCCGTCAGCTGGGACGCCGGGACGGCGAAGACCGCGTCGGCGACGGGCGCCAGGCTGGAAGCCAGCAGGACCTTCTTGGCCAGGCCGATGATGAAGCGGCGGCTGCCGCGGTTGAAGCGGTCTACGGAGAAGTGAGACCGGCGGAGCTGCTCAACGATGCGGTGGTAGCGGATGATGGGGCCGGCCCCGATCTGCGGGAACAGGGCGATGGCCAGGCCGACGGTAATGGGATTTTTTTCCGGCAACACCAGGCCCCGGCGGACGTCCATGATGTAGGCCAGGGCCTGGAAGGTGAAAAAGGAGATCCCCAGGGGCATGTGGGCGAGCAGGGCCTGCCGGGGCAGCGGCCCAAGCGCGCCCAGCAATTCCGGCAGGTGAGTGGCCATGAAGGGCGCGTACTTGAAACTCGCCAGCACGCCCAGGTTGAAAAAGATCGCAGTGGCGAACCAGGCGTTGCCCGACTTCCCGTCGCGCCGCCCCCCTAGCCGCAGGCCAAGGAAATAGTTCCCCAGCCAGGAGCCGATCAGCACCAGCAGGTACGCCCCCTCGCCCCAGGCATAAAAAAACAGGCTGGCCAGCAATAAAAAGACGCCGCGCGCCCGGGGCCGCAGCAGCAGGAACAGCAAGAGGGTGACGGGGAGGAAAAAGAACAGGAATGCGGGGGTGTTCAGGGACATGGCGCGGGATCTAGACGGGATATGGCATGGATCATCATCCTGGCATCGGCTCTCCGCGAGCCATCGGGCTCATGGAGAAGCCATGGTAGCACAGCTCTCCGCATGAGACAAGCCGCTCGTCGTGCATCCGCCTTGGGACGGCGGCAGAAAAAATCATGCCCTGTGGTCCAAGGACCCCTTTTGCACGTATAATGTATTTGGCAATCAAATCAAAGGAGGAGTTACCCTTGGATAAAAGAAAGATTTCCCAACGCTTCGTTCCCGCCCTGCTGCTGGCAGCCCTGTGCCTGCCCCTTGCGGCCGCAGAAGGCAATCCATTCCTCGGCCCCTACAAGACCCCGTTCGACACCCCGCCCTTCGACCGCATCCAGCTGGCCCATTACCTGCCGGCGATGCAGGAGGGGATGAAGCGGCAGCAGGCCGAGATCGACGCCATCGTGGCCAATCCCAAGCCGCCGACCTTCGAGAACACCATCGTCGCCCTCGACATGTCGGGGCAGCTGCTCGGCGATGTCAGCTCCATTTTTTACTCGCTGCTGGACGCGGCCACCAGCCAGCCGATGCAGGAAGTGGCCAACGAGCTGGCGCCCCTGCTGTCGTCCCACAACGACAACATCAACCTCAACGACAAGCTCTTCGCCCGCGTCAAGGCGGTGTACGACCGCCGCGCCTCGCTGAAGCTCGACGCCGTGCAGCGCAGCCCGCCTGCGCGAAATCAACAAGGAACACTCGCTGCTGGCGCTGAAATTCAGCGAGAACGTGCTGGCCGAGACCAACTCGTCCTTCATCGTCATCGACGACAGGGACGACCTGGCCGGCCTTTCCGACGGCATCATCGCCGAGGCGGCGGCGACGGCCAAAGCCAGAAACCTGGCGGGCAAATGGGTCTTCACCGCCCAGAAGACCTCCTGGATCCCCTTCCTGCAATACTCTCCGAAGCGCAGCCTGCGTCAGGCGCTCTTCGCCTGCTTTTTCATGCGCGGCGACCGCGACAACGACAAGGACAACAAGGCCGTGCTGCAGAGGCTGCTGGTGCTGCGCGAGGAGCGCTACCGCCTGCTGGGCTACAAG
>JALOLC010000056.1 GCA_025456175.1 Acidobacteriota bacterium | reverse complement strand
GTTCAGCGCCAGCAGCACGTCCTCGGCGCGCCCCTGCCTGGCGGCTGCGGCGTCGGCCTCCAGCAGCAGGCCCAGCCTGGCGCCCCAGTCCCAAGCCAGTCGCAGGTGCAGCAGCGGCACGAAGCCGACATTGGTCTTGCTCGCGGCGAGGCCCGGCGCCGCCAGGGCGATCTCGGCGTCGCGGACCTTGGCGGTGAAGCCGATGTCCAGGCGCAGCCGCGGCTTGTCCAGCAAGCGGTAGCGGTAGGTGAGGCGGTAGGAGTTGAAGGTGTATATGCCGTCGACGTCGCTGCCTTGCGGGAACTGGACCCCGGTGAAACTGACGGCGGCCGGCAGCGTGCCCGCCGCCTTCAGGGTCAGCGGCGCGTAGAGCAGCGAGAGCTCGTGGCGCCGCGAGATCGCGTACGAAAGGCGGAGCCTGTAATAGGCCTTGGCCGCGATATCGAGGTCCTCGGACAGCGAGAACAGGGTGCCGCCGACATTGGGGATGCGCGCGTCGTTGTAGCCAGAGAACACCCCGCCCCCCTCCAGCTCGGCCGTCCAGCGCTGGGACCGGCCATCATCGCCAGCCGCCGCCAGCGCCAGGGTCATTATTGAAAAAACAAAGACAAATGATTTCTTCATGGTTCACGGGCATCGCGCCCCGGCCGCACACTGTCCCAAAACGGGACAGGCCCGACCAGCCAAAACCCTTTGTCGACAACGGTTTGCGCCGCCAGCCCGGGCCGTTGTCCCATTTTGGGACAACACCCCATGGCCGGGCGCCGCGTTGCACGGCAGAGAGCTTGCTGATGAGGTTTTCGGAGAAACCCGCACAATTGGCACGCAGTTTGCTTTGCCTTGGGCATGAAGACCAAGACGCTCTTCTTCTGCCCGCACGACGAAGACATGCTGCTGTTCGAGGAAGTGTACGACGAGCGCCTCGATTTCGTCTACCAGCCGCTGCACGAGATCCCCCGCCTCTGCCCCAGGTGCGGTTCCCTGCTTTTCAAGGGCGACTGCCTGACGGTCGAGGAATTGCATGCCCGCGTCGATTCCGCTGCAGCGGCCGATAGCGGGGCCCGTCCGGAATGCCCATGAAGATCAACCAGATATTCGCCGCCGAGAACTTCAGCGCCCCCGCCAAGCGGGAATGGGTGCGGCAGGAGACGGAATACCTGCTGAAGGTCATGGAGGCCGATCCGAACTTCGCCCTGGCCGAGCGCTTCGGCCCTGAGCTGTCGCCGGCCTCCCTGGTCCGATTCTTCCGCCACCGGGAGCGCACCGAGGCCTCGCGCCGGACCATACAGTACCTGCTCTCCTTCCTGGCCCACATCCCCAGGCCCATGGAGATCGCGGAGGAACCGGTCAACCCGGCCGAGCAGTTCCGCGATTTCATCCGCTACCAGACCGACCTGCTGCTGGAAGAGGACGTCAAGAGCGCCGTCTTCGACGAGGCCAACTCGGGCAACGCGCGCGCCGGCGAGCATGTCTGGGATTTTCAGGAAAGAATCATCGTCATGAACCGCAAGCTGAGGAACATGCTCGCCAAGGAGGAGGGCAACCTGGCCTTGAGCATCTCCAACCAGTGCCGGGCCCTGGAGCAGCTCACCCTCTTCTGGTTCGACGTGCGGCGCCACGACCTGCGCCGCACCCGGCGCAGCGACATTTTCATGTACCTGTTGGCGCAGATGGTGCGGCAGCGCTGCTGGGAGGTTGCCACACCCTGAGCCGGCCCCGGCAGCGGGCTTCAGCGGGCCGGAATCGGAAGCGGCTCGGCCGGGAAGCGGCGGGCGATCGCCTGCAGCTCGGCCAGTTTCTCCGGAAAGCGCACCTTGAGGTCGTTCAATTTCTTGAGGGCCACGTCATACTCCGCCTTGAATTTTTCTGCCAGGCGCAGCGCCCGCTCATAATCCTCGCGCAGCGATTCCCTGCGCGTTTCCCAGGCCTTTTCGGCTTCCCGGCGCAAACAGAGCAGATGCTGCCGCGCCTGCGCATAATCGTGGCGCAACCCGGCGAATTTCCTTTCGATCGCCTGGATGGAATCGTCCTTCAATGTGACCAGGCTCTGGACGAAGGCCGACTCGTACTCCTGCTTCAGGCTGTCCAGCAGTTCGGCCACCGGCACGATCTTGTCCACGCGGTGGGCATTGGCGCCGCAGAAGGCGAAGCCCTGGTCGAGCAGCCCCTGGCGCGCATTGTCCAGGGCGACCGAGATGCAGTAGTCGGCGTGGCGGATGTCGCACTGCTCCAGGCAGCGCCAGGCGCAGCGCTTGACATTGCGCACGCCGGCGGCGGCATTCTCCAGGAAGGGGTTGCGGATGGCGCGACCTGGCAGCCCGACCGGGCTCTTGATGATCCCGATGTCCCCGGGGCGGCAGGCGACATACGCCTCCTTGAAGCGGCGGTCGGCATCGCACTCGTCGGTGGCCACGAAGCGGGTGGCCATCTGCACCCCCTGGGCTCCCAGCTTCAGGAAGCGGAGGATGTCGGCGCCGTCATAGATGCCGCCGGCGGCGATGACCGGGATCTTCCTCCTGAAGGCGGCCGCGAACGGCGCCAGGGCGGCGATGACCTGCGGCACCAGGACTTCCAGCTGCTGGTCGGCGTCCTGCAGCTTCTCGGCGCGGAAGCCCAGGTGCCCGCCGGCCAGGGGGCCTTCGACCACCACGGCGTCGGGGACATCGGCGTAGGCCTTGGCCCAGTACTTGAAAATGAGATCGGCGGCGCGGCCCGAGGAGACGATGGGGACGACCGCGATGCCGGCGGCGCGTATCCGTGCGACCGGGATGTTCTTGATCGGCAGCCCGGCGCCCATGAACAGGGCGTCGGCCTTTTCCTCGATGCAGACGTCGAGCAGCTGCTGGAAATCGTTGGCCGCCACCATGATGTTGACGCCGATCAGGCCCGAGCTCTTCTCCCTGGCCTTGCGCAGTTCGCTGCGCATGGCGCGGATGTTGGCGGCGCGGCCGTCGGCGTAGTAATCGGGCTCGATCATGCCGATGCCATTGGCGGCGATGACGCCGACGCCGCCGCGGCGGGCGACGGCCGCCGCCAGGCCGGAAAGGGAGATCCCCACCCCCATGCCGCCCTGGACGATGGGCAGGGAGGCCGTGCGCCTGCCGATGGCCAATCTGGGCATCTTGAAAAATATCATGTGACCTCCTCAAGCGGCGATCCCCGCTCGCTGAACCCAACACCGCGCGCTCGCGGCATTCTATGCGAAACGCTCCACTGATTTCGTTAAAAAATCACCTGTTGCCGTGATTATAAGGTATTTAATGAAATAAAGCAAATCCCCGCGGCCGGTTGAAAAAACGCGGGGGTTGCACTATTATCATTGACAATGAGAAATGTGGCTCTGCTGGCGATGATCCTGCTGGCCGGGAATTTCGCGGCCGCGGCCGCCGACAACTCCGTCATCTACCTGCGGCCGAGCGACGCCCTGAACCTCGACCCCTGGCAGGCCGATGACCTATATTCCAACGAGGTAACGGTCAACGTCTTCGAGGGGCTGGTGCGCTTCCGCAAGAACTCGACCGCCATCGAGCCCTGCCTGGCCACCGCCTGGAGCGTCCGCGACGGGGGCAAGCTCTGGCAGTTCACCCTGCGCCGCGGCGTGCGTTTCCACGACGGCACCCCCTTCGACGCCCAGGCCGTGCTGTATACGTTCCAAAGCCGCTTGCAGAAATCGAGATCGTCCTCAAACGCCCCTATGCCCCGTTCCTCGCCGCCCTGGCCGATTCGGCGGCCTTCATCATGCCGCAGTCGGCGCGGCGGACCGCCAATTTCCAGCCCATCGGCACGGGGCCCTTTCGCTTCCTGAGCTGGCTGCGGGGCAAGTCGCTGATCCTGATGCGCAACCCCGATTACTGGGGCGGAGCCCAAAGCCTGGAGCGCGTCATCTTCAAGGTGATGCCCGATTCGCAGGGGCGGCTGCTGCAGATCCGCAACGGCAGCGCCGACATGACCAGGATCCAATCGGGAAAGGAATTCGAGGAGCTTTCGCCGCGCAGCGAAGTCGCCTTCCTGCGCAATCCCTCGGTCGATGTCCACTACCTGGGCTTCAACACCCGCCGCACCCCCTTCGACCGCAGGGAGGTGCGCGCCGCCTTCCTGCACATCATCAATAAGGAAAGCATGGTCAAGCGCATCTTCCAGGACCTGGCCGACCCGGCGTACTCCTCCCTGCCGCCGACGCTCCACCCCCTCCAGGAGAAGCAGCCGCTGAACAGCTTCAACCTGGAGGTCGCCCGCACGCTGCTGAAGCAGGCCGGCCTGCAGGAAGGCTTCGCCTGCTCCCTCTATTTCCTCGACGGCCAGAAAGGGGTCCAGGAGCTCGCCGACCTGCTGGCGGCGACGGCCCGCAAGGTCAAGATCTCGATCACGAAGTACAAGGTCTCCTTCCCCGAGATGATGCGCATCGCCAACCGCGGCCAGCACGACATGCTGATCATGGGCTGGTCGACCGCTCCCGATCCCGATTTTTTCCTCTACCCGCTGTTCACCTTCTCCAGCGGAAACCGCAACCGCTTCTATTACGAGAACGCGGAGCTGACCCGGCTGCTGGACCTGGGGAAAACGACCCTCGACAAGCCCAAGCGCGACCAGGTCTACCTGCAGGCCCTGGCCATCCTCAAGAAGGAAGTGCCCTGGATCCCCCTCTTCCACCTGATCGACATCATGGCCTACCGCCGTCAGGTCAGCGGCCTGGGCTTCACGCCGCTCGGGCAGGCGATCTTCCGCGACGTTACCAAGGAGTCTACGCCATGAACATAAAACGCACCGGCCAGGCGCTGCTGGCCCTCTCCCTTATGGCGCTGGCGGCCCCGCTGGCTGCCGACCGCCCCGCGCCAGACGGGGCCGACCGCGTGCTGCGTTCCGGCAGCCTGCGCGAGCCGGCGAGCATCGACCCCGCCCAAGTCTGGGACGACCACTCGTCGTTCTACGTCGCCAACATCTACGACATGCTGGTCATCCTCGACCCCCAGACCCTGCAGCTGAAGCCGGGGCTGGCGCTCAGCTGGGAAACCAGCCCCGACGGGCGCATCTGGACGTTCAACCTGCGCCGCAACGTGCGCTTCCACGACGGCACGCCCTTCAACGCCGATGCCGTGGTATTCACCTTTTTCCGGCAGATGGATCCGGCCGATCCCAACCGCCTGTCCACTTTCCCCATGTTCGCCGGGATCTTCTCCAACCTGCAGGCGGTCAGGAAGACCGGCGCCTACCAGGTCCAGTTCATCCTCGCCGAGCCCTTTTTCCCCTTCCTGGCCTCGCTGACCGTCGATTGCGCAGCCATCGTCTCCCCCGCCGCCGTGAAGCAGCACGGGCCGGACTTCGCCCGCCATCCGGTCGGCACCGGCCCCTTCAAGCTGGCCTCCTGGCAGAAGGACAAACGCCTGGTGCTGAAAGCCAACCCGGACTACTGGCGCGGCCGGCCGCAGATCGACGAGTTCATCGATACCGTCGTGCCCCAGGGCGAAATGCTGAACAAGCAGTTCAAGCAGGGGCAGCTGGACCTCCTTACGACCTATTCGATCTCCAAGATGGTCGGCTACAAGAAGCTGGACTGGGTCCAGGTGATCGCCGCCCCCTACCTTTCCGTGACCTACCTGGTTCTCAACGCCGCCCGGCCGCAGCTGAAGAGCAAGGGCGTGCGCCAGGCCCTCGGCCATGCCTGGGACCCGCGCGCGCTGACCCTCGTATTCCAGGACTACGTGCTGCCCATCCATTCGCTGCTGCCCCGCGGCCTGCTGCCCGATTCGGTCCAGGAAGAGGCGGGCGGCTTCTCCCTGGCCCGGGCCAGGGAGTTGCTGAACAAGGAGGCCGGGCGGGGCGAATTGCAGCTGGAAATGCTCGTCGGCAGGGAGGAGACCCTGCTCTACCAGCTGTTCACCATCTACGCCAGGAACCTCAAGCAGATCGGAGTCAAACTGAAATTCACCCGTTTGGACGCGGCCGCCCTCAGCCGCAGGATCGCCGCCGGAGACTTCGACCTGGCCTACACGGGGTGGGTCGCCGATTATCCCGACCCCGACAGCATGCTGTATCCGCTGCTGTCGGAGCAGCTGCAGCAGCAGGGGCTGGCCAATGTCGCCGCCAGCAAGCGCCGTGACCTGCTGGATCTTTTGGCCCGCGCCCGCCGCGAAGGCCAACCCGACCGGCGCCGCGCCCTGTACCGCCAGATCGACCATCTCCTGGTCAGCGACGGCCTGGTCATCCCCCTGTACCAGGACAAGCGCGTCATCATCTTCAACCGCCGGGTGGGCAACATCGAGCCCAACCCGCTCGGCAAGCTGCACCTGTTCGCCTTACAGAAAAAATGAAGATCAAGACCAAGCTCCTCCTCTCGCTGATCCTCATCGCCGTCCTGTCCATCGTCATCACCCTGAACTTCTCCATCCTTTCCCTCTCCACCCGCTACGAAAAGACGGCCCGCGAGGAGATCGCCAATGCCCGCAAGGTGGCCGAGAGCGTCTTCCTCGAGAACCTGGGCGACCTGGTGCGCAAGGCCCTGTTCCTCTCCGAGCTGAAGGAGATCAGCGAAAACGTCCGCAACCTGGACGACCTGGCCATGGCCCTGGAATTCAAGAATTTCTTCTTCGCCAACACCAACATCATGATCCTCGACCCGGCGGGCAAATTCATCGTGGCCCACAACAACTCCTCGGCCAGCTACATCTCCGAGAACAGCCGCGCCCAGGTCAGCTTCCTGAGCCGGGAGCGCGACCCGCTGATCCGCGAGGCGGGAGTCTTCTCAATCGACGGCAACCTGTGCCTGGCCGCCATCTCGCCCATCGTCGACCCGGACACCTTCGGGCTCGAGGGGTTCACCCTGCTCGAGATCCCCTTCAACCTGGAGTTCGCCGACCAGATCAAGGAGAAGTGCAAGGCCGAGATCATGCTCTATGCCGCGGACCGGCCCATCGCCTCCACCCTGAACGACCGCAACGGCGAGATGGTCTTTCTCAAGCCGGAGGCCATGAACTCGCCGGCGGCCATCCGCCTGCAGCCCGGCGGCGACCGCTTCCTCATCGAGGCCTTTGCCGTGGAGGGCGCCGACAAGAAGCCGGTGGGCAAAATCTTCGTCGGCGTCTCCATCGAGAACATTCTGGCCGCCAAGCAGGTCAGCATCGACGGCCTGCTGTACCTGTCGCTGCTGATCGGCCTGGTCGTCATCCTGACCAGCTTTCTGCTGGGCCGCAAGCTCACGGCGCCGATCATGCGGCTGGCCCGCGGCGCCGAAGCCATCGCCGGCGGCAACTACGACGTGCGCATGAAGCTCGAATCCCGGGACGAGATCGGCGAACTGGCCGGCGTCTTCAACCGCATGTCCGACTCCTTGAAGGTCCAGCGCGAGGAAATCCTCGAGCTGCAGCAGTTCTTCGAGAAGATCGTTGAGCACTCCCCGTCGGCCATCGTCATCGGCAACGAGAACGGCGAGGTGATCACCATGAACCCGGCGGCAGAGAATGTGCTGGAGCGGCCGCTGGCCCAACTCAAGGGGCGATCCCTCTTCGACCAGCTGCCGGCGCTTACGCCATTGAAGGAGGACTACCTGAAGGTCCTGCTGAGCGGCACCCCCCGCTTTCACGAGAACTACTCGGTGGTCGGCGAGAGCGGGGTCGAGAAGGTCCTGCGCCTGACCCTGTACAAGATCCCCTTGCCCGGAACCCCGGCCGAAGTGCTGCAGATCGAGGACATCAGCGAGAAGTTCGAGCTCGAGGAGAAGCTGGTCCACGCCCAGAAACTCGGCACCCTCGGCGAGCTCCTCAGCCGCTTCACCCACGAGTTCAACAACCTGATGACCAGCCTGCTGGGCCACTTGTCCATGCTCAAGAAGGAGGTGGGCGAGAGCCATCCCCATTTCAAGCGCACGCTGCTGATCGAAGAGGTGGCCCTGCGCGCCCACCACCTGGGCAAGGACATCCTGGACTTCTCGCGCAAGGAGAAGCTGAGAAAGGAGAGCATGGACGTGCGCGAGGCCGTCCGGACCGTGCTCAACCTGCTGGGCAAGACCGTCCTGAAGCGCATCGAGGTCGAGACGGCGTTCATGGACGGCGACCTGACCATCCTGATCAACAAGGAAAAGTTCCTGCTGGCGCTGTTCAACATCCTGATCAACGCCAAGGACGCCATCCTGGCGGCCGAGCGCGAGAAGGGGCTGATCGGCATCAGCGCCGACCGCGTCTTCATTCCCAGGGCGGAGAACAATTTTATCCGCATCCGCATCAACGACAACGGCACGGGCATCGATGAAAAGATCATCACCAGGATCTTCGAGCCCTATTTCACCACCAAGGGCGACAAGGGAACCGGCCTGGGCCTGACCACGGTCAAGGAGATCATCGAGGAGAATTCCGGCTGGATCGAGATCGACGCCAAGAAGGGCGTCGGCACGACCTTCATCGCCTTTTTGCCCCAGCACCGGGGCTAGGAATCGGTTGACTTCGGCCGCGGAAAAGAATACCATAGCCCCCAGCGATGAGACTATGGAAAATCACGCTCTTCAGCGCCCTGTCGGCATTTTTCGTCTGGCTGTTCCTGCGCCGCGTCGACTTCGCCGGCATCCGCGACGTCTGGCTCTCCATCCCCCTGCTCTACCCCCTGCTGTTCCTGCTGCTGGCCCTGCCGCAGTATGCCGTGCGCGCCCGACGCTGGGGGCTGCTGCTGCGGCCGTTCAAGGCGCCCATCCCCTTCCGCAGCCTCTGGAACTTCTCACTCATCGGCTTCATGATCTCCTACCTGCTGCCGGGACGGCTGGGCGAGGTCGCCCGGCCGGTGCTGCTGGCCGAGAAGGAGGAGATCAAGAAGAGCCAGGCCATCGCCACCATCGTCAATGAGCGGCTGTTCGACCTGCTCACCGTCCTGACGCTGCTGTGCCTCTACCTGCTGGCCGCCGGGGGCAACCCCTCGCCCGTGCTGCGGCAGCTGCGGGCGGCGGCCGTCCTGCTCGTGCCGCTGGTCATCCTGGTCTTCCTGGTCATCGCCGTGGCCAATTCCCCCCGGTTCTTCCCCTGGACGGAAAAGCTCGTGCGCGGCGCGTCCCGGCTCCTGCCGCGGCGCTGGCGGGAGCCCGCGGTCCGTTTCATCCTGAATTTCGTCCGCGCCCTGCGCCTGGACCTGGGCGGACGGGGCATGGCGGCGGTGGCCGGCCTCTCGCTGCTGCACTGGGGCCTCATCGCCCTCTCCTACGGGCTGCTGCTGCATGGGTTCGGCATCCGCCCCGGCCTGCCCGCGATCGCGCCGTTTCTGGCCGTGGTCTTCGTCTCGGCGGCGGTGCCCACGCCGGGCATGGTCGGCAGCCTGGACCTGGCCGCCAAGTTCGCCCTGACCGGGCTGTTCGCCGTACCCGAGAAGACCGCGGTGGCCTTCACCATCCTGTTCCACTTCCTGCTGCTGGCGCCGCCCATCGTGCTGGGGCTGATCGCCCTCTGGCACGAGGGGCTGAGCCTGCGCATCATCGGCCGGCTGGGGAGGAGAACGTGAACTGCCCGCAGTGCGCCGAGATCGCCGACAAGGTGATCGAGACCCGCGAAAGCAAGGACGGGCAGTACATCCGCCGCCGCCGCGAGTGCCTGCACTGCGGCAAGCGCTTCACCACCTACGAGAAGATCGAGGACGTGCCGCTGATGGTGGTCAAAAAGGACGGGCGGCGCGAGCCCTTTGACATGGACAAGATCCGCAAGGGGCTGTACCGCGCCCTGGAGAAGCGGCCGGTGCAGACCAAGCAGATCGAACAGCTGGCGCATCAGGTGGAGGAGTTCTTCTCGCGCTCCGACCGCGAGGTCCCGACCTTCAAGATCGGCGGCATGATCATGGAGAAGCTGAAGAAGCTGGACAAGGTGGCCTACGTGCGCTTCGCCTCGGTCTACCTGGAATTCAAGAGCCTGGAGGAGTTCCTCACCGAACTGCACAGCCTCTTGCGGAAGGAGGAATGAATGGCCAAGAAGAACTTTCCCTATTTCGAGGTCGAGATCACCAAGAACTATCCCTCGGGCATCAGCACCCACATCGACTGGAAGCCCAGCACCAATATCGTGGAGACGCACGACTCCCTGGTCATCGAGATGGAGCTGCCGGGCGTGGCCAAGGAGGACGTCGCCATCACCCTGCTCAACAACCAGGAGCTGATCGTCAAGGGCGTAAAGAAGCAGCCGCGCCCGGAGCGCGGGCCGGTGACCTACTACCTGTTCGAACGCGAGTTCGGCACCTTCTACAAGAAGATCGTCATCGACTTCCCCCTGGACACGTCCCAGGTCACCTCGCTCATGGAGAACGGCGTGCTGATCCTCGAGGTGCGCAAGCGGGGCGAGTCCAAGATCGCCGTGGAGATCAAGTGATGGGCGAGGAAAAGATCCAGTCCCCAGTCGCCGCCGAGAGGGAGGAGAAGGCGGAGAAGGTCCAGGTTCCCGGGCGCCTGCCGGTCCTGGTCCTGCGCGATATCGTGGTCTTCCCCTACATGATCGTCCCGCTCTACGTCGGCCGCCCCAAGTCCAAGAAGGCCGTCGACGCCGCCCTGAGCGGCGACCGCCTGATCCTGCTCCTGACCCAGAAGGACATGGGCGTCGAGGACCCCGGCCAGGACCAGCTGTACCGCTGCGGCACCGTGGCCCTGATCGTGCGCATGCTCAAGCTCCCCGACGGCCGCATGCGCGTGCTGGTGCAGGGCATCTCGCGGGTGAAGGTGCGCGCCATCGACGATGACGGCAAGGTGCTGCAGGCCGACGTCGAGCCGCTGGAGGACGAAGAGCCGGCGCAGCTGACCCTGGAGAACAAGGCCATGATCAAGAACGTGCGCCAGAAGTTCGAGCAGGCCGGCAAGCTGGGCAAGTCCATCTCCAACGAAATCCTGATCATCGCCGAGAACATCGAGGAGCCGGGAAAGCTGGCCGACATCATCGCCTCCAACCTGGAGCTGAAAATCGAGGACTCGCAGTCCATCCTGGAGGAAGCGGACTCGCTGCGCCGCCTGACCAGGGTCCACGACTTCCTCAGCTACGAGATCGAGATGCTGAACATGCAGAACCAGATCAACCTCAAGGCCCAGGGGGAGATGGACAAGAGCCAGAAGGAGTACTTCCTGCGCCAGCAGCTGAAGGCCATCCGCAAGGAGCTGGGCGAGGAATCCGAGATCATGGAGGAGGTCAACGCCTACCTGAAGAAGCTGGAGGAGGCGAAGATGCCCGAGGCGGCGCGCCGGGAGACCGAGAAGAACATCGAGCGCCTGAAGAAGATGCACCCCGAGTCGGCCGAGAGCTCCGTGATCCGCACCTACCTCGACTGGATATTCGAGCTGCCCTGGGCCGCGGCCAGCAAGGACAACCTGAACCTGAAGCGGGCGCGCAGCATCCTGAACCAGGACCACTTCGGGCTGGAGAAGGTGAAGGAGCGGATCCTGGAGTACCTGAGCGTGCGCAAGCTGACCTCCCGCGGCCACGGCCCGATCCTGTGCTTCGTGGGGCCGCCCGGCGTGGGCAAGACCTCGCTGGGCAAGTCGATCGCCCGCGCCCTGAACAAGAAGTTCGTGCGCATCTCGCTGGGCGGCGTGCGCGATGAGGCCGAGATCCGCGGCCACCGCCGCACCTACGTCGGCGCCCTGCCCGGCAAGATCATCCAGGAGCTGAAGAACGCCGGCACCAACAACCCGGTGTTCATGATGGACGAAGTGGACAAGATCGGCATGGATTTCCGCGGCGACCCGTCGTCGGCCCTGCTGGAAGTGCTCGACCCCGAGCAGAACAACACCTTTACCGACCACTACCTCGGCGTGCCCTTCGACCTCTCCAAGGTCCTGTTCATCACCACCGCCAACCTGCTGGAGCCGATCCAGCCCGCCTTCCGCGACCGCATGGAGGTCATCGAGATCCACGGCTACAACGAAGAGGAAAAGGCCGAGATCGCCCGCCGCCACCTGATCCCGCGCCAGCTGGAGGCCAACGGCCTGACCCCGCGCCTGGTCGAGTTCACCCCCGGCGCCCTGAAGAACATCATCGCCCTCTACACCCGCGAGGCCGGGGTGCGCAACCTGGAGCGCGAGATCGGCGGCATCTGCCGCAAGGTGGCCCACAAGGTGGCGCTGGGCGAGAAGAAGCTGTACCGCGTCACCGGCCGCAACCTGGAGAAATACGCCGGGGTGCCCAGGCTGTTCCGCGACCAGCTCCTCGAGGAGAACGCCGTGGGCGTCGCCACCGGCATGGCCTGGACCCCCACCGGCGGCGACATTCTGTTCATCGAGGTCAAGCTCATCCCGGGCAAGGGGACGCTGATTCTGACCGGCTCGCTGGGCGATGTCATGAAGGAGTCGGCCAGCGCCGCCCTGAGCCTGATCAAGGCATCGGCCGCCGAGCTGCAGCTGGCCATCGAGAAGTTTGAGAAGACCGACATCCACATCCACATTCCCGAGGGCGGCATCCCCAAGGATGGCCCCTCGGCCGGCGTCACCCTGGCCACGGCGCTCATCTCGGCCTTCACCGGCAAGGCCGTCAACCGCGAGATCGCCATGACCGGCGAGATCACCCTGCGCGGCAGGATCCTGCCCGTGGGCGGGATCAAGGAGAAGGTGCTGGCGGCGCGCCGCGCCGGCATCAAGACCGTCATCCTGCCCGAGAAGAACAAGAAGGACCTGAGCGAGCTGAAGGAAGGCCACATCCAGGGGATGAACTTCCTGTTCGTCAGGGATTTCCGCGAAGCGGTGAACGCCGCCCTGGTCGAAACGATCTTCTGATGGACGAGCAGCGCTTCGTCGCCTATCTGCAGAGAAAGTTCCCGTTCCGCTTCGGATCGGGCATCGGCGACGACGCCTCGCTGGTCCGCCGCGGCCGGTCTTTCCAGCTGGTCAGCACCGACCTGCTGATCGAGGACGTCCACTTCCGCCTCGCCGACGTCAGCCTGGAGGCGCTGGCCGAGAAGGCCCTGGCGGTGAACGTTTCCGATATCGCGGCCATGGGCGGCCGGCCGCGGTATTTCTACCTGGGTCTGGGCTTCCCTCCCCGCCTGGCGGGAGACCGGCTGCGCCGCCTCTTCTCCGGCCTCTCCCGCGCCGCGAGGAAGTGGGACGTGGACCTGGCCGGAGGCGATCTCTCCCGCTCGCGACAACTGGTCATCGCCATCACCATCGTCGGCGAAAGCGCCCGTCCGCTGCGGCGCAACGGCGCCATGCCCGGCGACCTCGTCGGCATCACCGGACCGACCGGGGGATCGGCGCTGGGCCTGAAGCTGCTCCTGGCGGGTGTCCGGCGCTCGCCCTTCATCCGCCTGCACCAGCACCCGCAGCCCCAGTGCGCGAAGGGCCTGACGCTCTCCCGCTTCGCCAGCGCCATGATCGACATCTCCGACGGCCTGCTCCTCGACCTGTCGCGCGTGCTGCGCGCCTCCGGAGCCGGCGCCGTGATCGACTACGGGAGCATCCCGCAGGCACCCGGTTTTCAGCGGCAATGCCGGCGGCTCGGCCTGGCGGAGAAGAAACTGGTCCTGGCCGGCGGCGAAGACTACGAGCTGCTGTTCACGATCGCGCCGGAGCGGGAAAAGCGCCTGCGCCGGACCGGGATGGCCTATCATATCATTGGCCGGGTCGCGAAGGGTCGCCGCCTGCAGCTGCGGGAGAACGGCAGGCGCCTGCGGCTGCCCGCCCTCGGCTTCGACCATTTCGCCAAGCAGGCCGACTCAAGCCGGCCGAATGAGGTGAACGAATGAAGATCATCAAGCGGTCGGCATACCGGCCCGAACCGCACCTCTGCGTCGTCCTGCCCGTCTTCAAAGGCATGGATCCCGGCGAACTCTGGCAGGAGTTTCCGGCCCTGGAGTTCCCGGCCCGCCGCCGCAAATTCAAGGGCGAGATCGGCGAGGCGCTGGCTTGCCATTCGCTGGAGGAGCAGCGCCTGTTCCTGCTGCTCGGCGCCGGACGCCCCGGCTCGCTCCCCGACGCCCGCAAGCTGGCCTGCCGCGCCATGGCCCTGCTGCACGAGAACCGGGTGGACCGAACCCTGATCTATTTCACCGCCGCCGGCCCCTACTCCGCCGGCTATCTCCAGACCTTCAGCGACTATCTGCACCTGAACAACTACCGCTTCGAC
This sequence comes from Acidobacteriota bacterium, assembly GCA_025456175.1. Lineage (GTDB taxonomy): Bacteria > Acidobacteriota > Aminicenantia > UBA2199 > UBA2199 > UBA2199. The sequence continues at coordinate 1,022 of JALOLC010000056.1, read as the reverse complement.
CTCTATAAGAAGAAGAAATCCAAGCCCGTCGATCGCATCCAGCTGGTTTTCAAAAAGCGGGTTCCCCTCCAGGCCGCGGAGCTGAAGACCCGGGAAGCCGTATTGGAGGAGACGAAACGGGTGCGCGACCTGGTCAATGAGGTGCCGGCCAAGATCCATCCCGATTCACTGGTCGCTCAATTCAGCGAGAGCGCCAGCCGGCACAGCCTGGAGCTCAGCGTCTGGCGGAAGAAGGAGCTCGAGGAGAACGCCATGAACGGCCTGCTGGCCGTGGGCGCCTCCTCGTGCTGCGAGCCGGCCCTGCTCAGCCTCTCCTACGCGCCGAAGGGCTTCCGCCGCACCGTGGCGCTGGTCGGCAAGGGGATCACCTTCGATGCCGGCGGCCTGAACCTCAAGCCGGGCAACAGCATGGAGGAAATGAAATGCGACATGGCCGGCGCCGCCGCCGTGCTGGGAGCGGTGAGCGCGGCGGCGCGCCTGCGCCTGCCGCTGCGGGTGACCGCCCTGGCGCCGCTGGCCGAGAACCTGCCCGGCCGCCGCGCCTACAAGCCCGGCGACATCATCACCTACGCCAACCGCAAGACGGTGGAGATCGTCAACACCGACGCCGAGGGGCGCTTGATCCTGGCCGATGCGCTGATCATCGCCGCCCGGCAGAAGCCCGACATGATCATCGAGCTTTCCACCCTGACCGGGGCCATCGTCACCGCCCTGGGAGACTCCTATGCCGGGCTGTTCTGCCGCAACCGCAAGCTGAGCGCCGGCCTGACGCGCGCGGGCGAGGCCAGCGGCGAGCTGCTCTGGGAGATGCCGCTGCCCGAGGAATACCGCGAGAGCATCACGTCCAAGGTCGCCGACCTGAAGAACGCCAACTACAACGGCGCCTCCTCGGTGAAGGCCGGACTGTTCCTCAGCGAGTTCGCGGGCAAGATCCCCTTCGCCCACATCGACATCGCCGGCACCGCCTTCCTCAGCAAGCCCAACTTCTGCCTCGGCGCCGAGGGCGCCACCGGCTTCGGCGT
>JALOLC010000055.1 GCA_025456175.1 Acidobacteriota bacterium | reverse complement strand
AAGCAGCAAAAGCCGCAAGCCCTGATCCTTGCCAATACCTGGATCAACAGGAGACTCAAACCGGGTCTCATGCGCAAAGGCATCAAGGTCCCCCTGTATACCGCCGGCAAAATGGCTTCCTTGTTCTCCAGAACAGAAAAGGACCTGAAAAGGCTCAATTGCACCCTGTATGGCGGTTCCGCTTTTTGGATGTTCCCCGATGTGGCCGTTGCGTATATCTTGGAGATGCTGAAAGACGAAAACGATCCCATCGTCCGCGTATTTCGCAATTTCGATGGGCCTGATGAAAGCTTTTTCCAGACCATGATCATGCGCTCAGCGCTGAGCGGGGCGATCCTGAAGGAGATGCGGACCGTCGTGCCCGATCGAAGCGTTTTGAGCTCCCCTACGTGTACACGATCAAGCAACTAGAGCAAATCAAGCAATTCCCGCAGTTCTTTGCCCGCAAGTTCGATCAAAGCGTGGATGCCGCCGTGCTGGACGCAATCGACGCCGGGTGGCCAAGGTCTGTATCGGCCGCATCGACATCGAGTTCCTGAGCGGAAAAAGATCCGAAAAAGCGGTCGCGCCGAATTGAAACCGTGGGGCGCGGTCTATGCGACCATGATATCGACGGTTTCCGAATGTAGGGGCGGGTCTCAGACCCGCCCAAAGCGGTCACGCCAAATTGAATTCGTAGGGACACGGCGTGCCGTGCCCAAACAGACCTGCCCGTAACCGACCCGCCGGCAATCCTGTTCCGATCAACTCGCGCTGCTCAACCGAAACTCTTCACCCGCGGCCAGATCTGATCCATGGTGACCTTGGGCCGGCGGCAGATCCAGATGGGCAGGTCGGTCTCGAAGGGCATGGCATAGTTGTTGATATGGACGGCGAAGAGGGTCACCTCCTCATAGGCCTGCAGATGGTCCTCCCGGTCGCCGCCGATGATGATCAAAACCCGGCCCGAGCGCTCGCCCGGGCCCCAGAGCCAGTAGTTGTTGTGTCCCGAGATCGCCCCAGGCAGGCCGTAGCGTGCGCCGAAATGGTCCACCGCCCCGGCCTCGCCATAGTTCTGCGTGTAGATGGCGCATTCGGCCCGCTCCGCGGGAGAGAGTGAGTCGTAAGCTCTGGCCACGACGGCCACCATCTCCTGCCAGCCGAAGCGGTCGGCAAAGACCTGGTGCAGCTCTGTCTTGCGGCCGCGCTCCATCTGCGGCGGTTCCAAGCCGATGGCGCGGGTATAGCTGATCTGGCTCTCCACCGGCAGCAGCGGCACCCACATGGGCAGAAGGGCCAGGCCGCCGATGAGCAGCAGCGCGGCATAGGCGCCCCTCAGGCCGCGGCCGAGCCGGCTGACGGCGAAGCGGTCAAGAACGACGGCGCCGGCGGCCAGGAGCAGGGGGAAGAAGGGGGAGAAGTAGTAGGGCTTGCCCCTTTGCACGACGAAGAGGATGAACAGGAAGATGAAAGCGAAGCCGAAGGCGCGGTATTTCTTCAAATGCGCATGGAAAAGGAGGGCGGCCAGTCCGGCCAGCCAGAGCGGCAGGGTCAGGGGATGCTGCAACAGCACCTGGGCCTTGAAAAAATCCAGTGGAGACATGGGCATGTTCTTCCATGCTTGCGCGTTGCGCATGAACTCCCAGGTCGCCCAGTCGTGGCGGGCCAGCCAAACCAGGTTGGGAAGAAGAAAGAGCAGGGCGATGGCACCGCCGGTCCAGGGCCACTTGCCGGCAAGCAAACGCCGCTCCTTTGTCAGCAGCAGCCCAACGACGAGCGCGGCGCCGAAGAACAGCATGCTGTGCTTGTTCATCAGCCCCAGCCCGGCCACAACTCCAAAGGGGACCCAGAGCCGCGGGCGAATGCCGTCGATCATGCGCAGCAGCAGCCAGGCGCAGACCATCCAGCACAGCGGCTCGAAGATGTTCATGGAGTAGAAGCTGCCTTGGGCCAGGTAGACCGGCGCCACGCCGCAGGCCAGCGCGGCCAGGAACTGGGCGAAGGCGGAGCCGCCCATCTCTTTAGCCAGCCGGCCGCTCAGCCAGGCCAGCGTTGCCGCCACCAGCGCCGGCACCAGGCGCAGCGCGAACAGCGATTCGCCAAAGGCCAGGCGCAGCAGGCGCAGGATGAAGATCGACAACGGCGGATGGTCGACATAGCCCCAGGCGAGCCGGTCGCTGCAGGCGATGTAGTAGAACTCGTCGCGGAACATGCCGAAGCCACCGGAGATGACGGCGGGAAGCTGCACGGCCAGGACACCTACGGCGACCCAAAAGCCCGGCGACAACGAGGCCATGAAAGAGGTGAACTTGTTCATTCTGCTCATGAAAAGATCATATCCGAATTTGCCAGCGGCATGCAATCCAGTCCTCCCGTGCGGATGGCCATCCCTATTAAGGAGATTGAGAGATTGGGGACGGTGCGAGACTTTATGACTTTGAAAAAGTGTTCAAACGCCCACAACAACTTGTCTAAATGCCCATGAATGCTGTATATTCTGACGAATGGAGAAAGAAGCAGCCGAATATTCCCGCTTGGTAAGGATGTTCGCCACGCCGCCGGCATTGCCCTTGAGTGAGGGCGAGATGAATGCCTTGAAAAAGGCCGACATGTTCACGGTCCGCTTTGAGGGCTGGGACCTGCCGTGCTACGGCTGGGGAGAAGGGAGGACCGTTTTGCTGTGCCACGGCTGGGGCAGCCGGGCCGGGCACCTGACCTTGTTGGCCCGGAGTCTGGCCCAGGCCGGATTCAGGGCCATCGCCTTCGACGCTCCCGCCCATCATTCCCTGCCGGTCGAAAAGAAAAAGGAATATTCCAACATGTTCGAGTTCGGCCGGGCCATTGCCCAGGTGGTGCGGAACCTGGGCGACGTGTACGGCGTTTTCGGTCACTCGCTGGGGGCGATGGCCTCCCTGTTCGCCATGGCGGCCTATCCCCATTTGGAGGAGAGTTCCTTCTCCTGCTCGAAGCTGCTCCTGGCCAGCGCCCCGGCGACCACGCGCCACGTGATCGGCAACTTCTGCCGCATCCACTCACTGGACGAATCGCAACGGCGCACCCTTGAAGATGAACTGCAAACCACCTTCGCCATGGCCCTCGACGACTACGACTGCGCCCGGGCGCTGAAGACGATCCCCCCGGCCACCATGATCATTCAGGGTGCCAACGACGAATACTTCGTCCTGGAGGAAACCCTGGCCCATACCGCGGCCCCCGGCATCTCCCGGATCGTGGTCATTACGGGGTGCGGCCACAACCGCGTCCTGGCCAGCAAAAAGGCTTTCACGGAAACGAAATAAGGGGCAGGTCTTGAATTGAAATATTGCTGCAAAACTCCGTCTTTTCGAAAGCAGGTAGGCTGGAAAAAATTCAACTTTTCCAACACGCTTTTTTTCTAGTGAAAAAAGTGAGGCTGGAAACGTTCTCCTAACGCAGGCGATCGTCTAATTGCAAAAAAACAAGCACCGTCCCTCGCCCCCCCCAATGTTTCCCTATTTTAACAAAGTCACAAAGTCAAGCACCGTCCCCATTGCCTCCCCATTGCCTCCCCATTGCCTCATCGCCTCCAATCGGATTGAGGAGCAACTGTGGGGGCAAGGCGCGCCGTGCCCAAAGAATTAGGAGTAAAAAAAATAATTAACTAAGTTTTTAGTTGACAAACTAAATAATTAGTTACATTACTTAGGCATGAAAGAATTAACCCGAGCCGAAGAACAGATCATGCACGTGCTGTGGGAGATCGAAAAGGGAGTGGTCAAGGACATCCTCGACCGCCTCCCCGAGCCCAGGCCGGCCTACAACACGGTCTCGACCATCGTGCGCATCCTGGAAAAGAAGGGCTTCGTCGACCACGAGGCCTTCTGGCGGAAGAGATCGAACGCCAGAAAACGGAGGGACCCGATGGGCGCAGCATGGATTGATTACCTGTTCAAGGTGGCCGTTTTTCTCGGCACCGCCTATATCATTTACCACTACCTGCTGCGCAACGACGCCCACTTCCTGGGCAACCGCCTGTTCCTGCTCCTGATGCTGCCCCTCTCCTTCCTGCTGCCCCTGGCGCCGCTGCAGTCGCCGTTCCGCTCCCTGACCGTCTCGCCCGAGCTGCTCGACCTCGCGACCGCCATGCCGGCGGCAGAGGCCCCGGCGGCCTGGACGCCCGTGGCCATCGTTATCGCCCTGTACTGGGCGGTTGCGGCGCTCTTCATCCTGCGCATCCTCTTCCACCTCCTGCACCTCTACCGCCTGCAGCGGCGCCATCCCCGCGAGCGGCTGCGCAACATCACCCTGGTCAGGGTGGCCTCGCCCATCCCGCCCTTCTCCTTCTTCAACCGCATCTTTCTGTATGCCGATAAAAGCGTCAATGCCCGGGAGATGGAGCAGATCATCTCCCACGAATCGGTGCACATCCGCCAGCTGCACTCCCTCGACATCCTGGTCATGGAGCTGGCGGTCGCGCTGCAGTGGTTCAACCCCGCCGCCTGGCTCTACCGCAAGGCCCTCAAGGAGACTCATGAGTACCTTGCCGACCGCGAAGTCATCGCGCAAGGCTTCAATGCGGACGGCTATAGGCTGCTGCTGTTCGAACAGCAATTCGGCGCCAAACTGTTCGAATTCGCCAGCCATCTCAAGCAATCGCAGATCAAAAGGAGGATGTTCATGCTGAACCGGATGAACCGTGCGGGCAAGGTCCCGTACAAGATCGTTTTGGCGCTGCCCCTGATCGCTGTGCTGGCCCTGGCCCTGGCCCAGCCGCGGCTGGTCATCGCCCGCGGCGCAGCCGCGGACGAGAAGAAAGAGGTCGCGCAGAAAGAAGACAAGACAACCATGAGCGAGCAGGAACAAAAGGACCTGCAGCGCAAGCTCGAGGAAAAGGCAAAGTTTCTCGAGGAAAAGATCAACGCAGCGAGCGACCCCGCGGAGAAGGAGAAGCTGAAGCAGGCGCTCGAGGATCTCTACAAGAAGCGAGAGGTGCTGCTCGCCGGACACGAGATCGGCAAGAAGCTGAGCGAGGAGAAGCTCAAGGAGCTCCAGGTCAAGCTCACTGAAAAGGAGAAGTACCTGAAGGAGCTGTACGCCGCCGCCGACACCCCAGAGAAGAAGGAGAAGATCAAGCAGGACCTCGACACGTTCTACAAGAAGCGCCAGGCCATTCTCGAAGAGTACGGCGTCGCCAAAATGAAGGCGCAGCCCAGCAGGGAGCAGATGGAAAAGAAGCTGGCGTCGGTCAAGGAGATGCGCCTGAAGCTCAAGCAGCTCATCGCCGAAGAGAAGAACGAGGAAAAGCTCAAGGAACTCAAGCTGAAATTCGCCGAGGCCGGCAAGTTCGAGGAAGAGCTGAAGATCAAGATCGAGCAGATGTCCAAGACGTGACGCGGCAGGGGGCTTTTCGCGCCCCTTTCCCCGTCAGGCAATGCCTTTCAAGTGCGGGGCGGTTTTCAAAACCGCCCCGCACAGTTACACTACGTGCAAGGAAGACGAGTCGCGGATTTCTTCGCTGCCAGGATCGTTACAGTACGGCCTTCATCATCTTCTCGAGATAGGCCGCCGAGGGCCGGTCGACCGTGTGCTGGCCGACCAGCTTGAACTGGACGACGCCGTTTCTGTCGAGGATGAAGATCGCCGGGATGTTCTGAGCGCCCTGGCCGCCGCTCCATTCCTCGCGGAAGAGGTCGAGTCCCTTGGAAAGCTCCCGCTTCTCGTCGATGAGGATCGGAAAGGGCATGGGTACGGCCGCGAAGGCGTACTTCTTGGGATAGGTCTGGCGGGCAATGTCCATCCAGCGCTTCACCTGTTCGTTCTTCAGATCCTCTTCCTTGGGACTCTTCCATTCCTCGACCGCCGCCAGCATGGCCGGGATGCGCGCGAACCAGCCGCGGGTCACCTCGGCCGAGAAGGGAAAGACGACCAGCACGTCCAGGTCGAACGTCTCCTTCCACTTTCCCGCCTGGTACTGGTCGGCCAGCTCGGCATACTGGTAGCCGCAGATCGAGCAGTCGCCGTCGACGGCGTAGAAGACGCGCGGGAAGACAAGCATCACGTTCCTGCCCTTCAGCGCCGAGAGCTTGACCGTCTTGCCATCGAGGGTCGCCAGCTCGAAGTCCGACATCGGCTGCCCCAGGTAGGCCTTCTTGATCACCGTGGCCTGGGCGGCCAGCAGGCCGGAGCACACCAGCAAAGCGCATGCCATTTTAAAAAATCTGCCTGTCATGTTGCCTCCTCCATTGTCCAAGGACGAATTGTATGCCCATGCAACTCGCAAAGCAACAATAAATTTATTTTTTAACGTAATTCAATAAATTGGATTTCGTTGTCATCGCACCCAGGCCAGCGCCGGCATCCTTTTCTTATCGCTCCCCGGCCTTGCTGCAAAACCGGAAACGAACGCGCTGGCAACGACGGTTGGGCGGCAAACTTTAAATTGACTTGACTATTTTGTACAATGGCGCTTCTCAAGCGATCTCTATGGAAGGAGGAATCCATGGCGAAAAAGATCCTGGTTGCCGGCGCCTTGCTGCTGCTCCTCGTTGCGCAGCCGATGAGTGCTCTCCCCGCCGACGGTCCCCGGGAGCTGGCTCTGCAGGCGGAGAAGCTGCTCGATGAAGGGAGCCGCCTGGCCCAATCCGACAAGCTGGCAGAGGCCGCGGCCGTCTTTCTGCAGGCAGCGGGTATCTATGAGCGGCTGCTGAAGGACAATCCCGGCGACAGCTCCAGCCGGCAGAACTATCTGTACAGCCTGGGCGAGCGGGGCATGATCTACATCCGCAAGGGGCAGCCGGCGCTCAAGGAAAAGAAATTCGCGCTGGCGGCCGACCTCTACGCGGCCGCCGTCGCCGCCTACGACCTGGCGCTGAAAAAGCTCCCCGCCGAGAAGAATTTTCAGGTCAACCGCCGCTATTGCCGTCACGAATGGGGCATCGCGCAGTTCCAGGCGAAGCTGGCAGCGAAAGGGCCCGCCTACGCTTTCCAGCTTGCCGGCCTGAACGGCGCTCCCGTAAGCCTGGCCGCGCTGAAGAACAAGGTGGTCGTCCTCACATTCTCCGCCGGCTGGTGTTCCTCCTGCCGCGAGACAATGCCCAAGCTGGCGGAAGCACAGAAGCGGTTCATCGGCAAGCCGGTGCAGGTCGTGGTGCTGGCCCTCGACCGGGTCGAGGGCTGGAAGAAGGGCGGCTCGGAAGAAAAGAGCCTCGCCGAGGCAAAGGAAACAGGGCTCCCCTTCGCCTGGGCCGACGAAGAGACCTTTTTTCAATACGGCTCGCCCGACTCGATCCCGCGCATCTTTCTCATCGACCGCAGCGGCAGGATCGCGGCCCAGGTGGCGTACGAGGACCGCGAGCCGGACAAGCTGGCGAGCCGCATCGCCGCCCTGCTCTGAGGGAGTCTATCGCTTGGGCGGAGTCAGATCCAATGGCGCCAAGCCAGACCTGACGCCCATGTTGCCCGGCAATGGCGGGCGGCCAGGCATTCCGCGCGATGGGGTTGCGGCCTTGATCGCCAAGGAGTCCGCAAGTTGGCCAACAGGCGACGGTTCTGGTGCCGCCGTTCTTACATCTGCCACGAATAGCTGGCTTTCATGAAGATCGTCCGGTTGTAGCGCGCCAGGCGATACTCCTGGTCGCCCTGGGCGTTGTCGGTGTAGCCCAGGAAGAGGACCGTGCGCGGGTTCAGTTTGTAAGAGAAAAGCAGCTGGCTGAAAAAGTGCTTGGTTTCCGGGTCGATGGGAAAGGTGTAGTTGGCGACATTGTAGCCGTAGTCGACATACTGGACGATCGCCCGCAAGTACGTCCTGGCGTTGAGGTGGAAGATGGCTCCCCCCTGGGTGATGTTGGCCGTGTAGAGCTCCCGGCCGTCGACGTTCATCTTCTCGTAATTGTGGTCGATCTGGAAGGCCAGGCGCCTGCCGACGTTGAGCAGGAGCGCCGGGTTGACCTGGAAGCTCCGCCCGGGGCGGACGTTCTCGTAGTCGACGCGGTCGCCGAAATGGGCGCTCAGGGAAAACTGCAGGTTGGCGACGGGCTGCATCTGCAGGTAGCTCTCGGCGGCCCAGCGCGGGAAGTTCCGGCCCTGGTAGTTTTCGAGTATGCGGTGGGCGTAGAACATGAAATAGGTCTGCATGGCGCCGCGGAAGAAGAAATTCAGGCTGTTGCTGCGAAAGAGGAAGCGCGACTCCTGGTCCTCGGAATACTCGAAGCTCGACCCCACCTGGATCTGCGACCACCAGCCCTGGTTGCGGATCCACTTGTAGCTGAACCCGCCCTCGAGCTCGCGGTAGTTCACCCTGGGCATGAAGCCCAGGTCGGCGCGGAAAAGGTCGCTGACGTCGTCGTACTCGGCGTAGAAATAGAATCTCCGCGTCTGGTGCTCGTACTGCGCGCCGAAGGCCCTGCCGCCGAGAGTGCCCGCGGGCTGCCCGAAGCCGCTCACAACCTCGTTCGGGTAGCGGGTGGAGGAGCCCAAAAACTGGAACGAGACCTTGTCGCGGTTGCTGAAGCGGGCCACGCCGTCGAAGCCGTAGACGCGGTTGGCATAATCGTCGCCGCTGCGGCCGGTGAACAGTGCTCCCAGCGTGTACTGGCTGCCGAAGTCGCGCTTGTAGCGCAGCACCAGCGCCGACGAGAGCCGGTCCAGCGAAGCGGCGCCCGACCCCTGGCTGCCCGGAAAGATGAGGTTGGTCAAGTCGTCCTGGACGAAGTAGGCGCCCACGGTGTTGGCCCCCTCCTTGCCCGACAGCTTCAGCCCCCAGACGGGGTCGCGCAGCGTGCGCGTGTAGATGGCGCGGAAGGGGGAGCTGAAGAAGTCGGCCCCCTCGGTGAAGAAGGGGCGCTTCTCCTGGTAGAAGAGGGCGAAGGGCTGGTTGATGTCCAGCTGCCGGGAATCGGCCTCCACCTGGGAGAAGTCGGGATTGACCGTGCCGCTGAAGGTCAGGTTGGCGGTGGCGCCCCACTTCACGGTCAGCCCGGGATCGAGCTTCTTGGAGACGTTGGCGAAATCGCCGTCGGGCAGGTCGGCGCGGACGTCGGTCTTGATGCCGGTCAGCGTCGGGACGATCTCGATGCTTTTCCCGGGCGTGATCCCGGCGAAGCCCTTGATCTTCATGAACTGGTTCTGGTAGGAGTTGTTGCTGCGGTCGATCTTGACCAGCCCCAGGCGGTGGCGCTGCGACCTCGGGTACCAGCGCGAGATGTCGAGCCCCCACACCTGCGGCCCGCTGCTGCGCTGGAACTGCAGGGTGGAGAAGGGGATGGCGATCTCGATGGTGTAGCCCCGCTCGTGGATGCGGCCGGCCGAATTCCAGATGCCGTCCCAGGACCCGTCGCCGCCCTGGGTCTCGATGCCGTCCCGCTGCACTCCCAGCGGGTTGCAGCCCAGGAAGTAGTTGCGCCGCTCGTCGTTGAACGTGTCCAGGTTGATGTTGATCAGGTCGTCGGCGTCGAACTGGTCGCGCTCGGCGAAGCGGGCGCGGATCGCCGCCGGCTCGGGATCGAAGCACTCCAGGCCGAAATAGATATTGTCCTGGTCATGAAAAACAAGCACGACCGTTTTGACCAGGGCGGGGATGTTCTCGCCCGGGTCGGTCTCGAACGGCAGTTCGAGCCGCAGTGCCTGCTGCCAGGCCAGCTCATCGAGCCGGCCGTCGACAACGATCTTTCCCTCGATCCGCGGCACATCCACAGGCGGGGGAGGAGAAGGCCTGGAATCCTGCTGGGCGTCCAGGCTCGCTCCGGCCGCCAGAAACAAGGCCAGGCAGGCCAGAAATAATTCAAATTTTTGAATTTTCCTCATGTTTTTCCTCCCCCCCAACGTGTCATAAAAAGCAATACGCATTTCGCCGCCATTTCGATCTATTTCAGGAGTTTTTCTTTTCCCCCTCCTGCCGGGATTTTTCCCTAAAAAGCAGAAGGAAAGAAGCCGAGGACACTCACTTCGACACCTCGATCTCCAACCCCGCCGCGGTGGAGGCGACCTTGATCCCTCCCCTCCTCGCCGTCGTCAGCCAGCGGCTGCCCCGCTGCTGCAGGCGGGCGACGACCTCGGGGTGGGGGAAGCCGTAGCCGCTGAAAGCCGGAACAGAGATCACCGCCACCTGCGGTTTGACCCGCTCCAGGAAACAAGCGCTGGAAGAGGTGCGCGAACCGTGGTGCGCCACCTTCAGGACCGCTGCAGCCAGCCCGGGGCCGGGCTCGCCAACCAGCTGCGCCTCGACTTCCTTCTCGATGTCGCCGCAGAGAAGGAAAGCCACCCGGCCGTCGGCAACGCGCAGGACCATGGAATGGTTATTGGCCGATTGCGCGGCATGGGTGAACAGCGGTGGCGAGAGGCAGGTGATGGAGCAGCCGGCGACATGTCTCGCGAAGCCGCGCTGGATGTTCCTGATCCGCGTTGATTTTGGCTTTGCCGCCAGCAGTTGCCGGCAATAGTCGTCCTCAGAAGCGGCGGAAGCAAGCCACAACTCCTCGGGCTTGAGAATGGAGATGATCTCGGCCAGCCCCTTGACGTGGTCGGGATGGTAGTGGGTCGCCGCCGCCCAGCGAACGCGTATCCTCTTTTGCAGGAGAAAGGGGAGGACCAGCCGGCGGCCGACCTGGAAATCCGAATAACTGGAGCCGCCGCCGTCGACCAGCAGGGCGTCGCCGCCGGGAAAAACCGCGACGATGGCGTCGCCGTGCCCGACGTCGAGGAAATAGACCTCGAGCCGCCCCGGGTCGTAGCGTCGCGGCGGCAGGGAGATGAAAACCAGCAGGACGGCCAGCAGAACGGCCGCGACGATTCGCCAGCCAACCTTCCGCTTCACCAGCGACACGGCATGGAACGACAGGCCGATCAGGACCAGCCAGTGCAGCGGCGGCGGGGGACGGAAGACGCTCAAGGAAGCGTGATCGTATATCCAGCGGCTGGCGGCGAAAAAGAGATCCAGGCAGACGCCCGCGGGCAGAAGCGCCAGCGAAGCGACCGCCGGCGGCAGCCAGGCCAGCAGCAGGAGCAGCACGCCGCAGACGGTGATGGCTGCGGCCAGCGGCGCCAGCAGCAAGCCGCTGAAGAATCCGGAGAAAGCGTAGCGCTGGAAAAAGTAGAGCGACAGGGGCAGGGCCGCCAGGGCGGCGGAGAAGTTGGCCGCCAGCAGCTCGCCGGCCCAGCGCGGCGCTCGCCGCAGCAGCGGGAGGAATATCCGCCTGCCAACGAGGATGGCCGCCGTGAGGGCGAAGGTGAGCACGAAACCGGGGTCGAGGAACGCGGCCGGGTTGGCGGCCAGCAGCAGCAGTCCGCAGAACGAGAGGATGTTGGCGGGCTCGGCATCCATGAACCAGACGCGGCCGGCGAAGAAAAGCAGGGCCATCAAGGTCGCGCGGACGGCGGAGACGTCGAAGCCGGAGACGGCCAGATACAGGAGCAGCAGGAGCGCGGTGACGCCGTAGCGCGCCCGGCGAGAGAACCGCAGCCAGCGGCACAGCAGCAGCGAGACCAGGGCCAGCATGGCGATGTTGGCCCCGGAGATGGCCAGGAGGTGGAAGACGCCGCTGCCGATCAGCACCTCCTGCTCCTCGTTTTCCAGCCGCCCGCGGTCGCCGAGCACGGTGGCCTCCAAGAACACCCCGGGCGGCCGCAGGACGCCGTCGCGTGCATAGCGGCCTTCGATGGCCCGGCGCACGCGCTCGCGCCAGGCGCCGATGGCGCGCCAGAAAATGCCCGCCCGCTTCACGACTCGCACCAGCTGCGCCGACTTGCAGAACGCCGTGGCCCCGATATGGCGGACCAGCAGGTAGTTCTCGTAGGGGTTGGCGAAGAAATTGCGGCTGGCCGGGCGGGCATCGACGCGAACGGCGATCTCGACCAGGTCACCGCGGCCGAGGTGGCGCAGATCGCCGCTGCAGGCGACGCGCACGTTCAACTCCCGGGCGAGCGCCCGGCGCTGCCAGGAGCCGGAGCGGGCGCGCAGCAGCAGCCATGAGCGGCCGTTGCCGATCTCCGGATAGGCCAGCAGCCTCCCGCTCAGGGTGACATAATCCTGGGCCGGGAAGCGAACGTCCCGGCCGTTCTCAAAGGCCTGCTTCTGGCGCAGGAAGGAGCCGGCAAGGAGCAGGGCCAGGGCCAAGGCCACGCAGGCATAGGCGGCGCCCAGCTTTTTCAGCAAGAAGAAAGCCACGAACAGGCCGAAGCCTGCCAGCGCCAGGGTCTTGAAAATGAAAGGTGCCGGTCCCAGGCCGTGGACCAGGAACAGCAGGGCCAGGCTCAGAAGGAAGACCGGCGTGAAAATATCGCGCATGCCCGATACTAGCCGAAGCGCGGATGAGAAAGCAACTCGGCGGCCAGAAAAACCGCGCCGCCTTTGAAATCGTGACGGATTTGGTATATGATTAAGCAGTATTGACCGATCGCACGAAGCGAGAAAGAAATGAAAAGAAGGGATTTTATAAAGAGCGGCGGCGCCATCGCGGCCGCGGCGCCGTTCATGAATTTCGGGGCGGGAAAGCCGCTGGGCAAAAAGCTGCTGGTGGTCGGCTGCGACGGCATGGATCCGGGCATCGTCAACCGCCTGATGGCCGCCGGCGAGCTGCCCAACCTGAAGCGCCTGGGCGACCGGGGCATCTTCACCATGATGCGCTCCAGCATTCCGCCGCAGAGCCCGGTAGCCTGGGGCAGTTTCATTTCCGGCGCCGACCCCGGCAAGTTCGGCATCTTCGACTTCCTGCACCGCGATCCGGAAACCTACATCCCCATGTTCTCCCAGAGCGACACGCTGCCCTCGCGCTGGTTGGTCAAGCTGGGTGACTACCGCATCCCGCTCAAGCCGGGCAAAGTGGTTCTCAAGCGCGAAGGACCGGCCTTCTGGGACTTCCTGGAGGAGCGCGGCATCCCGGCCACCATCTTCAAGGTGCCGACCAACTACCCGCCCTCGCCAAGCACGCAGCGCACCCTGGCCGGCATGGGCACCCCCGACATCCAGGGCACCTACGGCATCTACACGCTCTTCACCTCCGACGAGCATGAGTCGCAGCGCGACCTGGCCGCGGCCAACGTCTACTACGCCTACATCGACGAGAACCAGGTCATGGAGGGGCAGCTCGAGGGGCCGAAGAACGACCTGCTGAGGGAGAGCGAGCCGATCGTGGTGCCGTTCAAGGCCTATGTCGACAACCGCCACAAGACCGTGCGCATCGACATCCAGGGCAGGGAAATCCTGCTCGCCGAGAAGGAATACTCCGACTGGGTGGAGCTCACGTTTCCCCTGATCAGCGGCCTGGCCAGCATCAGCGGCATGGTCAGGTTCTACCTGCTGGAGATGGGCGAGCGCTTCCGCCTCTACATCTCCCCCATCCACATCAGCCCGCGCCACCCCGCCGTCCCCATCAGCACGCCGCCGGGGTACAGCGCGGAGCTGGCCGACCGCGTCGGCCTCTTCCACACCATCGGCCTGCCGGCCGACACCAAGGCCTTGAGCAACGGCACCTTCTCCATGGAGAACTTCATCACCCAGTCCCTTTCGGTATTCGGCGAAAGCTGCCGCCTGTTCGCTTACGAGCTGGAGCGCTTCGACCGCCAGCCGGAGGGGCTGCTCTTCTTCTACTTCTCCTCCCTGGACCAGGGGCAGCACATGTTCTGGGCCCTGAACGACAAGGAGCACCCCTATTACCATCCCGAGGAGGGGCGGCGCTTCGGCTATATCACCGACGAGCTGTACCGCAAGTTCGACCGCGTCCTCGGCCGCGCCCTGAAGAGCATCGATCCCGCCATCCCGGTCCTGGTGATGTCCGATCACGGCTTCGCCCCCTTTCGCCGCGAGGTCAACATCAACAACTGGCTGCTGCGGGAGGGATACCTGAAGCTGAGCACCCGCGACATCTCCGAGGAGACATCCATCCTCGATACCGCCGACTGGCCGGCCTCCAGGGCCTACGCCCTGGGCTTGAACGGCTTCTACCTGAACCAGAAAGGGCGGGAGAAGGAAGGCGTGGTCACTACGGGCGAGCGGCGCCGCCTGCTCGAGGAGATCAAGGCCAAGCTGGAGGCGCTGGTCGACCCGGCCAACGGCCAGAAGGTCGTCTCCTGCGCCTACATCTCCGAGGACAACTTCTCCAAGGACTTCATCGAGCGCGCCCCCGACATCATCCTGGGCTTCCACCGCGGCTATCGCATCAGCGACAATTCGGCGCTGGGGACGCTCGACCGCGACATCATCATCGACAACCTGGGCTGGTGGTCGGGCGATCACTGCGTCGACCCCAAGCGCGTGCCGGCGTCGTTCGTCTCCAGCTTCAAGATCAACGCCCGGGTCCCCGACATGCGCGACGTCGCCCCGACCATCCTGAAATACTTCGGCGTCCCGGCCGGCGCCGGGATGACCGGCAAGGCGCTCATCTAGGAGGAAACCATGTCCAGCAAAGTCAAGCTCAGCAAGGAGGCCGACCAGAAGGCCACCGCGATCATCGCCTTCCACGGCTATTCGTCCCTGGAGGAACTGGTGGAGGACCTGATCGGCAAGGAATACGAGAAGATCAAGAGCGGCGACGACAAGGAAGAGCTGGCCAACAAGCTCAGCGGCCTGGGCTACATCTCCTAGATGGCGCAGAAGTTCAACCATCTCCTGACCCGGGGCTGCGACCTGCTGCTGCTCCCCTTCGCCAAGCTCCCCCCCTTCTGGGGCATCCTCTTTCTCAGCGTGCTGACCTCGCTGTTCGTGCTGGTCGTGTACCGCGCCGTCTCCAGCCCGAAAAAAGTCAAGGACACCAAGAACCGGATCAAGGCCCACATCCTGGCCATCCGCCTCTACCGCGACTTCTGGAAGACCATTGTCGCTTCGTTCTGCAAAAGCCTTTTTTACACCGGCAAGTACTTCGCGCTCAACCTGGGGCCGCTGCTCCTGGTGCTGCCGCTGCTCTTCCTGCTCTTCGTGCAGATGGACAGCCGCTACGGCATGCGCCCCTTCCGCCCCGGCGAGAGCATCACGGTCAAGGCCCGCTTCAGCGGCGGCGTCGGCGCGGTGGATGCCGCCATCGAGCCCGGTACCCTGTACCGGGTCGCGATGAACCCGGTCTATGTCGAGGCGCTGCGCGAGGTGAACTGGAAGCTGAAGGCGGAAAAAGCCGGGGCCGCCGCCATCGTCCTGCGTCTCGCCGGCGCCGCGGTCGAGAAGAGCCTGGTCGTCGGCAACGGCCGCAAGAACAGTCCCCTGTCCAACAAAAAAATCGCCGCTTCCTCCCTCGAGCATTTCCTCCGTCTCCTTCCTGGGCATCCGCACCCACTGGCTGGTCTGGTACCTGGTCCTGACCTTCGCCATCGCCCTGGCGCTGAAAAACAAGTTCGGAGTCGAATTTTAAAAAAAGCAGACGGGCTGGAGAGTAGACGGGTAGAAGGGTAAAAGGGTAGACGAGTAGACGGGTAGAAGGGTAGACGGGTGAAGGGTTAACGGCACTGGCAGCGATCTATTGGCGCTTCCTGACCCTTGAACGCCTCAACTCACCTGCCCTTCAACTTTCTTGATTTCAAGGGAACCATCCCCATTCCTTTCCCGTAGAACCCCCTTAAGGAGCCCAACAATGAAACGAACCCTTTTTGCCCTGATGATAAGCCTGCTTTTCCTGGCCCTGCTGCCCGCCCAGGACAAGCCGGACCCGGCCGCCGAGATGATGAAAAACCTGCAGGTCGTCGACAAGGCCGAAGCGGTTCCCGCGCAAGCCAAGACAGGATACGATTCGATCAGCGCCAAGGACCTCATGACCTTCATGGCCTTCCTCGCCCACGACGTGCTCGAGGGGCGCGAGATCGCCAGCCGCGGCTACGATATCGCCGCCGTCTATGCCCAGTCCCTGTTCGCCCTCTGGGGGCTGAAGCCGGGCGGCGATTTGCCCAAGGCCGCGCCCGGCGCCTTCCCCGGCATGGAGCCGGGTCGGCCCGTGAGCAAGCCCGAGCGCGGCTTTTTGCAGGAGTTCGTCATGAAGGAGGCGCTCGAGAGCACGGCCGGCGCCGTCCTGGAGAGCGGCTCCGGCGCGGCGCGCAGCGCCCGGAGCTTCGCCGCCGGCATCGACTTCGTCTACAGCTCCATCCAGCCCCTGGAGCTGAGCGCACCGGTGGTCTTCGCCGGCTACGGCATCAGCGAGAAGGCGGCCGGCTACGACGACCTGGCCGGCATCGATGTCAAGGACAAGGTGGTCCTGATCCTGTCCGAGGCGCCGGGCAAGGATGACCCCGCCTCCCCCTTCCAGAAAAAGGAGCTCAAGGAAAAGTATTTCGCGGCGCCGTTCGCCCGCCGCGGCGGCGGCGCCGACTACGGCAAGACCGCGGAGCTCTTCAAGCGCGGCGCCCTGGCCGTGCTCGTCGCCAAGAGCTCGCTCGCCGATGGCGACATCGCCAACGAGGTCGTCGCCCAGCAGCAGGTGCGAGACGACAAGCCCATCCTCCCCGACAGCCGCAAGAAATTGCTGATCCCCGGCAGCCAGGGCATGCCCTGGGAAGGGCGGGCCATCGTCCGCGTCTCCCGCGAGATGGCCAACGCCATCCTGGCCCGTTCGGGCGAGACGGTCGAGAGCTTGCAGAAAAGGATCGCCGCCAAGTACAGGCCCTGCTCCAGCGCCATCGCCGGCGCCAGCCTGCGCCTGAGCAATCCGGTGCGCTACCAGCTGGTTAAAAGCGCCAATGTCATCGGCTGGATCGAGGGGAGCGACCCCACGCTCAAGGACCAGGCGGTGGTCATCGGCGGCCACCTCGACCACCTGGGGCGCAGGGGCGACTACATCTACAACGGCGCCGAGGACAATGCCTCGGGCGTCTGCGGCATACTGGCCATGGCCCGCGCCCTGGCCCTGAACCCGGAAAAGCCCAAGCGCAGCGTGGTCTTCTGCCTCTGGACAGGCGAGGAGCAGGGGCTGCTGGGCTCGCGCTGGTACGTGGACCATCCCCTGTTCCCGATGGCCAACACCCTGGCCTACCTGAACCTGGACATGATCGCCATGCCCTGGGACGAGAAAGGCCTGAAGCGCATGGCGCGCATGCTCAATGTCGACGGCGAGGAGCTGCTGAAAAAGATCAAGCCCGAGAATTTCCTGCCCCTCTCCATCGCGGACAAGTCGCCCGAACTGAAAAACGCCCTGCTGGCGGCCAACCGCAGCGTGGGCTTCGACATCCTCTACCGCGAAACGCCGCGCCGCGTCGACCGCATGTCGGGCGGCAGCGACCACGCC
>JALOLC010000003.1 GCA_025456175.1 Acidobacteriota bacterium | reverse complement strand
AGCGGGCCACCGGCGAGTCGTCTTGGGCCCTGCTGGGCCTGCCGGGCATGGCTTACGCCACTGGGCTCACCGAGATCTGGACGGCGCTGGGCTGCGTCACCGGCATCGTCACCGCCTGGATCGGGCTGGCCTGGCGCCTGCGCGACGAGGCGGAGAAGTTCCAGGTGAACACCTTCAGCGAGTACATCGCCAAGAAGCACGGTGAGCCGGGCAAATGGATCCGCCCCGTGGCCAGCACGACCATTGTCTTCTTCTTTTTTTTCTATGTCGGCGCCCAGTTCCTCGGCGGCGGCAAGACCCTCTTTACCCTGTTCGGCGTGGACGAGAAGCTGGGCATGCTGATCACGGCACTGATCATCATCCCCTACACCATCTACGGCGGCTTCCTCAGCGTCATCTATACCGATTGCGTCCAGGCCGTGCTGATGATCGTCACCCTGGTCGTCACCCCGATCGCCGGCTTGATCTATATCGCCAAGACTCCCGGCCTGTTCGCCTCCTCCATCCCCGGAGCGCTGAAGGCAGCCGGACCCAACTATGTTTGCCTCGGGATTCGCCGCCGGCGTGATGATCATGGCGGCCTTCTCCTGGTTCTTCGGCTACCTGGGCGGCCAGCCGCAGCTGAGCATGCGCTTCATGGCCATCAAGGATGCGGTCCAGGCGAAGAAGGCCCGGAACATCGGCATCGCCTGGACCCTGGTCGCCTATATGGGGGCGCTGGCCATCGGCTGGATCGGCATCGCCATTTTCGGCCCGGCCGGGCTGAAGGACCAGGAGCACGTGCTGCCGTCCGTTTTGCTGACACTGTTTCCACCAGCCCTTGCCACCCTGTTGATCACCGGCGCCATCGCCGCCATGATATCGACCGCCGATTCGCTTCTGGTCCTCTCGTCCTGCGAACTGTCGGAAAACCTGATCAAGCCGCTGGCAAAAGGGCGCAGCGGTTCGGACAGCCTGCGCCGCTCACGGTTCATCACCGGCATACTGGCCGTAGTCGCCCTGGGGCTGGCCTACGTCTTTCCCAGCCGGCTCATCTACACCATGGTGGGCTATGTCTGGGCCGGCATCGGCGGCACCTTCTCCATCGTCATCCTCTTCACGCTGTTCTGGAAGCGCTATCACGGCCGGGCGGTGATCGCCACCATCGTCAGCGGCCTGCTGTTCACCGTGCTGTGGAGCATCTCCGGCATGAATGCCAGGCTCACCTCGCGCCTGCTCACGTTCTTCGTGGCCGGCGTCGTGGCCGTCATCGCCACCTTCGCGCTGCCTGGAAATGGGGGCGGGCGCCGAAGCTGAATTTCGCCCTGCTGCCCCTCAGCGCCCTTTGCCGTCGTCTTTCTCCTTGCTATTCCCTGCTTTCGGCTCGGGAGCCGCCGCGCCCGTCTTGGCGCCGGTGCCGCCGGCCGGCTGTCCGGTTACGGAATTGGCCGGGGCGCCGCCCTGCTTCCCGCCTTCGGTTGATTGCCGAAGAGCCATGCGGCCGACGCCCGGCAGCGTGTCCGAGAAGATCTTCAGCTCCGGGCATTCGACGGCGTTGCGGGAGCTGGCATAACGGATGCTGTAACCGTTCCTCGTTGCCCAGCGCCGGTCGGGATTCCAGTCGTGCAGCGGGCCTTTCTCGATCATCTGCGTCGGCACCGGTTGAGCCTGCCGCCGCGGAGTGCGCTCAGCCCCGGCAGGCGTTCCGTGAACAGGTGCAGGCGGCGCGCTCGGGGCCGGAACCAAGGTCGCCGGCACGGACGGCAGCTTGCGGTCGTCAATGGCTGGCACGACGCGGTCTACGATCCGCCGTTTTTCGGCCTCAGGCGTTTTCACGACTTTCCTGACGATCTTGATCGCCGGGCCCGGCAGGCGCGGCGGCCGTGTTTTCTTGGGAAACCGGTTCGGCCATCCCGGCTCGCCAGCCAGCCGGGGATCCCGATACCCCGTGTACATGTTCCAATAATACAAGTTCCAATAATAGTAGAATGTGGGGAAAGTATGGATGCCCTGGTAGTCCACAATGCCGGGGTGGAACCAGTCGCCGGGGATCCATGTCCAGCCCCGATCCAGCCAGATCCAGGTACCCATGTGCGCCGGCACCCAGCTCCATGGTTCTTGGGGAACCAGGAAAAGCTGGCCAGCGATTCGCGTAAACGAGGCATGAAAGAAGGGGCGGTGGGAATAGGCGAACACTTCATCCGCAGGTCTCCAGACATAGCCCAGCAGATCGTCATAGATCCACTCGCCGTACAGGGAAGACCACTTCTCAGCCCAGTAGGTCAGCGCCGGATTCCCCAGCTTGAGCTTGGGCGGGATCTTGCTCATGCCGCGGTGCAGCTCCATGAAATGGCGGTCCACATACTCGTTCCAAGCCATGAACTCGAGGCCCCGCTTCTCCACCTGCCCGGACGCGGCATGGGCAGCCGTGATCGCCGCGGGGCGGTTGGACTTAATCTTGATCCTCCTTAGGGAGCGACTGTCGGCCCCATAAAGCACGTTGAATTTTCCGCCATCGGAAAAGAACGACGTGCCGCCGTCATCGTCCATGCGGACATAGGCCCGCACCCGCGTTTTGAGGTTGGCCGCCGCGTTGGGCGTGATGACCTGGAACATCTCCCGGCTATAGGACTGGGGCAGGGCGTACAACTGTCCTTTCTCCAGCTCCAGGGTGGTGATCTTCCAGCTCGAAGTCAGGCTGGGGGCCAGCACCGAAGCGAGGCGCAGGCGGGAACCCTTGTCCAGCCGCACGACGGTGCCGTTGTCAAACTGCAACTCGCAGCGGCCGCCGTCGGAAGTGATCACCGTATCGCCGGGAGCAAGGGGCAGGTTGACAACCGCCTGGTCCTCGCCGCCATCGACGCGAAGGATCGTGGCTCCATTGTCCACAAAGGAAATATGGCCGTAGATGGCATTCCCGGCCGCGGCCAGTTGTCCGGCCGGCAATATGAGTCCGGCAACAAGTAACAAAAACAAGGCTTGTTTCAGCTTCATCGTTCCTCCTTCGATTCCTGCGCTGTTCACAATCGGTGCTTCATCAATCTGATAGCAAATTCCATGCCAAAACAGAAGGTGAATAGTGTTGTAAAAAGAGGACACTTGGCGATGCCCTGTACCGCAAATCACGCTTCCAGGAATATCCGCCAGTGCCCTTTGTGGCTGCTTCTCTGATCTTCACGACCGCGCCTTGAAATTTGCCCATTTATCATATATAAAGTTCATGTGAGAGAGATGCCGACAAACCTGGGTTTGCGGTCAGTAGTGCTGCTCCTGCTGCTGGCTGCGGGCTTTGCCCCGCTGTGCGCCCTTGACCCGCAACTCGA
This sequence comes from Acidobacteriota bacterium, assembly GCA_025456175.1. Classification (GTDB taxonomy): domain Bacteria; phylum Acidobacteriota; class Aminicenantia; order UBA2199; family UBA2199; genus UBA2199. Next base: position 32,643 of record JALOLC010000003.1, on the reverse strand, counting down.
GCTGGACGAATACGCCGTGGAGCGCTTCACCACCGCCAACGGCCTGCCGCAGAGCTCGGTGCTGACGATGGTCCAGACGCGCGACGGCTACCTCTGGCTGGGCACCTACGAGGGCCTGGCCCGCTTCGACGGCCTGACCTTCACCGTCTTCGACAAGAACAACACGCCGGAGATGGCAAGCAACAGCATCAAGGCTCTGGCGGAGGACGCCCATGGGGCCCTTTGGGTCGGTACCACCGCCGGCCTGCTGCGCTACGCCCGCGGCCGCTTCGAGCGCTTCGACGAGCGCCAGGGGCTGAACACCCACTTCATTCTGTGCCTGCTGCAGGACCGCTCCGGCACCCTGTGGGTCGGGACACCCGGCGGCCTGTACCGCTGGGCCAACGAACGCTTCCAGCCGCTCGCCCTAGCCCAGGGGTCCGCCTCCGGCTACATCACCGCCCTGGCCGACGACGGCGCCGGCGGCCTCTGGGTCGGCACCGGCCAGGGGCTCTACCGCATCCGGGGCATGAGCGTGGAGGCGTTCGCCGCCGGCAGCGGCCTGCCCCACAATGACGTCCGCGTTCTGCACCTCGACCAACAGGGCACACTATGGATCGGCACCAGCGGCGGCGGCCTGGTCAGTTTCCGCGACGGCCGCTTCGAACAGCTGCCGGAGCGGCTTTCGTCCACCGACATCCGCGCCATCTACCGCGACCGTCACGGCGTGCTGTGGATCGGCTCCAACCAGGAACCGCTCCAACGCGTCCGCAACGGCAAGGTATCGGTCATGGGCCAGAAGCTGGCCGGGATGATGTCGGGCCGCGCCATCCTGGAGGACCGGGAAGGGAGTCTTTGGGTGGGCACCCGCGACGGCCTTTTGCAGCTGAAGGACGACAAGTTCATCCTCTACGGGGCGCGCAATGGCCTGCCGGTTGACACCATGCGGTCGGTGTTCGAGGACCGCCGGGGCCGCATCTGGGTCGGCTCGGTCGGCGGCGGACTGGTCCGCCGCGAAGGCAGCGGCTGGGTCACGTACGGCCTCAGCCAGGGGTTGACGAGCGACCACGTGTGGACGATCACCCAGGGCCGGGACGACGCCCTATGGGTCGGCACGTACGGCGGCGGCCTCTTCCGCCTGCCGGCAGCGAAGGGAGCGAGATTTTCCCGGGTCCCGGGAGTGCCCGACAACATCGTGCGCGCCCTGCTGACCGACCGCAGCGGCCGCATCTGGGCCGGAACCAACGGCGGCGGCCTCTACTGCATCGCGGCGGGGCGCACCACCCGCTACACCACCCGCGATGGCCTGCCCGACAACTATGTCTACGCCCTGGAGGAAGACCGGCAGGGGCGCATCTGGGTCGGCGCCTACAACGGCGGCCTGGCCGTGCTGGAAGGGGACCGCTTCCGGACCATCCGCAACCAGCACCTGAGCGGCCAGTCGATCTGGGTCATCCGCAAGGACCGCGACGGCGACCTCTGGGTCGGCACCGACCATGCCGGGCTGCTCTGGATCCGCAACGAAGAGATCTTCCGCTTCAGCAGCCGCGACGGTCTGTACAGCGACCAGGCCTTCCAGGTCCTGGAGGACGGCAACGGCCGGCTGTGGCTGAACGGCAACAGGGGCATCTTCCACGTGGCCAAGGCCGACCTCGTCGCCTTTGCCGCCGGCCGGCTGGCGCGCATCCCCTGCAGCGCCTTCGGCAAGGCCGAAGGCATCACGGTGACCGAGAGCAGCGGCCCGGCATCGCCCGCCGGCTGCGTGGACCGCCGCGGCCGCCTGTGGTTCCCGACCATCCGCGGCCTCACCGTGTTCGATCCGGGACGCCGGCGCATCAACCGCGTCGAGCCGCCGCTGGCCATCGCCAAGGTTGTCATCAACGGGCGCGAACGCGTCCTGCCGGGCCCGGCCATCATCGCGCCCGGGAAGGGCAACATCGAAATCACCTTCACGGCCATCAGCTTCCTGCAGGTGGACAAGGTGCGCTTCGCCTACCGCCTGGACGGCTTCGACACCGACTGGATCGAGGCCGGACAGCGCCGCGCCGCCTTTTATACCAACCTGCCGCCGCGCGCCTATACGTTCCGCGTCATCGCCGCCAACGGCGACGGAGTGTGGAACCGCGACGGCGTCGCCTTCGCCTTCACCCTGCGCCCCTATTTCACGCAGACGGCAGCATTCCGCTGGCTGGTTGCCGCCGGCGCCCTGCTGCTGGTCGCCGGGATTTTCTTCTTCTTCCTGCATCGGGCCGGCGTGCGCCAGCGCAAGCTGGAGCGCATCGTGGACGAGCGCACCCAGCAGCTGCAGCGCCTGGCCCGCTACGACGGCCTGACCGACCTGGCCAACCACCGCACCTTTTACGAGATTTTCCAGAAGGAATGGGCCGTGGCCGGCCGCGAGCGGAAGCCGCTGTCGGTGATCACGGCCGATATCGATTACTTCAAACCCTACAACGATACGTTCGGCCACCAGGAGGGCGACCAGTGCCTGCGCAAGGTGGCGGCGGCCATCCGCTCCCAGGTCAAGCGCCCGGCCGACCTGGCGGCGCGTACCGGCGGCGAGGAGTTCTTCCTCCTGCTCCCGGGGACAGACAACGACGGGGCGCGGATCATCGCCGAGAACATCCGCGCGGCGGTCGCCGCCCTGGCCATCCCCCATCCCGCCTCACAGGTCTCGCCCATCGTAACCGTCAGCCTGGGGGTCGCCACCATGGTGCCGCCGGCTTCGACCGAGGCCAATCAGTTCATCGCCCGCGCCGACAGCGCCCTCTACGAGGCGAAGCGCGGCGGCCGCAACCGGATTCAAAGCGATTCCGGGACCTGAGTCCGGCCAGCTGGGGATAGAATCCTCGGCGCTCGATTCGAGGGAAATTTCCCAGTCATCCTGTTTCCATCCTTGCCCAGAATCGGCTCAGATGAAGAACCGGGCGAAAAGGGAGGCCGGATGCAGGGGCCAGGGCTGCGGCGATTCTTTGCGCACCGAGCAGCCGGGGCTGCTAGCGCTGGTTTAGGACCCGGCTGGGATCCTGGCCGTAGAATTCACTGAGCAGCAAATGCAAAGTCGGATGGGCGGCCGCGAGCCGCTTGGGGTTTTCGAAGAACATCTCGCTGGCACAGGCGAAAAACTCGGCTTCGTTCTGGGCGGCGTAGTCGGAGAGCACGGAAGCGGCGAAATTGTGGGCCCCGAACTCCTGTTCGACGGCTTCGCTCCAGGAGGTCTCCTGCCCGCCGGCAACGATCCGCGCCCCGGCCTTCCTGGCCTCCAGGTCGAAGTAATGAGCCAACTCGTGAAGGATGACATTGTAGCCATCCACCTCGCCGGCGAATCCTTCTTCCAGGCTTTTGGCGGCAACGAGCAGCGGCCCGCCCGCCGGCGCCTGGCCGGCGATATTCCCCTTGCCGGGCCGGTAATTGCGGTCAAAGGCATAGCCGGGATAGACAGTGATCCCGTCGCGGAGGGGCGGCTCCCAGTCGGGCCGGCCATGCAGCATGGCCGCGGCGGCAGCGGCGATGAGCAGCATGGACTGCCAGGAGACGGGAGCTCCGCCGATGCCGGCGATGAGCGTCTCGGCAAGGAACAGGCGGACGTCGCTCTCGAAGCGCGCCCGGCCCTGCCGGTCCAGGCCGCGGTAGAAGGGCGAGCGGGACAGGAGAAGCTCGCGCCAATCGCCGGGGAATTCGCCGCGGACCGCGCGGCGGCGCCGCAGCAACCGGCGCAGGGCGAGGGACAGGTATAGAGCCAGCGCCAGCAACAGGAGGATCAGGACTTCCAGGCGGCCGCTCAGCCAAAACAGCAGGGCGCCGGTCAGCACGATGAGCAGGGCGTAGACTGCCGTGAAGAAAGCACCGAAGGGAGGGAGGACGCGCATGATACGCTCCCCTTCAGCGCACGCGCCCCCGCGCCAGGGAGAAGAAGACGCCGCCGCAGCACAGGGCGAAAAATACCAGGAATGACACGCGCATGCTCTTCAGGAAGAGCGGGTAGTTGGCGGGAGCGATGCGCGCCGGGCCGATGAACAGGGAAAAGACGAGCGTGGCGATGCCCATGCTCAGCATCTGCCCGACCATGCGCATGGTGGCCAGGGTCGCCGAAGCCACCCCATACTGGCGGCGTTCGACCGCCCCCATGATCGCGTTGGTGTTGGGCGAGGAGAACAGGGCGAAGCCCAGGCCGACCAGCATCAGGTTGGCCAGGATCGCACCCAGGCCGCTCTCCGGTTTCAGCCAGCTGAATAAAAGCAGGCCGGCGGCGCACAGGGCCATGCCCAGCGAAGCGACGATCCGGGGCTCGTGGCGGTCGGAAAGGCGGCCGGCCAGCGGCGAAAACAGGGCCATCACCACCGGCTGGGCGACCAGCACCAGGCCGGCCGTACGCGGGCTGAAGCCCTTGATGTACTGCAGGTAGAGGCTCAGCAGGAAGCCGATGGCGAAGGTGGCGCTGTAGTTGACCAACGCCGCCAGATTGGAGAAGGCGAAGACCGTGTTGCCGCGTACGAGGCGCGCCTGGAAGATCGGGTGGGCACTGCGCGACTCCCAGAGGATGAAGAGGGGAAAAGCCGCCGCGGCCCCCAGCAGCATGAGCGCCCCGCGGACGCCCGGCAGCCAGGTGAAGCCGAGCATGAAGGCGGTGAGCACGGCGCTGTAGGCCAGCGACCCCGCCCAGTCAAAGGGCTCGCCGCGGCAATCGGCCCACTCCGGCTTCAGCCTCAGGCGCACGGCGGCCAGCACCAGCAGGCCCAGGGGGACGTTCAGCAAGAATACCCAGCGCCAGCCCCAGTGGTGGGTCAGCAGGCCACCGATGAACGGGCCCAGCGAGAGGCCGGCATACGTCGCCCCCACGTTGATGCCCAGGACCCAGCCGCGCCGCTGCGGCGGAAAGACCGAGGTGAGGATGGCCACGCCGGTGCCGAAGATCATGGCCCCGCCCATCCCCTGCAGCAGGCGGGCGAGAAGGAAGAAGGGGGCGTCGGGAGCCAGGCCGGCCAGCAGCGAGGCGGCGCTGAACACCACCGTGCCGATGGTGAACACCCGCTTGCGGCCGGTAATGTCGGCCAGGCGGCCAAAGGGCAGGAGGAAGGCGGCGGCGGCCAGGAGATAGGCGCTGGCCACCCAGCCCAGCGTGACGGCACCCATGGCGAACTCGCGGCCGATGGCCGGCAAGGCGACGTTGATCGCCGAAGCCATCAGCGGCGTCAGCAGCGAGCTCAGCGTCGTAACCAGCAGCGCCGTGCGCTGCAGGGACCGGTCGTCGGTTGCGGGGGATTCCATGGGCTGCACCCGATTTTATCGTGCGGGGTCTATGGTGTCAATGACAAACCCAAGGGGAAAGCGCGGACAATCCATTATCCCCGCTGCAGGGATGACGTTACGAAATGGTTTCCCTGGCCACCCCTGGCCAGTCACTTGTCACTGGGGCTCGCTACTTCGCTTCCAAGACCGCCTGCTCAAGCTTGGGATTGATCTTGGCCTTCAGCTGGCGGGCCTTTTCCAGCCACTCCCTTGCCTGGCCGAGGCGCCGGCTGACGAAATAGATATTGATCAGGTTGTTGAGGCAGCGCTCGTGGGCGGGTTCAACGGCCAGCGCCTCCAGATACTTCGCCTCGGCCTCGTCGATGCGCCGCAGCTTGAAGAGCAGGTTGCCGTGAAAGGCGTGGAACTCGGCCGGCCCGTCGAAGGGAGAAGGGCCTTCCTGGAGAACGCTCTTGGAGGGCATGCCCGTTCTCTTGCTCTGGGATGAACTCTCCCGGGCCATGCAGCTTATGGAGGTGGAGCTGCCGCCAATGTTCTGGGCGATGATCTCGTTCAGGCGCCCCGCGTCCTCCTTGGATACCGCCAGCCAGTTCGTCTTTTGGTTCTCCCAGGCCTGCTTCATGGCGAGGCGGCCTTGCTCGGCCCGCTCGATCCAGGAGAGCGCCGGGGTGATGTCGCCGGCCTGGTTGCTGATGACGGCCTTGCCGTAGCAGGCCTGGGGGTGCTCGGGAAGGATCGCCAGGCAGCGGTCGAACTCGCGGGCGGCGCCGGCCCAGTCCCTGGCTGCCACCAACTCAAGCCCCTTGTTCGCCGCCGGCAATGTCGAATGGTATTTGCGCAGCATCTCCATGTCCTTGTCGATGCTGGTGCTCCCCTGCCCGGCCAGCAGCGCGGCAAACGGCAGGCAGGCCAGCCACAAAAAGCAAACGCCGATCGTTCTTTTCATATGGTCTCCATTGCAAAAATTATAGCACAGCCGGGCCGAGCGCGGCAATAAGCCGGCGCTTTGACAAACCGGCGGCGGCGTGCTACAACGCACCCATGAGACGCGCGGCGGTGATCGCGGCCTTGCTGGCCTGGCTGGCACCGGGCCTGGCGGCCCAGGCAGAGACCGATCTGGGTTTTTTCGAGGAGGGGACGGTTTCCGGCCCCGAGGTGAGGACTTTCGCTCTGCCCCTGGACGGCGGGGGATGGACGGTCAACTGCTACGTGGCCTGGGTGGCCGGAAGCAAGCAGGCGGTAATCATCGATCCCGGCGCGCCGGCTCCCGCCATACTGGACTTCATCCGCGCCGAGAAGCTGGACGTGCTGGCCGTGCTGCACACCCACGGCCACTCCGACCACGTCGGCGGCGCCTCCTTCCTGGCCGAAAAGCTCTCGGTGCCGTTTCACCTGCATCCGGCCGACCGCGCCCTGGCCGAGCGCACCACCGGCTCCCGAATCGCCTTCACCCCCTACCCTGCCAGCGGCATCCTGTCGCTGGGCGGGCTGGCGATCGAGGTGCTCCCCACTCCCGGCCACTCTCCCGGAAGCGTGTGCCTGCGAACGGGCGGGACGTTGTTCTCCGGCGACACGCTCTTTGCCGGCGGCATCGGCAGGGCCTTCGGCGAGCGCCGGAGCGAACGGGAGGCCAACCTGCGGCTCGAGGTGGAGAACATACGCCGCCTTCTGCTTTCCCTGCCGCCGCTTACGAGGGTCCTGCCCGGCCATGGAAGTTCGACGACCATCGGGGCGGAAAGGGCATTCAACCGCTTTCTGAAATAGAGGCGTCCCCGGCGGGAGGTCCGAGGCCGCCTCCTGTCTCCCGCTAAATGCCCTACGCCGGGGAACCCTTCTTCCAGAACCTTTTCAAGGAACCCTTGCCCAGTCCGTCGGTGACTACATAGAAGGCAGGCACCACCACCAGGCTGAGGATGGTGGACAGGGTTAGGCCGCCGATGATGGCGATGGCCATGGGCATGCGGATCTCCGAGCCCGGGCCGATGCCCAGCGCCGGCGGGATGGCCGCCATCAGCGTGGCGGTGGCCGTCATCAAAATCGGCCGCAGGCGGATGGGGCCGGCCTGCTCCATGGCCTCGCGCGCCGCCAAGCCCCGCCCGCGGAAGTTGTTGGCGTAGTCGACCAGGATGATCGAGTTCTTCTTGACGATGCCCATCAGCAGCAGCAGGCCGATCATGGAGAAGATGTTCAGGCTCTGGTCCGTGCTCCAGAGGGCGAAGGCGGCGCCGGCGATCGACAGCGGCAGGATGGTGATGACCGTCACCGGGTCCAGGTAGGAGTTGAACTGCGAGGCCAGGATCATGTAGGCGATGAGGATGCCCAGGAGCAGGGCGAAGAGCAGGCTGCTGCTCGACTCGCGGAAGGCGACGCTGGCCCCGCCCAGCACGGCGCGGTAGTTCACCGGCAGGTCCCGGCCCAGCTCTTCCACCGCTTTCAGCGCCTCGTCCTGCGAATGGCCGGGAGCGACATTGGCGTAGACGGTGATGGCCCGCTCGCGGTCGCGGCGGGTGATGGCCTGCAGTTCCGGGCGCTCTTCATATGCCACTAGGGCCGACAGCGGCACCAGCTGGCCGGAGCGCGTGCGCACGCGCAACCGGGCCAGATCCTCTGGCCGCGAGCGCTGCGCGGCCAGCAGCTTGACGCGCACGTCGAGGCGCCGGCCGCCGGTGCTGTATTTGCCGGCGCGCACGCCGCCCACCAAGGCGTTGAGCATCGTGGCCACGTCGTCGACCGAGACGCCGACGTCGGCGATGCGCGCCCGGTTGGGCAGGATGCGCAGCTCGGGCATGCCCAGCCGGTAGTCGGTGTCGAGGTCGACCACCACGCCGCTGGCGGCCAGTTTGACCATCATCTCCTGGCTCAGACCGACCAGCTTGTCCCAGTCGGGACCGCGCACCGAGAATTCGACCGGGAAGCCGCGTTGACCCGTGAAACCTGACTGCGACATGTCCTGGATGACGGCACGCACGCCGGGGATGGCGTTCAGCTCGCGGCGCAGCACGCCGGATAACTCGGCCTGCGAGAGCTCTCGCTCCTCGGGCGGAACCAGGTTGACATAGAGAAATGCCTGGCTGGCGCTGCCGCCCCAGCCGCCGACCGCGCCAAACATACGGGTGATCTCGGGCTTGGAGCTGAGGATGGCTTCGGCCTTCTTGACCAGCTGGTCGGTTTCCGGCAGCGTCGATCCGATGGCCATCTGCATGCGCACCATGACCAAGCTCTGGTCCTGCGAGGGGACGAACTCGCTGGGCATGACCATGAAGACGCCCAGCGAGGCCAGGAAGAGGGCCAGCGCCCCCCAAAGGATCAGGCCGGGTCGCCGCAGGCTTTTTTTCAGCACGCGGGCGTAAAGACGCTCCAGCCAGCCGAAGGCACGGTCCACGAATACGCCGACGCGGCTGCGGCCCTGGCGCGATGTGCGCAAAAACTGCGAGCAGCGGGCCGGCGCCAGGGTGACCGCCTCGACGTAGGAGAGAAGGACGGCCAGGCACAGGGTGACGCCGAACTGCAGGAAAAAGCGGCCGATGACGCCGGAGACGAAAACCACCGGGATGAAGATGGCCACTACGGCCAGCGTCGCCGCCAGCGCCGCGAAGGCGATCTCGTTTGTGCCCTCCAGCGCGGCCTGTACCAGCCCCTTGCCGCCCTCGACATGGCGGTAGATGTTCTCCATGACCATGATGGCGTCGTCGACGACGATGCCCACGGCCAGGGCCATGGCCAGCAGCGTGAAGGTGTTGAATGTGAAGCCCAGGAAATAGATGATGGCCACCGTGCCCAGCAGCGACATGGGAATGGCCAGAATGACGTTGAGCGTCGAGGAGAACGAACCCAGGAACATCCAGCAGATCAGGGCGGTGAGGAGGACCGACAGGAGGAGCTCCAGCTGGATCTCCTTGACCGACTCCTCGATGAACTTGGTGGAGTCGAAGTTGACGCCGACGGCCATGCCCTCGGGCAGGTACTTCTGGAACTCGGTCAGGGTCTTGCGCACCTGCTTGGCCACGGCGACGGCGTTGGCGCCGCGCTGCTTCTTGATGCTGACGCCCTGGGCCGGCACGCCGTTGACGCGCTGGATGCGGCGCACGTCCTCGAAGCCGTCCTCGACCAGGGCCACGTCGCTGAGGTAAACCGGGCTGCCCTCGTTCTCGCTCACGATGATGTGACGGAAGGTTTCCAGGTCCAGGGCCTCGCCCAGGACGCGGATGTTGACCTCGCGCCCCGACGCCTCCAGGCGACCGGCCGGGACCTCGACGTGCTCGCGCGTCAGGGCGGCCAGCACGTCGCTGACCGTCACGGCGCGCGCGTCCATCTGGCTGGCGTCGAGCCAGATGCGCACGTTGCGCTCCAGGCCGCCGACCTGGATCTCGCCGACGCCGGGGATGGTCTGCAGCTTCTCCTTCAGGCGATAGCGCATGTAGTCGCTCAAAATCCGCTGCGGGAAGGGGCCGGAGAGGGCGACCATCATGATCGGCTGGTCCTCGGGGTTGCTCTTGGAGATGACCGGCGGATCGATGTCGCGGGGCAGCCGCCGCTGCGCCTGCGACACCTTGCTCTGCACGTCCTGCAGCGCCAGGTCGACGTCGCGCGACAGGTTCATCTCCAGGGTGATGTTGGCGCCGCCCATGCGCGACGAGGAGGTGATGGTCTTTACGCCCTCCACCTGGATCAGCGCCTCCTCGAGGATCTCGACCACGTCGTTCTCGACGACCTCGGGCGCGGCGCCCTCCCAGGACACCGAGACCGAGATGTTGGGGAAGTCGATGTCGGGGAACTGGCTGATGCCGATGCGCGAGCCGGCGACCAGGCCGAAGACGATCGTGGCGGCCATCATCATCCAGGCCAGGACGGGCTTCTTGACGCAGGCCTCGGTGATCTTCATCGCGGCTCTCCTTGGCGGGGCGCCATGCTCAGCGGACCGGCTTGGCCGCGGCCTTGCCTTTGGCCACGTGCACGGCGACGCCGTCGCTCAGCGCCTCGGCACCGCGCACCACCAGCAGCTCGCCGGCCTTCAGCCCGGCCAGGACCTCGACGTAGCCGTCGGCGGTGCGCATGCCCGGGGTCAGGATGCGCTCAACGGCCCTGCCGTTCTCCACCACGAAGGCCAGGAAGCCCTTCTCGCTTGGACGGATGGCCGTCTGCGGCACGACGGGCAGGGGGCGGGCGTTGCCCACCGGCACCGTCACCTCGGCGAACGAGCCCGAGCGCAGCGTTTCGCGGGCCGGGTCGACGACCTGGGCGGTCACGGCGACCATGCGCGTGCTGTCGTCGGCGGAGGCGGCGACATGGATGATCTTGGCTTGAAAATCCCGGCCGCGGTCGCGGACCTTGAAGAAGGCCTTCATGCCGGGCTGCAGCCGCGGAGCGTCCTGCTCGGTGGCCTGGAAACGCAGCAGCAGCGGGTCGCGGCGCACCAGCGTGGCCAGCACCGAGCCGGGCTGGACGTACTGCCCGGTCTGTACGGTGCGCGTCTGGACCACGCCGGGAACGGGGGCGCGCACGTAGGCATCGTGCAAATTGAGCCGGGCCTGGTTGAGCAGCGCCCCGCTCTGGGCCATCTCGGCCGCTGCCACCAGCACCTTGGTGCGCCAGGTCTCGATCTCCTCGCCGGGGATCAAGCCGGGATTCTGCCTGTCCACCGTCTCGCGGCGCTTCAGGCCGGCCTCGGCGTCGCTCTTGGCGGCGGCGGCCTTGTTGTGCGCGGCCTGCGCCGACTCCACGGCCAGCGTGTACCGCTGCGGCTCGATCTCCACCAGCACCTGGCCGCCGGTGACGCGGCTCCCCTCGGCGAACTGCACCTTCTCGACGACGCCGGCGACGCGGGCCGTGACCTGGACCTTCTCGAACGCCTCGACCGAGCCCACCGCGTTGAGCGTGGTGGTAACGGCGCGGTCCTGCACGCGCAGCGTCTCGACGGGGAACTGCATCGGCATGCGGACCCCGCGACCGGTGGCGTTCCCCCCGGCGGGACTGGCGCCGTCCTTGCCGCAGGCGGCGGCAGCCAGCAGCAGCACAGCCTGGGCGGCCCAGGCGCAATAGGCCATCTTCACTTTCATGTCGTAGGCTCCTTGCCGAAGGGATCAAGCCCTTGGGCGGCCCGCAGGTTGAGCAGCGCCAGCGCCAGGCCGTTGCGCTGGCGCGCCACTTCCACCTCGGCTTCGAACAGGCGGACGTTGGCGTCGGCCACCTGCAGGGCGTTGCTCAGGCCCTGGCGGTACAGCTCGGCGATCTCGGCGGCGTTCTTGCGCGCCGCGTCGAGCGCCACCAGCGCCTTCTTCAGCGAGGCCTGCTGGCTGGCCAGGGAGACGAGTCCGTCGCGCACCTCGAGCTCGGCCTGGCGCGTGGCGCCGCGCAGGTCCAGTTCGGCCTGGCGGGCACGGGCCTTGGCCTCCTTGAAAGCGCCGCCGCGGCCGAAGCCGTCGAACAGCGTCCAGCTCAGCCCCAGGCCGGCCGACCAGGTGATCGAGCGGCCGGTCAGCCCCGCCTCGTTGGTATAGCGGTACTGGCCGGACAGGCTCAGGCTGGGCAGCCATTCCAGGCTGGGTTCCAGGACCAGCGCCCGGCGGGCCTTCGCCTGCCAGGAGAGGGCGCGCAGGTCGAGGCGGCGCTCGCGAGTGCCGGCCAGCGTCTCATCGTCCTGGGCAACGGGGAGCTCGGCTTGCGCCAGCAGCAGCTCGGGCGTGGCCAGCTTGCCGCCAAGTTCGGAGTCCAGCAGATGGCCGAGCTGCAGGTAGGCCGTACGCACCTCGCCCTGCGTCTGGGTGGCGCCCATCTCGGCGGTGGCGTACTCCAGCTCGGCGCGGGTGACATCGTTGACCGATACCAGCCCCGCCGTGTAGCGCGCCCGCGCGGCCTCGAGGGTGCTGGCGGCGTAATCGAGGCGATGTCCGGCGGCTTCGAAAACCTGGTCGAGGGTCAGGGTGGCCAGGAAGGCCGCGGCCACCTCGAAGCAGAGGCGGCGCCGGGTCTCGGCCGAGGAAAAGCGCTGTGAACGCTCGGCGAACAGCGCCTGGCGATAGTTGGGGATGACCGTGGGGTTGAAGAGGACCCAGTTCAGCGCGGCATAGGCCGAGACCGCGTTCACGCTCTGGATGGTGATGATCTGGCCGTTGAGCTCGCGCTCCACGGCATTGGGGCGGCGGGTGAGGTTGCCGGTAAGAGATACGGCGGGGAAAAAATAGGCCCGCGCCTGCGCCAGCGCTCCCTGGGCGGCGCGCAACTGCTCGCCGGCGGCCAGCGAGCGCTCGTTGCGCTCCAGGGCCAGCTGCACGGCCCGCTCCAGACTCAGTTCCGCCTCCGCGGCCACGGCCGGCTGCGGAAGGAACAGCCATGCGGCCAGCAGCGCAGCGGCGGCGACACGGTACCGCCATAGATAATGTTTTTTCATGCGTTCTGTCCACGCCCCAGCTTGGCCAGGGGCTGTTCTTCTATATCAAAGTGCAATTTATCATAAAAACGTGCACGCTGCATATACGGACTGCGTGATTTTATTGTTTTCCCGCAATCGAGGCTGGAAAATTTTCTTGAAACTGTACTATAATGAAGAAACGGGGCGGCTGCCCCGCCCGGGAGGCGTCATGAAAACAGCGGCCGTGGGACTGGTGGTCATCCTGATCGCCGTGGCCATGCCCGCCGCCTCGATGGTCAGCAAGGAACCCGCCCGGGTCATCCGCGTCATTTCCGCCGACACGCTGACCGTTCTCTACCGCGGCAAGTGGGAGGAGATCAAGCTGATCGGCCCCGAGGCCCCGCAGACGGCGCTCAACGACAAGGCCTACGAGGAGGCACTCCGGGATTCCGCCACTCCGGAAGAGATCCTGCAGCGCGGGCTGAAGGCAACCGAGTTCGTCAAGGGCCTGTTGCACTACGGCAGCCAGGTCTGGATCGAGTTCGACGCGCTGAAGCGCGACCGCTATTCCCGGCTGCTGGGCTACGTCTACCTGGCCGACGGGCGGATGCTGAACGAGGTCATCCTGCGCCAGGGGCTGGCCCGCCTGTTTCTGGTGCCGCCCAACCTGCGCTACAGCCAACGCTTTCAGGAACTGGCGCGCCTGGCCAAGCGCGGAACCCAGCCGCCGGGCCGGTGACGGGCCGCAGCGCCAGCGGCTTCAGGACAAACCCAGCTCGAGTTTGAGCTGCTGGTGCAGCCGGCGGCGCACGGCGTTGAAGTCCGCCCTCCTCACGCGCGGGTGGATACGATTGCTCAGCACGATCCATTGCCGCTCCCTTTCCGCCTCAAGCCACAGCGACGTGCCGGTGAAGCCGCTGTGGCCGATGGCCGTGGGCAGGAGGGCGCTGCCGCCCGAGGCGCCGGGCGAGGAGTTCAGCTGGAAGCCGAGGGTGCGGCCATGGGCGTCCCAGGGAGTGCGGTTCCTCCAGAAGAGGGAGACGGTCTCCCCGCGCAGCAGGGTGGCGGACGCCGGGAAGAATTCCCGGCCCAGCCGGAACAGGTCGCGGGCGCTGGCGAAGAGGCCGGCGTTGCCGGCGCTGCCGCCGGCATAGAACGAGTTGGCGTCATGGGTTTCGCCGCGGATCACCCCGGCCCGCCAGGAGAAGCGCCCCGCCGCTCGGGCATGCTCGGCCCGGCACATTCCCATCTCATGCCGGTTGCCGACCTCGGTCGGGGCGCAGCGCTCCACGGCCGCCGGCGGCACCTTCATGAAGGTATCGCGCAGCCGCAGCGGTTCAATGATCACCCGGGCGACGAGCTCCAGGAAAACGACGCCGGAGACCTTTTCCAGCAGGTGGCGCAGCAGGATGTAGCCGACGTCGGAATAGACGACCCGCTGGCCCGCCGCCGCCGTGTCAGTGAAAGCGGCGGCCTGCTCGAGGTCGCCCTGGGGGCGGTACAGGTAAAACGGGTGCCAGGGCCTGAAACCGGCGCTGTGGGTCAGCAGCTGCTCCACGGTGAGCGGCAGCGGGAAGCCGGGGAAAAAACGGCGCACGCTGTCCTCCAGTCGCCACTGCCCTTTCTCGATAAAATGGGCGGCCAGGAAGGCGGTGACCAGGGGCTTGGTCAGGGAGGCCAGGTCGAAGATCGTGTGGGGCGCGATGGGCTCGTCGCCGGGCCAGGTGGCCTTGCTGCCGAACTGGCGCTCGATGAGGACATCTTCTCCTTCGGCCACCAGGAGGGATACGCCGGGGAAGGTCTTTTTCCGGATCAGTCCCGCGACGAAGGTGTCAAGCATCCCGGGGCGCTTGCAGGCGATCGGAGATGGAGAGGGCCAGCGCCAGCGCCGCCCGGCCGTCGCGGCCGCTGACGATGAAATTGCCCTCGCCGGCGACCGTGCGCGCGAAGTTGCGCCAGAGATTGGCCAGCGGCTCGACGTCCTCGATGGCGGGATACTCTTCGAGGATCCTGCCGTCGCGCAGATGGAACATCTTCACGCTCCTCGCCTTGTAGTCCACCGACAAATAGAGGTTCTTCTGGAAGATGCGCAGCTTGCGCGTTTTTTCCTGGGAGACGCGGCTGGCGGTCAGGTTGGCCACCAGGCCGGAATTGAATTCCAGACGCACGTTGGCGATGTCGCTGCGCTGCGAGATGATCGGCACGCCGCTGGCCCGCACCTCGCGCACGCCGGTTTGATCCCATTGCAGGATGATGTCCAGGTCGTGGATCATCAGGTCCATGATCACGTCGATGTCCAGCGAGCGCGGCGAGAAGGAGCCCAGGCGCTGCACCTCGATGAACAGCGGCTTCGCCACCAGCGCGCCGGCATACTGCACCGCCGGGTTGAAACGCTCCAGGTGGCCCACGGCCAGCACCCGTCTCCTGGCGGCGGCGAGGGCGATCAACTCGTCGGCCTCGGCCAGCGTGCGGCTGATCGGCTTCTCGACCATGACGTGCTTGCCGTTCTCCAGGAAGAAGCGGCTGAGGGCGAAATGCTCCAGCGTCGGCGCCGCGACCATGACGGCGTCGACCAGGTCGAGCGCCTGCCGGTAGTCGGTCAGCTTGGCGATGTCGTACCCTTGGCAGTTCTTCTCCAGGTTCCCGGCATGGATATCGACGGCGCAGGTCAGTTCGAACTCTGGCAGCTGGCGGAGCACCCGCAGATGATTGCTGCCCATGGCCCCGGTCCCGATCACTGCGATTCTCATGCTTTCCCCAGCACGATGATCCGGCCGCGCTCCGCCCGGGCAACGAGCGCCTCGGGGTCGAGCATCAGCGTCTTGCCCGCTTCCAGCACGAACGCCGCCGCGCGCTTCTCCGCCAGCACCTCCATGGTCCGTTGGCCCACCACCGGCAGGTCGAAACGCATGTCCTGGCCGGGCCGGCTGACCTTGGCCACAACCAGCCCGGGACCGGCGATCGCCGCCGCACGCTCAATGGCGCGGTCGGTGCCCTCCATGGCCTCGACGGCGACCACCGCCCGCGACTTGACGCACAGCGTCTGGCCGATATCCAGGGTGGCGATGCCCCAGGCCTTCTCCCAGGCGAACTCGATGTCCCCGGCCAGCGCTTTCGTCAAACGCAGCCGGGGGGTGTAGTTTTTCGCGATCACCAGGTGCTCCTTGAGGAAGAACGAGGAATCGATGATCTCGATGCCCTCGGCGGCGAAAAAGTCGGCCAGGGTGGACAGCAGCGACGTGGTGGTACGGTCCTTGACCTTGGCCAGGAAGCGCAGGAACTTGGCATCGGCGGTCCAGGCCGAGAAGACGGCCGCGTGCCGCACGCGGCCGAGCATCAGCGCCCGTTGCACGCCGTGGCCCTTGAAAAAGCGGATGAGGCCTCCCAGCCGGCCGAGCGGGAACTCGGCCCACTCGTCGGCCGCGGCGGCCAGCTCGGGCGTCGCCGCGCCCTTGACGGCGGCGACGACGGTGCGCCAGCCCCGGCGGCGCGCCTCGCGGCAGGTCAGCAGCGGCAGGGGGGGCTCGCCGGCGATGATCCCGATCGTTTCACTCATCGGAACGGAAGTTCTTCAGGATCCCTCGCTTGGTCTTGCCGATGAAGTCGGTGATCACCCGGGCCTCCTCGCTGCCGGCATGGTGCTCGCCGATCTGCTGGACGGCCTGGGTGGTGTTCAGGTCGGAGTGGTAGATGATGCGGTAGATGTCCTTGACGTTCTCGATGAATTCCCGGCTGAGGCCATGGCGCATCATGCCGATGGCGTTGGGCCCGTACAGGCTGAAGGACTCACGGCTCTGGGCCACCTTGGCGAAGGGCAGGATATCCTGGCAGACAATGCTGTAGCCGCCGATGTAGGCGTTGCGCCCGATGCGCACGAACTGCAGCATCGAACAGAAAGCGCTGATGCCGACGTAATCCTCGACCTCCACGTGGCCGGCCAGCGTGGTGTTGTTGGCGAACTGAATGTGACTGCCGATCTGGCAATCATGGGCGATGTGCACGTAGGCCATGAAGTAGTTGTGGCTGCCGATGCGCGTGACGCCCCCGCCCTTGACCGTGCCGCGGTTGATGGTGATGAACTCGCGGATGACGTTGTCGTCGCCGATGTGCACCCAGGTTTCCTCGCCCTTGAAGGTCAGGTCCTGCGGGTCCGTGCCCACCGAGGCGAAGGGGAATATCTGGCAATTTTTGCCGATGAGCGTGTTCTTGTCGATGGTGACATGGTGCTTGACGAGAGTGCCGTCGCCGATGCGCACATTGGGCCCGATGACCGAATAGGCGTCGACCTGCACGCCCTTGCCCAGCTCGGCCTTGGGACTGATGACGGCGGTGGGGTGGAGCAGCGGCGTGTTCATGCGCCGACCATGCACATCAGCGTTGCCTCGCAGGCCACCTGGCCGTCGACCAAGGCCTTGCCCTCGATGACGGCGAACTTGCCGCGGTCGCGCGTCACCAGGACGTCGAGGTCCAGGCGGTCGCCCGGGACCACCGTCCTCTTGAAGCGGGCCTTCTCGATGCCGGCGAAATAGGCGTACACACCCTGGCCCGCGAAGCGCTGCATCAGCAGCGCCGCCCCCAGCTGGGCCAGGGCCTCGATGACCAGCACTCCCGGCATGACCGGGTTGCCGGGGAAATGCCCCTGGAAAAACTCCTCGTTGCCGGTGACGTTCTTGTAGCCCTTGATCACCACCCGGCCGTCGCACTCGGTCACCCGGTCCACCAGCAGAAAGGGGTAGCGGTGGGGCAGGATCTTCTTGATGTCCTCGATGCCCAGGGGCAGGTTCATTTCTTGGCGGCCGGAGCGGCGGCGGACTGGGCGTCGTAGGCCTTGACCACCTTTTCGGTGATGTCGATGGCGGGATCAAAATAGGTGACGCCGGCCGTGTTCAGGTCGAGGACCAGCGAGAACGCGTTCTCCTTGGCGATCTTCTCGATGAGCGGCATCAGGTCGGCCTGGATCTTCTCGAACTCCTTCTGCTGGGCGGCGGCGCCTTCCTTCTGGGCGTCCTCGGCGAAGCGCTTGATCTCCGTCCTCTTGGAGGCGAGATCCAGGGCTTTCTTGTCGCGAGCCTCGGCGTTGAGGGCGGGGGACATGGCCTCCTTTTCCAGGGCGTCAATCTCCCGCTGCATGGCCTCGAATTTCTTCTGCTTGGACATCTGCAGCGACTGCAGCCGTCCGATGGCTTCCTTGCCCTTGGTCGAGTTCTGCAGGACGGCCTGGGGATTGATGATGCCGAGCTTGAACTCAGCGAAGGCGAAGGTGCCCAGGACGACCAGGGCCAGGATCAACAACAGGTTTTTTTTCATGTTCATCTCCTTTATGCATTCTGTATTTTCTAGAATTTTAATAGAACGAAGGCCCGACCGCGAATTTGAAGACAAAGTGCTGGTCGCCCGCATTGAGCAGGCGCGGGTTGTAGGCGAAGATCAGGCGGAAGGGGACATTGAGCATGGGCACGAAGACCTTCAGCTCGATTCCGGCCGAGGAATAGACGTCCTTCAACCTGATCGGCGTGCCGGCGTTGTAGGAGTTGCCGACATCACAGAAAAAGACGAAGGAGAACTGCTGGGTCAGGGGAATGGCGTATTCCACGTTGAACAGGAGCGATTTCGTCCCGCCCAGGTTGTTGCCGTCCTTGTCGCGCGGCCCCAGGGTGTAGATGTCAAAGCCGCGGATCTGGCGCTCCCCCCCCAGGAAAAACTTCTCGTAGAAGGGGATCTCCTTGCCGCCAAACGGGGTCAGCCCCTCGTAGACGGCGTGCAGGCCGAGGACGTGCCGCTTCCACAGGGGCTGGAAATGGACCGCCTCCAGCTTCAGCCGGTGCAGGTTGATATCGCCCCCCAGAAAGCCGCCGGAATAGCGGTAGGAGGCCAGGAACTTGCTGCCCGAGGAGGGAAAGATCGGCGAATCGACCGTGGAGTAATACACGGTGGGCGAGAGGGCGGAGATGAGCCGCTTGCCCCCGCTGTAATAGTACATGTAATAGGAGTTCATGTACTGGTAATTCTCGTTGACATCGCTGATGGCGACATTCTCCATGCTGTAGACCAGCGACGCGCCCCAGAAAGTCCAGAAGCGGGCCGATGAGGAGACGTTGAAGCCATCGCCCTGGCGCGTGTACATGTAAGGGTAGCGGAAAGTGGTCTTGAAGACGTCGATGCCGAAGTTGGCCGGCAGGTTGAACAGGTAGGGCTCGGTGAAGGCGAACTGGTAGTTCTTGGAACGCGTGCCGTGCTGCAGATTGAGGGTGAACGTCTCGCCCATGCCCAGGAAATTCTGGGTCGAATAGCCCGCGGCGATAAACCAGCCCTCATAGCCGCTGTAGCCGACATTGAAATTGATCATCTGCCGGTTCAGCTCCTTGACCTCGGCGGTGATGTTGATCTTCTGGGGATCCTGGGGATCGGGCTTGATCTCGGGCATCTTCTCCACGGTCACCAGGCCCAGCTGCTTCATGCGATTGATGGAGTCCTCCAGGGCGTTGATGTTCAGGCGCCGCCCCTCGCGCATGAACCACTCGCGGCGGATGACGTGGTCCTTGGTGAAGGTGTTGCCGGTGAACTCGAGCTTGCCCAGGTAGACGATCTCGTTCTCCTGGACGCGGATGGTGATGTCGGCGACCTGCTTGACCGGGTCCAGGTTGTCGCTGGGCATCACCTGGGCGTAGAAGTAGCCGAGGCCGCCATAAAACTTCTGGATGTTCTCGATGAATTTGTTGCGCTTCTTGATGTTGTAGACCTGGCCCGGCTTCAGGGTGACCAGGGAGCGCAGGAAATCGGTGCGGATGATCTTGTTGCCGTCGATGGTGATGCTGCCCACGCGGTAGCGGGGCCCGAGATCAACGGGGATGCGGATCTGCAGCATCGTCTGCATCCGGCCCATGACCGTCTTGCGCGGAACCGTGGCGAACTCCGGCGTCCCGACTTTGGCCTCGAGGTAGCCCTTCTGCTGCAGGCGCTGGCGGACCTCATCGAGGTCCTCGTTGATCTTCTCGCGGTTGTAGACGTCCTTGCTGGCCACGGCCGAGAGGATGGCGTGCACCTGGTTGTTCTTCAAGCCTCGGCTCAGGAAAGCCGGGGAAACGGTGCCGGCGGGGAGGCCGGGGAACACCACCTCGGCGATGCGGGTCTTGGAGCCCGAGTCGACGCGGATGGTCACGGCGATCTGGCCGTTTTCCTCCTTTTCCTCGACGGCGACCGCGGCCTGGTTGTAGCCTTTCTCCAGGAGCATGTCGGTGATGATCTTTTTCACCCGGCGCAGCTTGGCCGGGCTGTAGTAGGAGAACGGCTGCAGGAGAATGCTGGCCGCCTGGAGCTTCTCGGTGATATCGCTCTCCTTGACCTTCTTGCCCAGCTTGTAGGTGACCGAGGAGACCAGGGGGTTTTCCGTCAGCAGCAGGCGCACGATCTTGCCGCCGGCGCCGTTCTCCTCCTCAATGCGGATGTCCTGGAAGAAGCCGGTGTCCCACAGTGCCTGGAAATCGTCTTTCAGCTTCTGGGGATCATAGACGCCGCCCTCGCGGGATTTCATGTAGAATTGGATGGTCTCCCGGGATACCTTGCGATTGCCTTCGACCTGGATCTTTTCAATGATATCGGCGCAAAGGAACTGGGCGCCAAGAACCATCATGACCAGCCACGGCATTTTTTTCTGCATAAAGACCTCGCAAGGGCTGAAGTGAATGGTATTTTATAGCATAAAACGCCATAAAATACAATTCCCGCCCGAATCTTTAAAGACGCGCCTCCCTGGAGAAAAGTTGCACGTTTGCTGTTGACAACCGACATCGGTTGTGCTATATCAAAACCAAGCTGAGGAAACGGCATGCCCATCTATGAATACAAGTGCCTGAAATGCGGGAAGACATTTGAAGCCCTGCAGTCCGTTTCAGCCGAGCCGATCGCCAAGTGCCTCTATTGCCGGGGCAGGGCCAGGAAGATCATTTCGGTCAGTTCATTCCAATTCAAGGGCTCGGGATGGTACCTCACCGATTACAAGAAGAAGGTCGCCGGCGACACGACGGACGCAGTCAGCGACAAAAAGAGCACCCCGGCTAAAAAAGCGGATAAAAAATCAGATAAAAATGCCAATATCAATTAGCCTTTCCATCTCTCCCCCCTTAATATAACCATAACTCCCACCTAAAAAAAACACCCCCCCCGCTACATGGGGGGGGCCTGCCTTTCAAACGGCGAACGGCACACGGTGGACGGCAAGAGCAAATACGAGCCTTCATTAAACTCGGCACAGTTTTTGAAACTTCAGGGAAGATAGAGGGAAGTCAGAGAGAAAGACAAAGGGAAGACAAAGTGAGAAAGAAAAAGCACTGAGAAGGCTTTTCCCACCCTCTCTTCCCTTTCTCTTCCCTGAGGTCGTTACGCTGTTTTACCGTACGCCGTCAGCCGTCAACCTCACGCCGAGTGCCTCTTCTCGTCTCTTGTCACGCGTTACGCGTCACGCGTCACGTATTTTCTCTAAGATAATGGTCACCGGGCCGCTGTTGACCGAGTTGACTTCCATCATGGCGCCGAACTCACCCGTGGCGACGGGAACGGCCACGGCCAGCAGGGCATTGAAGCGGTCATAGAGCGACTTGGCCCGGGCCGGCTCCTCGGCGTTGGTGAAGTCGGGGCGCCGCCCTTTGTTGTTGCGCGCGGCCAGGGTGAACTGCGATACGGAGAGGATCTGGCCCTTGACCGCCTGCACGTCCAGGTTCATCTTGTCCCGGTCGTCGGGGAAAATGCGCAGGTGGAGGACCTTGTCGGCCATGAACTCCACCTCCTTCTCCCCATCCCCCTTCTCGATGCCGACCAACAGCAGCAGCCCCATGCCGATGCGGCCGACCTCCTGTCCGGCGCTGCCGACGCTCGCCTCGGAAACTCTTTGGGCCACGACGCGCATGGGTTCACCAGGGACTGCCGCCGGGAGGCAGTTCTCTCTTCTCGGCGCCTGAGGCGGGGAGAGGATTGACTTTGCGCAGCAGCATGGGCGAATCGGGGTCGACGAGCAGCCCTTCTCCGCCGCTGTCGCGTTCCGGCTCTTGCGCCCATGCCGAAGGCCCAGGCGTCCGGTAGTTGCCGCGGCAGACCAGCCAGGCACGGCTTAGGCGCCCCGCCGGCTCCAGCCGCAGGCGGATAATCTCCAAGCGGGCGACATTCCAGGAACTGCGGTTGATGAAATCCAACAGATCGGGAAGCGGGGCTTGCAGGACGATCGCCAGCGGTTGGCTGGCCCATGGGCCCTCCAGCACAAGGCTCGGCGGGAACACCCCAGGCAGAGGGTCTGCTGCCCGGAAACTCGATCGGATATTCTCCCCCTGGAGCTTCAGCCAGTCCCGCAATTCAGGCGGTCCGGAGTCCAGCGTATCCGCTGCACGGAAAACCGCAGCAGCGCCGGCCAACGGCTTCGCATTTTTCAGCAGCTCGCCGCGAGTCCGTTCAAACCAGGCATCGTCGGAGTCCACACCCGGCAGCGCCTGCCGGACCCGGGCTTCCATTTTTTCAAAAAGCGCATTTTCCCCGGCGTCGGGGAATTCAAGGTTTTTGGCCATGGTTCCGTGGTGTTTGATCTTCCGCTGCCAATCGCTCCGCTCGCGGCGCAGGCGGCCCAGGCCCTTGGCCGTCGGGTACCAGTCCAGGACAACGAAGGCGGCCATGATGGCGAGCGCAGCCAGCAGGCGCAGCAGCGCGAACGCCAATTTTCCCAATTTCACGGCTGCAGCTCCATCCGACCATTGACGACGAAGGAGACCATGCCGCCGGAACTCCGTTTGCCGGGGGAAAACGATGCCTCGGTGATGCCGGCCAGCATCCGGACGCTTGCCAAGAAAAAGGCGAACGGTCGCTGCGCCGCTTCGCGGGAGGCGGCCGCAACCCCGACGGTCAGCTCGAAGCCCAGGTCCTGCGGTCCCGGATCGACCTGGATGGCGAGCAGCTTCAGCGGCGGAGCGATGCCGTGGATGCGGCGGACGAGATCGGCGGCAGCGTAGGACAAGGCGACGGGATAGCCGAGAAAGTACTGGAACTGATAGAATTGGGCGCGCCGGACCTTGGTCTCCTCGATCGGCCGGGTTCGCACCAGGGCGGCATAGTGTGTTCGCAGCCTCAGGACATTTTTCCCACGGCGGAACTTTTCCGCGTGCAGCAGCAGCGAGACCGCCGCCAGGATCAGGAGGAAGAGGAGAGGCCAGCGGCGCCGCTGGCCAAGGGGACGATCGCCGGAATCGGCCACGTTGGTTATCAGCCCGGGATGAATTTCAGGAAGACCCGGCGCTGGCGCGGGCCATCGAACTCGCAGAAGAATATCCCCTGCCAGGAACCGAGGATCGGTTCACCGTTGCCGACGACCAGGGTCTCCGAGGCACCCACCAGGCTGGACATGATGTGCGCCGGCGAGTTGCCCTCGCGGTGACGGAATTGGTCCTGGGCCGGGACCAGGCGCCTGAGGAACTCGCCGATGTCCTGCGGCACGGCCGGGTCGGCGTTCTCGTTGATGGTCACGGCGGCGGTGGTGTGCGGCGTGAAGACCAGCAGGATGCCGGAGCCGCACTTGCCGGCGCGGAGCATCTCCCGCACCCGGGTTGTGATGTCGACGAACTGGATCTTCTCCGTCGTCCTGATCTCGAAGGCCTGGTAGCTGCTCATGGTCCCTCCCGGTGCTTTTTTTCGCCGAACACGACCGCCTGGAAGGTCTCGATCTGCACTCCCCGCTTCCATTCGTCGGCGGGCAGCCCCGCCTTGCGGCAGCCGCAGGCGAGGTACTGCTCGCGGTCCCAGCCCTGCTCCAGCGGCACCTGGGGCAGGAGCAGCCCGCGCTGCAGCCCCTTGCTGACGATGATGCCGTCGGTGCCTACGCGGACGTCATCGGGACCGGCGACCTTGCGCGGCACGGTCAGGACCGAGATCTCGATGTCCAGCCCGGCCAGCTCGTCCTGGCCGACGGCGGGGAAGCGCGGGTCCTCGAAGGCGGCGGCGACGGCCATCTCGGCCACCGCTTCCCACAGCGGCTTCATGGGCAGCGGATAGCCGATGCAGCCGCGCAGCTCGCCGCCGCGGTGCAGGGTGACGAAGACCCCGCGCTTTTCCATGAAGGCGGGCGCAGCGGGGGGAGCGGGCGGGGCGCCGCGCTTCGCCGCGGTCAGGCACTTGCGGATGGCATCCCTGGCCAGGGCCAGGAGCTCCTGCCTTTCCGCTGCGCTCAACTCGGCCATGCTGCCTCCGCGTCCTCAGGCAGAGGGGTCAGCTGCGCCTTCTTTTTCGCGGCGGCGAATTCGCACGTGAACGGCTGGATGGCCATGGCCCGGATGGCCAGCGCCAGGTCACCGATGAACCCGTCGGCGGCGAAAGGGGGTTTGCGGCAGAAGAACACGCCCCGCAGCTTTTCCTTGTATTTCTCATGGGCCGCGCCATAGACAGCGTTGGCGCGGCGGCGGTCGAAATCCAGGGGCAGCAAGCGCTCGATCAGGACCATGCGGCCGATTTCAGAGCCCAGCAGCAGGCCCGCGCCGCGAAAGCCGCAAGCGCGCAGGACGGCGATGTCATCCAGCGCCGCCGGCAGCAGTTGCATGTACATACGTAGAAAGTACCATACTGGCAAAACCAAAACAACAGGAGCGGGCAGTAGAGAAGAAACCCTGCCGGTGTTGACTTTTCCAGACGGATTCGCTTATACCTTTCTCTTCGACGGAAAAAGCAGGAGGCACCATGCGCATGGGAATGGCGGGTTTGTTGCTGCTGTCGCTTGGCTCGGTGGCGGCGGCGCAGGATGTCGCCCTCAAGGGCGGAACGGTCCTGACGATCACCAGGGGAATCGTGGACAACGGCACCGTCCTGATTCAGAAGGGAAAGATCACCGCCGTCGGCAAGGATGTAGTCATCCCCGCCGGCGTTCCGGTGATCGACGTCACGGGCCGATTCATCATGCCCGGACTGATCGACAGCCACACCCACATCGCCATGGACATGAGCGACATCAATGAGGCGACCGATCCGGTCACACCGCAGATCTGGATGAAGGACATCGTGGTCTCCGATCACGACACCATCCGCACGACCCTGGCTGGCGGAGTAACCACCGTCAAGACCATGCATGGCAGCGCCAACGTGATCGGCGGAGTCAACGTGGTGCTCAAGCTGAAATACGGCCGTCTTCCCGAGGAGCTCATCGTCAGCGACGGACGGCCGCAGCTCAAAATGGCGCTGGGTGAAAACCCCAAGCGGCTGCACGGGGACAAGGGGCGATCGCCCTCCACCCGCGGCGGCACCGCCTGGGTGGCCCGCAAAGCCTTCAGCGAGGCCCGGGAATACAAAGCCAAGTGGGATGAATACGAAAAAGCCCGCGCCAGCGGGAAAAAGGAGGTCAAGCCCCCGGCCCGGGACCTGCGCTGGGAAACCCTGAAACGGGTGCTGGAAAAAAAAATGACCATCGACTGCCACATCTACCGCGCCGACGAGATCGAGTGGTTTCTGGCCTTCTGCCGCGAGTTCGACATCGTCCCCATGCAGATCAGCCATTGCGTGGACGGGTACAAGGTAGCCGACCTGCTGGCCCGATCCGGCGTCACCTTCGGCGGCTGGAGCGACTGGTGGGGATTCAAGGAGGAGGCCTATGACGGCAACCCCTTCGGCTTCTCCATCCTGGACGAGGCGGGAGTGAACATCGCGATCAACTCCGACTCGGCCGACGAGGGGCGATACCTTTTCCTCAACGCGGCCAAGGTGCAGAAGTACAACGACCTGTCCGACGATGCGGTGCTCAGGATGATCACCATCAATCCGGCCAAATCGCTGGAGCTGGACCAGCGCATCGGCAGTTTGGAAGTGGGAAAAGACGGGGATGTTGCCGTCTTCGACAGGCATCCGCTCGATTCGACCTGCAAATGCATCATGACCATCATCGAGGGGGAGGTTTTTTTTGACCTGGCCCGGGAAGGGGTGAGCGCGCCGGCACAAGGAGGCAGACAATGAAAACAGCCGCAGCCATATTGCTGGTTCTGTCCGCCGTCCCGGTCTTCACCCAGGAGGCCATTCTGATCCGCAACGGCACGATCGTCCCGGTGGTCGGTGCGCCGATCCCAGGCGGCGACCTGTTGATCGAAAAGGGAAAAATCTCCGCCATCGGCACCGGACTGGCGGCTCCGGCCGCAGCCATGGTTCTCGATGCCAGCGGGCAGTACGTCTACCCGGGGATGGTGGCGCCGCTGACCGCGCTCGGCCTGATCAATCCCCCCGGTTCGGACAGCGACATCAATGAAAAGGGATTGTCGGTCCCCCAGATCGACCCCTACGATGCGCTGAACCCGGAGGACGATTCGATCGAGGTCGCCCGCATCGACGGGGTCACCACCGCGCTGACGGCGGCGGGGACCGGCAGCCTGATCAACGGCAAGGCGGTGGTCATCCACCTCGACGGCAACCTGGCCACGGAGATGATCCTGAAGCGCAACGTCCTGCTGGTGTTCAACACCACCGCCCGCCAGGCCAATTCCTACCCCAGCACTCTGCCGGGAGTCCTGCAGTTCCTGCGCGAGAAACTCTCCAAGGCCAGGGAATACGGAGCAAAAGGGGAAAGCGGGAAGAACCGCGAACGCGATGCGGAGATGGAGGCTCTGCAGCCGGTGCTGAATCGCAAGATGCCGGTCTTGTTCCAGTGCGGCGATGAGGTCAGCATCCGCCTGGCCCTGACCCTGATCAACGAGTTTTCCCTCAGGGGGATCATCGCTAGCGCCTCCGCCGATGTGCTGAAATACGCCGAGGCGCTCGCCCAAAAAGGGATCCCGGTCATCTGGAGCGGGACCACGGCGCTCCCCAGGCGCTGGGAAGCGGTCGACCTGAACTACCATGTGGCCGCCGTCCTGGCCGAGAAGGGGGTGCTGTTCTGCTTCAACGAGAGCCGCGGTCAGGGGAGCCGCGGCGTCCGCCGGCAGCCGGTTCCGGCGGCCATATCGGTCGCCTACGGCCTCTCCGAGGAGGAGGCGCTGCGGGCGCTGACGATAAACCCGGCCAGGATCCTCGGGATCGATCACCTGGTGGGTTCGCTGGAAAAGGGGAAGACCGCCGACGTCGTCGTCTGCTCGAAACCGCTGCTGCAGCTCAGCGCCAAGATCCGCGCCGTGATCATCCGTGGTCGCCTGATCCCCCTGACCAGTATCCAGACCCGCCTGCGCGACAAATACCTGATGATCGTCCGCGAACGGCTGCGCCGCCGTGAGTCTCAGGGATTGGACAGCAGACGCTAGCCGTCAGCACGAACCGTATCGGTTATGGCCTTCTCTTCTTCTGGCCATCGTCGAGCGTCCAGCGCCTGATTCCTATTTCTTCCTGGCCAGCCCATCCTTGACCTTACGCCAGTATTCCATGCGCTCGCGGATGTGCTTCTCGAAGCCCATGCTGTCCGGCTCATAGAAACCCTTTTCCCTGACGCCTTCGGGCATGGTAGTGAGCAGCGACGTCTTCTCGGGCAGGTCGTGGGCGTAGATGTAGCCGCGGCCGGCCCCCTTGTTGGCGGCGGCCAGATTGTTACAATTTTCTGTTTCTATTGACATTTTGTAATCTCAATGGTATTACTCAATCATGATCCAGCGCGAAATAACCTCCAAGCTGCTTTCTTTGGCGGGCCAATACCCGGTCGTCACCATGACCGGCCCCCGCCAATCGGGCAAGACCACCTTGTGCCGGGCCGTTTTCCCCGAGAAAAAATACTATTCCCTGGAAGACCCCAACACCCGCCGCTTCGCGCTCGAAGACCCGAAGGCCTTTCTGGAAAGCTGCCTGGAAAAAGGGGCGGTGATCGATGAATTCCAGCGAGCGCCGGAATTGCCTTCCTACATCCAGGGGCTGGTGGACGGAGACCGGCGGCCGGGGCGGTTCATCCTGACCGGCAGCCAGAATTTCCAGCTCATGAACCAGGTCAGCCAATCGCTGGCCGGGCGCACCGCCCTGCTGACCCTGCTGCCGCTGTCGTACACCGAGCTGTACAAGCGGCGGCGAGTGGAGGTGAGCGAGATCCTGCATGCCGGTTTTTACCCGCGCATTTTCGACCGCAAGCTCGATCCCAGCGAGGTCCTGTCCTTCTATGTCAGCACCTACATCGAACGGGACGTGCGCACCCTGCTCAACGTCCGCGACCTGCGGGCATTCGAAGTCTTTCTGCGCCTCTGCGCCGCCCGGAGCGGACAGCTCACCAACGCCTCGGCCCTGGCCAACGAGTGCGGCATCAACCATAACACCGCCCGCCAATGGCTGACCGTGCTCGAGGCCAGCCACATTCTTTTCTTCCTGCCGCCGCACTTTCGTAATTTTTCAAAGCGGCTGACCAAATCGGCCAAGCTCTACTTTGTCGACGTCGGGCTGGCCTCCTTCCTGCTCGCCATCGGGGAACGGAGGCAGCTCGACCGCCACCCTCTCAAGGGACCGCTTTTCGAAACCTTCGTCGTCTCGGAAATGCTGAAAAGACGGACCAACCAGGGGAAAAGCAGCAATCTGTATTTTTTCAGGGATCATGTCGGCAACGAAGTCGATGTCCTGATCGATCAGGGCGACACCCAGCTGCCGGTCGAGATCAAACTCGGCCAGACGGTTCAGAGCGACTTTTTCAAAGGGATCGATTACTACTACAATTTGAACGAAACGTCCCGCGCCAAGGGGTTTCTGGTCTATGGAGGAATGGAGGCTCAAAAGCGCAGCCACTACCAGGTACTGCCTTACCACGACCTGTCGGCGCTGCCGCTGTAAGGACCCGGGCGGCAGTGTCATGAGCCCTAGGACCCAATTTCAAATTGGCAACTCCCTTTTGAATCGTTTCCATGTGCAGGGCGGTTCGTGAACCATCGCCCAACACAACAATCAGGTCAGGATCCATCGATCACCGGATGAATGCCCGATTCGCGCCTATCCCTTTTTCTTCAGCCCGTCCTTGACCTTGCGCCAATACGCCATGCGCTCGCGGATGTGCTTCTCGAAGCCCATGCTGCCCGGCTCGAAGAATCCCTTTTCCTTGACGCCGTCGGGCATGGTCTCGAGCAGCGACGTCTTCTCGGGCAGGTCGTGGGCGTAGATGTAGCCGCGGCCGGCCCCCTTGTTGGCGGCGATGAAATTGTCGGGGTTGACGATCGTCAGGGGCACGGGCAGCATCCTGTATTTCTCGGCGATCTTCTTCATCCTGCCGTCGGCGACGTACAGGGCGTTGCTCTTGGGCGCCAGCGCCAGGTAGACCGCCGCCTCGGTGAGGAACAGGTCGCCTTCCGGAGAGCCCAGGAACTCGTAGGCCTGCCGGGCGTTGAGGCAGACGCGCAGGGCGTCGGGATCGGCCAGGCCGATGTCCTCCACCGCCATGCGCACCATGCGCCGCAGGAGGTACAGCGGGTCCTCGCCCCCTGCCAGCATGCGGTACAGCCAGAAAAGGGAAGCGTCGACGTCGGAGTTGCGCACGCTCTTGTGCAGCGCCGAGATGAGCTGGTAGCGGTCGTCCCCGGTGCGGTCGTAGCCAACGACCTTGTTCTGGATGATGTCCAGGACGGCAGCGGCGTCGACGGGCTCGCCCAGGTCGGCCGTCTGCAGGACGATCTCCACCAGGTTGAGCAGGCGGCGGCCGTCGCCGCCGCCGTAGCCGACGATGACCGCTTCGGCCTCGGGGGTGAAGCGCAGGTCGGCGTGGGCGCGCTCGCGGACGAACGCCAGCGCCTTGCCCAGGATGCGCCGCAGGTCCTCCTCCTTGAGGGGGAAGAGCTCCAGGATCTTCAGCCGCGACAGCAGGGCGCGGTTGATCTTGTAGGCCGGGTTCTCGGTGGTGGTTCCCAGCAGCACCACGTCGCCGCGCTCGACATAGGGCAGGAAGGCGTCCTGCACGCTGCGGTTGAAGTGATGGATCTCGTCGACGAAAAGCGCCAGCGGCTTCTGCCGCGCCTGGCGCAGCCCCTGGGAGCGCTCCATCAGCTTCTTGATCTCGGCGATGCCCGACACGGTGGCCGAGAACTCGCTCGCCGGATAATCGGCCTCGCGCACCAGGATGCGGGCCAGCGTGGTCTTTCCCGTGCCGGGCGGTCCCCAGAAGATCATGGAGGCCAGGTGGCGGCCCTGCACCAGGGACTGGATCACCTTCTGTTTTCCGGTCAGGTGCTCCTGGCCGATGAACTCCGCGAGGTTCGCGGGACGCAGCTTGTCGGCGAGGGGAAAGAGGTCGGGCGCGACGTCCATATGCCTGGCGGCCCGGCTCAGGCCTGGCGGTTGAGGATCATGGCCGCCAGCAGGGGGATCATGACTTCGTGGGGGCCGATGAAATAGAAGCCCCTGCCGCCGCGGGAGGTCGGGCGCCGGCAGACGTTCTCCAGCGGACGGTAGTGGCGGTTGAAGTCGAAGACGGCGGTGTGGAAGTTTTCCAGAACGGCCCCCTGGGCGGCGCAGTAGGCGACGGCCTTGAGGAACACCTCGGGCACGATGACCGTTGAGCCGATATTCAGGAAGACGCCGCCGCCGCTCAGCTCGGAGACGATGGCGGCCAGGAGCTGGAAGTCGCGTTCGGCCAGGGCGCCGGTGACTTCGCCGCTGAACATCGGGTGGTAGTGGATGAAGTCGGTGCCGATGGCCGGGTGGATGGTGACCGGGATGTTCAGCCTGTAGGCATTGTAGAGGACGCTTCCGTCCAGGTGGGGCAGCCTGGCCTGGATCAGGTAGTGGCCGACGGCCTCTCCCGCCCCCATGCCCTGCGCCAGCCCGTCCTTGAGGGCCAGGTTGAGGAACAGCCCCGTCTCCTCGGTGTTGCCGTAGGTTCCGCCCAGCAGATTCTCCGCCACGTCCTCGGACGTATGCCCGGCCAGCGCGAGCTCGAAGTCATGGATCATCATGGCGCCGTTGGTGGCGATGGCCGAGATCCAGCCGCGCTGCATCAGGTCGATGAGCAGCGGCCCCAGCCCCAGCTTGATGGCATGGGCGCCCATGCCCCAGATGATGGGCTTGCCCTTCTGGCGCGCCTCCCCCAGCAGGGCGGTGAGCTCGCGCAATTCCTTGGCGGCGAGGTAGGGCGGCATGGAGTCGATGAAGGCGCGGAAGCCGGCGCCGGGGGGGCAGGGCTTGGGAAAGTCCTCCAGGTGCACCAGCGAGCGCCGCTCCTTGATCGATTGCGTCTTCAGCTTTTTCTTGTCCAGCAGCCGGTATTTCGGGTAGGGCATGCTATTTCTTGGGCTGGCGGCTGAAGTGGATGACATAGGCGGCGCCGCTGTAGACGGTCAGGAACACGGCGACGTAGAGGATCACGGTGGCCAGCTGCCCCAGCTGCTCGGCGAAGGGCAGCTTGCGATAGATGATCAGGAGGGCCAGGGCGACGATCTGGACGGTGGTTTTCATCTTGGCCAGGATGGAAGCCGAGAAGGAGGCGCTGTTCACCAGAAAATAGAAGCGGAACGCGGAGATGAAGATCTCGCGCAGGATGATGATCGCCGCCACCCAGGTCTCCACTTCCTGCAGGTAGACCAGGGCGATCAGCGCCGCCGCCACCAGCAGCTTGTCGGCCATGGGGTCGAGGAACTTGCCCAGGTCGCTGACCTGGTTGTACTTGCGGGCGACATAGCCGTCGATCGAATCGGTCACCGCGGCGATGACGAAGATGGCGAAGGCGAAGAACTCCTTGTTCTGCATCTCGGTCAGCAGGATGACCAGGAAGAACGGGACCATGATGATGCGGACGATGGTGATCATGTTGGCCTTGGTCATGTGCACCCCGCCGTATTGTATCCCGGGAACGGGCAAAAAGCAATCCGCGGCGGTCGGGCGCTCACAGTCCGAACGGTTCGCTGGCGCCGGCGCCGGCGCGCAGCAGGGCCGGCGCGGGCCCGCTCAGGTCGATGATCGTCGAGGGCTGGTTGGCCAGCACGCCGGCGTCAAGCACCAGCTCGATCTCGTGGCGGAAGGTGGCGGCGATCTCCTGGGGGTCGGCATAAAAGTCGTCCGCCCCCTGCGGCACCGAGGTGGAGAGCAGCGGCCGGCCGAGCTCGCGGACCAGGCCCAGGGCCACGGCCGAGTCGGGAATGCGCACCCCGACCGTCGGCCGCTTCTGCAGCAGGATCTTGGGCACTTCCTTGCTGGCCCGCAGCACGAAGGTGTACTTCCCCGGCGTGACCCGGCGCAGGATGCGGTAGGCGCTGGTCGGCACATAGGCCCAGCTGGCCACGGCGGCCAGGTCGGGGCAGATGAAGCTGAGCAGCTTCTGGCGCGAGGTCTTCTTCAGCTTGAAGATGCGCTCCATCGCCCCCTTGTTGAACAGGTCGGCGCCCAGCCCGTAAATGGTGTCGGTGGGGTAGACGATCAGGCCGCCGTTCTCCAGTATGCGCGCGGCGTGCTGCAGCAGGCGCCGATGAGGGTGCTCCAGGTCGATCTTCTGAATCTCGACGGCCATGGCTCCCCCTGCTCCGCCCCGGATGGGCCAGCGGTCCTATTTCAATTCGCTCAGCTTCTTGTAGTAGTCGTGCTTGCCTTTCTTGAAGGCTTCGGCCTGCTGGTACAGCCGCTCGGCCACCTGCGGGAACTGCAGCTTGAGGGTGGCGAAGCGGATCTCCTTGGCCAGGAAATCCTGCATGCCCAGCGTCGGGTCCTTGCTCTCGTAGACGAAGGGGTTCTTGCCCGCGGCGGCCAGCGCCGGGTTGTAGCGGTAGAGCGGCCAGTAGCCCGCCTGCACGGCCTTTTTGGCCTCCTCGCTGGAGAAGCCCATGTCGATGCCGTGCATGATGCACGGCGAGTAGGCGATGACGATCGAGGGCCCGGGGTAGGCCTCGGCCTCGAGCAGCGCCTTGACCACCTGGTTCATGTTGGCGCCCATGGCCACCGAGGCCACGTAGACGTAGCCGTAGCTCATGAACATCAGTCCCAGGTCCTTCTTGCCGGTGCGCTTGCCGGAGGAGGCGAACTGCGCCACCGCCGACAGCATGGTCGACTTGGAGGCCTGGCCGCCGGTGTTGGAGTAGACCTCGGTATCCAGGACCAGCACGTTGACGTTCCTGCCGGTGGCCAGCACGTGGTCGAGGCCGCCGTAGCCGATGTCGTAGGCCCAGCCGTCGCCGCCGATGCACCACACCGAC
>JALOLC010000156.1 GCA_025456175.1 Acidobacteriota bacterium | reverse complement strand
CTCGCTGCCCTGGCCCCTTCTGCTGCTGCTGCCGGCGGCAGGGCTGGCCCTTTTCCTGCTTCTGGCCCGGGTGGCGCCGCGGATCAAATGGAAGAACGAAGAGCATCTGCAACTGCCGTAAGCAATGGTCAGGGTTATGATCGGGCTTTTTGGGATAGAGAATTAGGGAGGTATGAAATGAAACGCAAGGCAAAAAGACTTTTCCTGGGGACGGCCCTTTGGCTCGCGGTCTTCCTGGCGGCCACCCCTTCCGCGGCGGACACTGCGCCCGGCGTTGGGGATAAAATTTATTTCGCCATCGAGGTCGGCGGCGTGGTCTGCGGTTATCTCGAGGTCAGCGAGGCGGCCCTGCGCCGAGAGGGGAAGGACCTTATCGAGCATGAAACGGAGATTTTCCTCATGCTGTCCGCCCTGGGGAGCCAGTTCAACAGCCGGACCAAGGTCAAGGCCCTGCTGGACGCGGCGACCCGCAGGAGTCTCCAGGCCGACATCCGCATCGACCAGGGCGGCTCCCAGTACGATTTCTCGCTCAAGACGACGGCAACGGAGGCCGTCCTGCATTCGTCCCTGCGCGGTGAAAGCAAGCGCGTTGCCATGACTCCCGGCCTGCTGATCGGCAGCGACGAGGTGTTCCGCAAGGTCAGGGAGGAGTTCCTCGTCCGCCATGCCAGCGAGATCCGCTGCGAGATTCTCGAGATGATGGAAGAGGAAGTGCATCCGTCCACCTTCAGGAAGGTCGGCGAGGAGAGCCTCGAGCTGGCCGGCAAAACTTATCCCTGCCTGGTCATCGAGCAGACGAATATGAAAACCGGAGTGAAGACCAGGTATTGGCTCGACCCAGAAAACGACTTTTTCGTCAAGTTCGAGATCAGCAACCGCAAGGTCTACCTGTCCGACCGCCGGGTCGTCGACCGCATCAAGGTGGCCAACATGGACGCCTCCTTCTTCACCAAGACCAGCGTCGCCATCTCAGACGTGGCGGCGATCACCTCCATGAAGCTGCAGGTGCGGATCGAGCCCACCGGAGCCGTCCTGTCGGCCGCCGACCTGAACGTGCCGGGGCAGAAGTTCACGGGCACGGTCAAGGACAATCTCATCGAGGGGGTCATGGAGATCGAGCATCCCCGCTACGAAGGGA
The DNA here is from genome assembly GCA_025456175.1 of Acidobacteriota bacterium. Lineage (GTDB taxonomy): Bacteria > Acidobacteriota > Aminicenantia > UBA2199 > UBA2199 > UBA2199. The sequence goes on along the minus strand of JALOLC010000156.1, from coordinate 2,260 downwards.
AGAACGCCCCGCCCTTTCCGCCGTCCTTTCGTCATGAACCCGGCCTGAAGGAATACCTGGAACCCGACCGCTTCATCGAGTCCAATGACCCGGTCCTCGCGGCCAGGGCGCGCGAGATCACCGCCGGTGCCAGGGACAGCTGGCAGGCCGCCGTCCGCCTCAGCACATGGGTGGCTGAGAACATCGGCTACGCCATCCCCGGCGGCGGCACCGCCCGCAAGACCTACGACATCCGCGCCGGAGAGTGTGGCTCCCACTCCATGCTGCTGGCCGCCTTCTGCCGCGCCGTGGGCATCCCGGCCCGGGTCGTCTTCGGCGCCATGCATGTCCCGAATTTCGGCGGCGGCTTCGGCCAGCACGCCTGGAATGAGATCTACATGGGCCAGGCGGGCTGGATCCCGGTCGACAGCACTGCCTTCGAGACCGACTTCGTCGACTCGGGGCATATCCGCATCATGGAGGTGCGGTCGGTGGCGAGCAACAAGTTCAACGGCAGGGAGATCCGGGTGCTGGAGCACCGCCTCGCTGGCCGCAGTGCCGGCAGCGCGGATTTCGCCGCCTACCTGGGAAAGTTCGCCCACCGGCAACGGGGGCGCGCGTTCACCGTGGTGGAAAAAGAAGGCAACCTGGCCCTCGATGTTCCGGGCAGAATGGTGCTGCCATTCAACCCTGCCGATGAGCGCGGGCGTTGGCGCTGCAAGCTGGCTCCCCACCTGTACCTGGTGTTCAGGAAGGACGAGCAGGGCCGGGCGCGGGAGATGGTCCTGCATGAGGTCGCTGCATTGCCCCGCAGGGGGCCGGCGGATGCGGCTGGCCCGGGCGTTCCCGCCGAACTGGCCCCCAATACCGGCACATACTTTTTTGCGGCCGTGAATGCCGAAATGACGGTGCTGGTGCAGGACGGCCGGCTCGCCGTCTATGATCCCACCGACAAGACCACGGCCCGTTTCCGTCCGACAGAAAATGACGGTGAATGGATCGACGACCTCGGGTTCGTCACGATCTCCTTTGATAAGGACGCCCAGGGGCAGGCCGCGGTTCTGAAGATCGACACGGCCGACACGTTCGTGCGCGGCGAGCTCGCCTCGAACATCATCGAGAAGGAAATCGCCGCCCAAGGGCTGGAGGCCGGGCTGAAGAAATTCCAGGACCTGAAGGCCGCCCGCAACGAGGAGGTCCTGTTCAGCGAGGATTCGTTCAACCTGCTGGCCTACCGGCTGCTGAATGCCGGCAAGATGGCAGAGGCCATGGCTGTCTTCAGGCTCATTGTCCGGGAGTACCCCCTGTCGTCAAATGCCTGGGGTTGCCTGGCCGAGGCCTATGTGAAAAACGGCCAGAAAGGCCAGGCCATCGACAGCTACAGGAAGTCCCTGCAGCTCAATCCCCAAAACGAGCGTGCCCGCAAGAGGATCGAGGAATTGCAGGCTCGCTGACCCACCAAGGAGGTCGCGGTCTCACGGCACGCTGATCCCCCTGCGGCGGTCAGGCGGCCAGCAGCCAACACAGCAGCAGCGCCAGGAACAGGAGTTTTTTCATGTTTTTCATCGGCAATCTTCCTGCGGGTTGCCCATGCGCCTATTTTGCCAGGCGCTTGCGCCCCAGGCGCACCAGGTTGACCACCAGGTCGACGGCGATCACCAGGGCGAGGATGAACAGAGTGATGGTCAGCGTGAGCTGGCTCCAAGTGAGGATCTTCGAAGGGATGCGGATGGCGAACAGGTCGGAGTACTGCTGGCTCAGCACGATGGCGATCATGATCAGGGCGAAGCCGTCGCTGACGACATCGACCCAGCAGGCCAGGCGGCGCGAGGCGCTGAACGCCTTGATGAACAGTCCGATCGTCGCGGCCGCCATCATGGCCAGGACGGCCAGGGAGATGAGTCGGCCTGATCCCGGCATGAACAGGGGCCGGAATTTTTCGAAGTTGAAGCTGACGAAGAAGATGGTGTTGAATTTCGTGTAGAGATGGACCGCCAGGCCGGTCAGGGCCAGCATGATGCCGGCGCCGATCATGGCGGCGATTTTCGCGGCCGCTGTCTTGGCGTCGGTCGGCTTTACCGCGTCGAGGTCCAGGGCGAACTTGGGCCAGGGCAGCTTCACTTCCTTGCCGCTGCGGGTGATGAAGTAGAGGACCAGGGCCACGGCGCCGAAGTCGGCCAGGAAGGCCATGGGCAGATACATGACGGCTTCGATGACGCCCAGGCGGGGAACGAAGAGGAAGGGAAAGACCATGAAGCTTTTGCGGAAGGCCACGGCGAAG
>JALOLC010000054.1 GCA_025456175.1 Acidobacteriota bacterium | reverse complement strand
TCGGTATAATTCCTTCATGAAGCGCGAGATCTTCGTGGGCAAGGTCGGCATCGGCGGGATTCATCCCGTCTCGATCCAGTCGATGACCAACACGCCGGCCAACGACGTCGAGGCGACCCTGAAGCAGATCCGCCGCCTGCAAGCGGCCGGCTGCGACATCGTCCGCGTCGCCGTCCCCGCCAAGGACACCCTGGCCGCCTTCGGCCGGATCGTCGCCCGCTCGCTGCTGCCGGTGATCGCCGACATCCACTTCGACGCCGCCCTGGCGCTGGGGGCGCTGGAACAGGGGGCCCATGCGGTGCGCATCAATCCCGGGAACATCGGCGGCAAGGGGAAATTGAAGGCCATCATCAAGCTGGCCAGCGAAAGAAAGGTCCCCATCCGCATCGGCGTCAACGCCGGCTCGCTGGAAAAAAAGTACCGCGGCGCGGATCTGTCCACGGCCGAGGCCATGATCGCCTCGCTCCTGGACAAGGTGAAGTACTTCGAGGACCAGGGCTTCCTGGACCTGAAGCTGTCACTCAAGTCGCACGACGTCCGCGAGACGGTGAAGGCCAACCGCCTGGCCGACCGCCGCTTCCCGTACCCCCTGCACCTGGGCGTGACCGAGGCCGGCACCTACTTCGCCGGCAGCATCCGCTCGGCCATCGGCATCGGCTCCCTGCTGCTGGACGGCATCGGCAGCACCATCCGCGTCTCGCTCACCGCCGATCCCCTGCGCGAGGTCGGCGTGGCGCAGCAGATCCTGGCTGCCGCCGGGCTGGCTCGCCGCGGCATCGATCTCGTCTCCTGCCCGACCTGTGCCCGCACCTCGGTCGACCTGATACCCCTGGTCGCCGAGTTTGAAAGGAAGACCGCCCACCTGCGCCTCCGCGGCCGCCTGCGCGTCGCCCTCATGGGCTGCGAGGTCAACGGTCCCGGCGAAGCCAGGGACGCCGATATCGGCCTGGCTTTTTCGCGCCAGCACGGATACCTTTTCAAAAAGGGCAAGATCGTGGGCCGGATCCGTGCCGATGAGGCCATCCCGCGCCTCCTGGAACTGATCGCCGACGAGGCTGGAGAAGGAGAAACCCATGGCTGAGATCGTCGTCTGCCCGGCCTGCGGAGTCAAGAACCGCGTTCGTGGAGGGATGCGCGGCGTTCCCCTCTGCGGCAAGTGCCGCCAGCCCCTGCCTGCGGCGGGACCGGCAGCCGGGCCCGCGGACGTTGTCCGTCAGTTGACCACGGAGAATTTCGAATCGGCGATCCGCCTGAGCCCCGATCCGGTGCTCGTCGACTTCTGGGCCGCCTGGTGCCAGCCCTGCCGCCTGATGGCCGAGGTCCTGGAGAAGTTCGCGCAAACCCGCCCCGGGGTCACCCTGGCCAAGGTCGACATCGACGCCGAGCCCGGCCTGGCATCCCAGCACCAGATCTTCGGCGTGCCCACCCTGGTCTTGTTCGTCAAGGGGCGGGAGGTGCACCGGGTCAGCGGCGCGCGCGGCGAAGCGGAGCTGGCGGCGGAATTCCGTCCCTGGCTGGAGAAGAAATAATTTGGAAAAAGTGAAATGGGATCAGTGAAAAGCGATTTTTTATGTCTCTAGTGTTCGTCTAGATTCTTGCTCTTTTCACCTTTCACTTTTAACGTTTCACTTATTCAATCGCTGGCGGCGCTTACCTGGGGTTCAGCTGCATGTCAAAGGGGCCGCCGCTGCAGGTGTAGCCGTTGATGGTGTGGGAATCGGTGTAGCCGGCGGTCCCGGGGAATCTCGCCTGGTAGGTGAAAGAAGCCGCGGCATTCGCCTCGACGCTGACCCAGCAATGGAAAACGTAGCTTGTGCCGGCCGTTACGGTGAATTCCTTGCTGGCCGTGCTGCTGCCGGCGCCGATCGTCATGTTGATCTTTCCGGAGCCGCCGCTGTTCTTCACGTAGCTGTAAAAGCGGTAACCGCTGATCGTTCCGCTGCTGGTGATCGCCTCGTCCCTTGTGCATCCCGAGCAGGTTTCCTGGACGAAATTCGGGACGACGGCATCGTCATCCCCGTTGCCGTCATCGCCTCCCGAGACGCAGGAAACGGCTCCCAGGAGCGAGATCGTGAGCAGCAGTGCCGGCCAAAGACGCGTTGATTTCATTGCATTCTCCTTGTTGATGCTGGGAAAACCCCAGGGTTTATGTCGTGCCCGATTGATTCTGACGAAAATGCCGGTTCATGTCAACCCCGCCGGTAGCGCGGCCGCTTCAGCGGGGATACTCGGGGAGGCTGATCTTCTGAAAAAGGTTCAGCGCGAAATTGTCGGTCATGCCGGCGATGAAGTCGATGGTGCGCGTCGCCACGGTGTCGTTTTCGGGGAAGGGGCTGATGAAGGAACCGGGGTCGCGGCCGACATGGGCGTGGATGGCCAGGAGGATTTCGCGGATCTTGTCCTTTTCGACCAGGCGCTCCTCGCGCGAGTAGACGTTCCGGAAGAGGAAGGCGCGCAGCTTGAGCAGCTCGGCAAAGACCGGCGGCGACGTGGCGATGGCCTCCAGCCCGTTCTTCAGGGTGGCGTCGATGACGTCGATGACGATGGTGTCGATGCGCTTGGCATACTTCGTGCCCAGGAGCCTGCGGCTGGACTCGGGAATGTCGCTGTCGGCGATGATGCCGGCGCGCTTGGCGTCGTCGATGTCGTGGTTGACGTAGGTGATCATGTCGGCCAGGCGCACGATCTGCCCCTCGAGGGTGAGCGGCAGCATGGCGCGGTCCCTGGGAATGACCTCGCCCTGACCCTTGGAGTGCTTGAGGATGCCGTCGCGCACCTCGCGGGTCAGGTTCAGCCCCTGGCCGGCGTTCTCCAGCTTTTCGACCACGCGCAGGCTCTGCTCGTAATGGCGGAAGCCGCCGGGACAAAGCCCGTCGAGCACCGCCTCGCCGATGTGGCCGAAGGGAGTGTGGCCGAGGTCGTGGCCCAGGGCGATGGCCTCGGTCAGGTCCTCGTTCAGGTTCAGGGCGCGGGCGATGGTGCGCGCGATCTGGCTCAACTCCAGGGTGTGGGTCAGCCGCGTGCGGTAATGGTCGCCCTCGGGAGAGATGAACACCTGGGTCTTGTGCTTCAGGCGGCGGAAGGCCTTGGAGTGCAGGATGCGGTCGCGGTCGCGCTGGAACTCGGTGCGCACCGGCGAGGGCTTCTCGGTGCGCTCGCGGCGGCTGGCGGCGCTGCGCGCGGCCCGGGGGTGCAGCCCGGCGTCCTCGCGGGCCTCCAATTCCAGGCGGATGGCGTTCATGGCGTGCTCAGCCGGTCGGGGCAGCAAAACGAGTCATCGGTGCTCTGCAGCGGGCAGCCGCAGCCGCACAGCGGCAGCCATTCGCACTCGCGGCAGCGGTCCATGGCCCAGTCGCGCCGGCGCAGCGCTTCGAGGAATTCGTGTTTGTAAATCGTCGCGAAGGGGTCGTGGAGGATGTTGCCCAACGGGCGGAAGAAGCTCTGGCAGGGGATGACCGTGCCGTCGGGCTCGACGGCCAGGTTGTACTTGCCGGCCGTGCACTGCTTGACCCCCAGATCCATTTCCAGCGGGTTCAGCCGGCAGTACTGGGTCGGCGTGTACCAGGTGAAGCTCATGCCTTCCTGCTCCGCCTGCTGCCGCAGGTCGGCCAGGATGGGCCGCAGCTCCTCCTCGCTCAGGCCGCGGTCCACATGGCGCGACTTGCCCGCCTTGATGATGGAGTTGACCGCGAACGAGCCCACGCCCAGTTTCTTGAGGAAGGGCGGCAGTTGGGCCATGGTGTCGCGGTTGGCGCGGGTGATCGTCGTGTTGACCAGCACGTGGATGCCGGCCGCGACGACGTTGCGGATCCCGCGCACGGTCAGCGCGAAGCTGTCGCTCTCGACCATGCGGTTGTGGATCTCGGGTAAAGGTGATTCCAGGGTGATCTGCACGTAGTCGAGACCGGCATCCTTCAGCAGGCGCACATAGGCTTCGTCGGCCAGGCGCGCGCCGTTGCTGAGCAGCCCGGTGATGGCCCCCAAATCCTCGGCATAGGCGATGAGCTCGGGCAGGTCGTCGCGCAGGGTCGGCTCGCCGCCGGTGAAGTCGAAGTGCGGGATGCCGTGCTCCCAGAGCGTGCGCATGGCCCGTTTCCATTCCGCCGTCGTCAGCTCGGCCGACTCGCGGCGCTGGTTGTAGCAATGGGAGCAGCCGATGTTGCAGCGGTAGGTCAGGGCCAGGTCCATGCGGTAGGGGGCGGAGACCGGGGTCTGGAACGCCTCGATCTTGTCGACGCCGAAGTAGCTCACCGGGCAGATGTCGCCGCGGTTGACCAGCAGGTCGATCTTCTCCAGCGTCTCCCGGTAGTCGCGGCGCACCTGGGCCCGCTTGACGCGGAAGGCGGCGGCCAGCTGCCGGCGGCTCTCCTTTTCCGGATAATCGTCGAGGAAATACTTGGCCATGGCCGCAGCGGTGGGATTGAGGTGCAGCACGCGGTAGGCGTCGATCATCAGGATGGCGCTGGTATCCTTCTCCAGCCGCAGGTGGAGGCGGCGGGCGCCGAATTTCCTGCTGTTGTAATAATGGTACAGCCCGGGGGCCAGCGCCTCGGCGCGGTCCTTGCGGGCGTAGGCGCGCCACAGCAGCGGCACCAGCAGCAGCATGGCCGCCAGGAACACGATGAGCGCCGGCAACAAGCCTTCGCTTCGTCCATAGCGCGGCAGCCCCAGGTCAAGGGCCAGGAAACGGCCGTGGCTGAAGATCCTGGCGAAGAACGCGGCGGCGAATGCGGCCGCGGCCAGGGCGACCAGCGTGGCCGCGATCCCCTTCTTCCACGCGAAGGTCCTCATCGTCCCCCCCCGGCGCAGGCGCAGGCACAGCCGGCGCAGGCGCAGGCGCAAGCGCAGGCACAGCCACCGCCGCTGCTGTGGCTGCCGGAACTGCGGTAGGAAGGAGCCGGCGGGGGGTTGGTCACCCGGGTGATGGCCGAGGTGAATGCGGCGCTGTCGCCGAGCAAGGCGCTGGAGAATGACTGCAGGCTGGCGACCAGGTTGGCGGCCGCACCGCCCCGCTGCGACGGGGCCGCGCCGCCGGCGCTCTGGCCAAAACCCTTGCCCGGGACAGAAGCGCCGCCGCTGCCGCCGCTGCGCGGGAACTGCGTGTACCACGGGCCGCGGACTCCCGGCAGGAACACGGCGTCTTGCGTGTACGGAGCCAGCTTGTTCTCGTATTCGGGGTCCAGGACCAGCCATTCGAGCGACTCTGCCAGCTCAGCGGGCAGCTTCTCGCGCGGGCATTCCCTGACCTGGCTCCAGGCCTTGTTCATGATCGCCTGATAGTAGGCGTTGCTCTCGCGCCGGGAAAAACCGGCCATTTTCTTCTCCAGGGCGGCGATCATGCCCGTGAACATCGCGCGCAGCAGGGTTTTTTCCAGGCGGTTGTCCTTGTCGATGGCAGCCAGGAATGCGGTTTCGTACTCCTGCAGCTCGAGCCCATCCTGCGCCCGCACATGGTAGCGGAAGTCCCCGGCGGCGATTTCCCGGATCTCCAGCTTTCCCTTTTTCAGGAGGCCGAAAATGACCAGGAGCAGAACCTTGGCCAGGGGGAGCACCTGCAGCAGGGCCGCCTCCGCCGGGGACAGGCCGCGCTTGATGCCGCCGCTCTCGATGCCGACGCGCGGGGGCAGGTACTGCTGCTGCCGCCGGCGGCTGCTGCGCACGGCGAAGACGACGATCAAGACGATGATCCAAATCGGCGACAGCGAGAAGACAAAGGCGACCAGGGCGAAGATCACCGACAGGATGGATTTGAGAATGGATCGCCTGGGAGGGGAGTAGACCCTGGCGACCAGGTTCCTGGGGAAGGAGGCGCCGGCGGCATAGGGGACTGTGGCCGGTTGGTCGAGCCACAGCCAGCGGTAAACCACGTGGTCGCCCGCGAAGCGCATCTCGCTCGGCTTGATTTCACTGTTGCCGAAGCCGTGGTACTTCACCGACTCGGGTTTGCTGCCGGGCGGCAGGTTGAATTGCACCTCGATGCGCTCGGCGTTGCCCGCCACGTACTTTCCGTCGAACCAGGTGGTCTTGAACTGCAGGGAGGCGGATTCGGCGCTCTCGCTGTCGGGGTATACCATTTGCGCGAGCAGGATCGAGAATTCCAGGGTGCCGCTCCTGCCGGGCGGGATGGCGTTGGAACCGAGATGGACCTCGACCCCGGGCTTGACGTATTCGGAGTGGCGGATGTCATTCAGCGGCAGCCCGGCGATGGCGGCCCGGGCCGCGCCCAGGTCGTAGTTCTCGTTGGGCATGCCGATGTCGACGATGTCCACCGGGTGGCTGCCCGGCTGCGGGGTGAAGGTGATGGCATAGCGGAGTTCGACCTGGCCGTCGGCGCGGACAGTGAGCTCGGCGCTCAGGTCATTGACCTGGAAGCGGTAATCGGCCGCCGCTGCCGGCAGGCAGAGGGCCAAGGCCAGCAGGGCCGGCAACAGCAGCTTACGCTTCACCATTTCGGCTCCTCTTCGAGCTGGTACGAACTGCGGCAATAGGGGCAGGAAATGAAGACCGCGCCCAGCTTTACTTCCATGGCGTCCCGCTTCAGCTCGGCGCCGCAGTTCCGGCACTGGAGCAACTGGGAACGGATGTCGCCGCCGATCTCGATCTTCTGCTCGACCACCACCCGCTCCTGGCGGCGGAAGGCCAGGAAAGCCAGCAACAGCGCGACCGCAAACAGCAGCAGGCCGACGGCGACGCGGCCGGTGATCAGGAAGGCCAGCCCGATGACGAAGACGACAAAGGAGAAGATCAGCGCCAGAGCTTTTTCCATGGCTTGAACATAGCAAATCGCCCGGGCTTTTTCAACCTTTACTTTTCTCCACGCCCATGGTAGGATCATGGCTCATGAATTCCCACAGGGTCCAATTTGCGGTCGCGGTTTTTGTTTTGTTTTCGGCAGCGCTGGCCATGCAACTCGACTCCAGACCGGTTGGCCAGGATCCTGAATTTGTCCGCGTGGCCGTGCGCTTCGCCGTGGTGCGCCATCGGCCCGATCCTGCCGCCGCGGCTGTCAAGGAGATCGGCTACGGCACCATCCTGAACGTACTGGCAACGAGCGGCGAATTTTTCCGCGTGGCACCATTGGGTGTGGAAAACACCGTTCAGCCTTGGTATGTCCTGCGCCGCGATGTGGAGAGCACGGCATTGGCCAAGGCCCAGGACACCGTTCAGACCCGCAGCGTGTCGTTTGCTCCCTCCGACCCGGTCCCCGGCCGGCAGCTGCTCTTCACCGCCAGGGGCTTCGGCGCGCCCAACCTGCTGAAATGGGACATGGGCGACGGCACGGTGCTGATCACCGGCGGCAGGGCCTCCCTGGGCGGGGAAGCGACCCTGGCCTACGCCTATGCCGTCGCCGGCACGTACCTGGTCAAGGTCTTCGACAAGGGCGGCGCCGATGGCCTGTTGCCGGTCACCCTGGAAGTGAAGGTCTTCCCCCGCACCCAGGAGACGCCCCTGAACGCCAGCCAGCCACCGCAGCGGGCCGAAACTCCCCAGGATCCGCCCCGCGAGACCGGCGTGAAGCCTTCCCCGGCCGAAACACCAAAGGACCTGCCCGGCGAGAGCGGCGAAAAAGCACCACCGGTGGCGCCGACCGCGGTCTCCCTCCCGGCCGCCCCTATCCCAGCCCCAGCGCGCAGCAAATACCCGTTTATCAAGCTCGGCCCCTATGGCGGCTTCTTCCGGCCGACCGACGCCTTGTTCAAGGAAATTTACGGCGAGGGCGACGTGCTCTTCGGCGGACGCCTGGGACTGCGCATCTGGAAGGGATTCTATCTATGGCTTTCACTGGCCCAATACAAAAGCATCGGCAGGACGTCTTTCAGCGAAGACAAGACGACCCTGACGCTGACTCCGGCCAGCGCCTTCCTGCGCTTCGATGTCGGCCAGGGCTTTTTTATTCCGTATGTCGGAGTCGGCTATACCTTCCTGAGCTACGAGGAGGATGCCGCGGATATCGGCGGCATCAACAAGGACAGCGGCGGCGATGCCGCCCTGGAAGCCGGATTCGAATTCAAGGTGAGCCGCCATCTATACATCGATCTGGGGGCGCGATTCACCCGGATCCTCTTCCCGACCGAGAATCCGCTGAATCCCGAGGAATTGCTTGACCTTGGAGGCCTGCAAGCCGGCATTTCCCTGCTGATTTCTTTCTAATTGTCGGTGTTTTTGTTGACAGAACGTGAAAAGTAGCGCAAAATAGTATTTAATACTGATTTTTTAATGGATTCAAAAGATCAAATAAAAGAGCATATCTCTATCGTCGATGTTGCTTCGCTTTATGTGAGCCTGAAACCGGCAGGCAAGAACTTCAAAGCGCTGTGCCCCTTCCACAGCGAAAAAACTCCATCTTTTGTCGTTTTTCCTGACCGGAACACATTCAACTGCTTTGGCTGCAGCCGTTTCGGAGATATCTTCGATATGGTCCAGGAGATGGAGAATATCACCTTCGTGGAAGCCATGCATTTCCTGGCTGAGAAATTCAACATCCCGCTGGAAAAGAGCCGCTTCAGCCCGGTCAAGAAGGACGAATACCTGCAGCTGAACGAGATCGCCCTTGAGTTTTTCAAGGAGAGCCTGTATTCCGGGAGCGAAGGCCGGGCGGCGTTGGATTATCTGAAGCAGCGCGGCATCCAGCCAGAGACCATCGAGCGCTTTTCGCTGGGTTTTGCACCCATTGGTTGGGAAGGTCTGGCCGGTCGCTTGCGCCAGAAAAAGGCGCCGGTGGACAAGGCACTGGAGCTGGGCCTGTTGGTCAGGAACGAGAAAGGAAGAACCTACGACCGCTTCCGCGGCCGCATCATGTTCCCGATCTTCTCCGAGACCGGCGCCATTCTCGCCTTTGGCGGCCGCACCGTGGTCGACGATGCCGCAAAGTATCTGAATTCACCCGATTCGCCGGTTTACAAGAAGGGCAGCCACCTGTTCGGCTTTCACCTGAGCAAGAACCATATGAAAGAGGAGAAGGCGGGGCTGCTCGTCGAAGGCTACCTGGACATGATCAGCCTCTACCAGGCCGGCTTCCGCCACGCCGCGGCTTCACTGGGCACCGCCCTGACCGAGAAGCAGATCCACTTGCTCAAGAGGTTCTGCGGCCAGGTCCACCTGTTCTACGACCGCGACGCCGCCGGCGAAGCGGCCACCATCCGCAATATCGAGAAGATGTTCGAGCAGAACGTCAATCCGCGCATCGTCGTCATCCAGGGGGCCAAGGACCCCGACGAGTTCATCCGCTCCCAAGGGGCGGACGCCCTGCGCGAGGCCCTGCGCCGCACCGAGGACGGGTTCAATTTCCTCCTGAACAAGGCCGCGCGCGAGTTCGATCTCTCCGATCCCGACGGCAAGCGCCGGGGAGTGGAGATGGCCATGGCCGCCGTCGGCCGCATCGGCGATCCCATCGTCCGCGAGGAGTACGTGCAGCGCGCGGCCTCCTTCTTCAAGGTGCGCGCCGAGCTGCTCCAGCCGGCGCTCCCGGCCGCCCCGCCCGCTGCGGGAGCCGTTGCGCCGCTGGAGATCAGCCTGATGGAGGAAAAGATCATCGAGGCGGTACTGCGCGTTCCCGAGGTGGTGCCCGAGATCCGCGAGTTCTTCAGCGACGAACTGCTGGCCGCGCTGGCCGGGCGCAACATCCTCCGCCAGCTGTTCGCCTGCCATGGCCTCCACGGCGAGTTCCGCTTCGCCGAGATCGGCCAGAAGCTGAACGCGGCCGAAAAGGCACGGCTCAACGACATCTTCGCCAAGAAGACCCTGGCCAGCAAGGAGCGGGCCGAGATCGAGAAGGACATCATCGCCGGCATCAGCAATTTCCAGAGAAAGCTGGTCCAGAACCGGGCCAAGCTGCTGAACCAGGAGATCGCCGCCGCCGAGAGGGAAAAGAACCCAGAAAAAGTGAAACTGCTCATGAAGCAGAAAGACGCCTGGATCAAGAGCAGGAGTGGACGTTCCCGGGAGGAACATGGCCAAAGAGATTCATAAAAAAAAGTCGGCGGCAAAGCCGGCCGCAACCGCAAAGAAAAAACTGCCGCCGCCGGCCCCCGGCAAGGCCGCCCGCAAGGCCAGGCCCGCCACCAAGTCTTCGGCGAAGCCTGCCTTCAGGCCGGCGCCGCTCAAGCACAAGAAAGCCAAGCCGGCGCCCCGGCCGGCAACGAAGGCCCGAAAGCTCCCTCTGGCCCGGCCCAAGGTCCAGCCGCTTGCGAAACCCACGGCCCGAGCGAAGAGACCAGCGCCCCCCAAAGCGCCCAGCGGGTTGAAACAGAAGCCGATCCTGGCGGCGGAAAAGGTGGTTAAGGGAGCCGTCTCATCGGTCATGCTCAAGGAACTGGCAGCGCGCGCCCGCGGCGACGACGCCAAGATCAGCCACGAGGATTTCATGAATTTCCTCAGCGACAACAACTTGCTCAGCCGCAAGAAGGAGATTCTCGCCCACCTCGCCTCGCTGAACATCGGCATCATGAAAAAGCGGTCGCTGCTGAGCCAGGAAAAGCTGGGCGAGTACAACCGCTTCCTGAACATTTTCCAGAAGGAGCTGAAGGCCGTCCTGAAACGGGTCAAGAAGGGGCTGGGGATCATCGAGACCTCCGCCATCAGCTACATCTTCGGCGGCGAAGAGGCGGTGCGCAAGAACCAGAAGTACATCAAGCACTTCCTGAAGGAGAACGACATCAAGCCCGCCAAGGCCCCGGCCAAGAAGACGGCCAAGCCGGCGGGGGAGCGGGCCGAGATCGTCGGCGACCCGGTGCGCCAGTACCTGCGCGAAATGGGCAGCGTCAACCTCCTGTCGCGCAACGAGGAGATCAGCATCGCCCGCAAGATCGAGCGCGGCGAAAAGAAGGTGATCAAGGCCCTTTCCAAGACCAACATCGTGCTGAACCTGGTCATTCGGCTGGGCCAGGACGTGCTCGAGGGCCACAAGAACATCGACGAGGTCATCGAGGTCAGCGAGGACATCTATGACGAGTCCAAGAAGCAGGAGCTGCGCGACAATTTCCTGCGCCAGTTCGAGGAGCTGAACCGCCTGAAGCGCGAGTTCAAGAGCCTGAAGAAGTCGCGCTCCTCCAACTTCATCCGCGCCAAGAAGCTGGTCGAGATCACCCATCTCATCCAGGACATGTCCATCCTTCACGAGCATCGCCGCGAGTTCATCAAGAAGATCATGGACCTGCAGGAGAACTACGACCATGTCCGCGAGCGGGTCAAGAAGCTGCGGGCCCAGATGACGCGCTGCTCCTCGCGCTCGGCCGAGCGCAAGCGCATCGGCGGCGAGATCGAGGAGCTGCACCGGCGGCTGGAGAAGAACGACGAGAAGTTCGAAACCAACTCCGAGGACCTGGAAAAGACCTGCCGCGACATCCATGACGGCCAGGCCCTGATGAGAAGTTCGAGTACCAGCGCGGCTACAAGTTCTCCACCTACGCCACCTGGTGGATCCGCCAGGCCATCACCCGCGCCATCGCCGACCAGGCGCGCACCATCCGCATCCCGGTGCACATGATCGAGACCATCCACAAGATCAACCGCACCCAGCGCCGGCTGGTGCAGGAGCTGGGGCGCGAACCCACCGAAGACGAGATCGCCAAGGAGAGCGCTTTCTCGTCGGAGAAGATCCGCAAGATCCTGAAGATCGCCCAGGAGCCCATATCCCTCGAAACGCCGGTGGGCGACGACGACTCGCACCTGGGGGACTTCCTCGAGGACGAGAAGACCGTATCGCCGCCGGAGATCGTTTCGCAGATGAACCTGAAGGAGCAGCTGGAGACGATCCTCTCGACGCTGACCGAGCGCGAGGCACGGGTCATCCAGATGCGCTTCGGCCTGAACGACGGCAACGAGCACACCCTGGAAGAGGTGGGCCAGGAGTTCCAGGTCACCCGCGAAAGAATCCGCCA
>JALOLC010000155.1 GCA_025456175.1 Acidobacteriota bacterium | reverse complement strand
CGGCCGAAGGGAAGATCCTTCTCAATGGCCAGGCGGATCATGTCCGAAGCGCAGATCATGTCGATGGGCGGCCGCCGGTACTCGAATTCATAGGGCGGGAGCTTCCATTTGAACTCCCGCGGATGCAACCGCGCCGCCAGGCGGATCAGCTCATAATAGGAATGGAAAGCGCGGAAGCGGCTGCGATCCAAGACCTGGACCAGCAGGCCGCCGCAGACCCGGCCGGCGTGCTTGGAGAACTCGGGCTTGAAAAACATGGGAACGAAACGGGCTCCGGGCAGCTTCAGCCTTTCCAGCTCCCTGGCCAGGGGGAACGGATCGATGAAAGGGGCGCCGACCAGCTCGAAGGGGCGCGTCGTCCCGCGCCCCTCGGACACGTTCGTCCCCTCGAGCAGCACGGCGCCGGGATAGACCAGGGCCGTTGCGAAGGAGGGCATGTTGGGCGAGGGCAGCGTCCAGTTCCCGGGGAATAAGTCCTCCCGTTTCCAGCCGCGGGCCTTGACCACGGTCAGAGGCAGGTCGAGGCCGTAATGATCCAGGGCGAAGGAAAGGAACTCGCCGGCGGTCAGGCCGTGGCGCATGGGCACGGGCAGCTGGGCGACGATGCTGAAGTGATCGGGCCGGGCGACATTGCCCTCGAGGACGCGGCCGTTGAGCGGGTTGGGGCGGTCGAGGACGATCACCTCGATGCCGCGCCCCGCGAGCGCGCGCAGCAGCATGGCCAGGTGGTTCAGGAAGGTATAGACGCGGGCCCCGACGTCGAAGGGATCGAGCAGCAGGGCGTCGACGCCCTGCAGCCATTCCTCTGCCGGCAGCAGCCGCTCGCCGTAGAGGCTGCGCACCTCGACATCGGCGGTGGACCAATGGAACGAGGGCGACAGGACCATGTTGTCCTGCTTGTCGACGAAGAACCCGTGCTGCAGCGACCAGATGGCCTGCAGCCGCTTCCCGGCCAGGCGCCGCGCCACCCCGAAAGTGGGCCGTCCCGCGGAGTCGGTGTTGGCGCTGCCGGTGACCAGGGCGATGGCGCGCGAGCCGACCACTTTCCGGTAGACCTGGGGCAGGACATCGATGCCGTTCAGAATTGTCGCCACGTTTGCTCCGCTTGCAAGTATATCATAAGATCCCTGGGGTGTTCCGAAATTTCACGATGGGAATTGCGCTTTCGGCCTATCTCTGATATAATCCATTCTCTTCTGGAGGCATCTGTGCAAACACTCAACGGCATTGACAGCAAATTCAGACTGGCCATTCTGGTCGCCCGCCGCGCCAAGCAGCTCATCGGCGGTGCCCGCCGGCGGGTCGATATCAAGAGCGACAACCCGCTGACCGTGGCCTTTGCTGAATTCAAGCAGGGTAAAATAGATTTCGACGTGCTCAACGAGGAAGAGGCCCTCTTCGCCCAGGTGGCTGAGAACGCCGCGCTGGTACCTGGGACGGCGGAAGCCGCCCTGGCTGGAGAAGAAGGCGAAAACGGCACCGACCTCGGCGGCGAGGAGGCCGGGGAAGAAGCCGAGGCAACAAGCGAGTCCTGACCCGGCGTTCCCCATGAGCACGGTCATCCGCTCGCCGAACTGGATCGGCGACGGGGTCATGTGCCTGCCCGCCATCCGCGCCTGGAAGAATCTTTTCCCCGCCGAACGCCTGGCCGTTGCCGCCCGGCGCTACCTGGCCGACATCTTCCAGAACATCCCCGAGATCGACGAGGTCATCGCCCTTCCCCAGGGCCATGCCGGTCTGGCCGGGGCGAGAACACTCCGCGAAAAACGCTTCGGCCGCGGCATCCTGTTCACCAACTCCTTCTCCTCGGCCCTGCTTTTCCGCCTGGCCGGCATCCGCTCCCTGGCCGGCTACGCCAGTGACGGCCGCGGCTGGATGCTCAGCGACAAGGTCGCCCGCGCCGATGACGCCGCGCACCATCAGTTCTACTACCTGAACATCGTCGAGCGCCTGGCCGGACGCAAGGCCGGGGGAGCTTTCCCGGCCAACCTGGTCGTCACCCGCATGGAAAGCGAGCAGGCCGGCGCCTGGCTGCAGGAACTGGGGATCTCCCCGGACCGGCCGCTGCTGGCCCTCGCCCCGACCGCGGCCTACGGCAGCGCCAAGGCCTGGCTGCCCGCCCGCTTCCGCGCCTTTGTCCAGGCCTGGACCGGGAGCCATGCCGACGCCGCCGTCCTCTTGTTCGGCGCCGCAAGCGAGAGAGCGGCAATCGCCGAGCTGGCCGCGGGCCTGCCGGGGACCATCCGCAACCTGGCGGGCAGCCTCGACCTGCGCCGCGCCATCGCCGTGCTGTCGCGCTGCCGGCTTTTCGTCGGCAACGACTCGGGGCTGATGCACGTGGCGGCGGCCCTCTCCGTGCCGCTGGTCGCCGTCTTCGGCCCGACCGAGCCCGGCCGCACCGCCCCGCTCGCGGCGCGCTTCCGCCTGCTGCACCACGGCGCCGACTGCGCCCCCTGCCGGCACCGCGAGTGCCCGAGCGACCGGCGCTGCATGGCCGCCGTCTCCGTTGCCGAGGTCCTGGCGGCGGCAGACGAACTATGGGCGGAGAACGCGTGAAGCGGGCGGTCTTCCTCGACCGCGACGGCACCCTGGTCGAGAACCGCGGCTACATCTGCGACATCTCCCGGGTGGGCTTCTTCCCGTTCGCCGTTGCCGCCGTCTGCGAGCTGAACCGCGCCGGCTACCGGGTCATCGTGGTCAGCAACCAGTCGGCCGTGGCCCGCGGCATCTGCAGCCAGGAGCAGGTGCTCGTCCTGCACCAGCGGCTGCAGGCGCATTTCCGCGAACAGGGCGCCGAGATCGCCGCCTTTTACCATTGCCCGTTCCTGGCCGACGGCACGGTGGCCGCCTACCGGCGGCAGAGCCCGCTGCGCAAGCCGGAACCGGGCATGCTGCTGCTGGCGGCCCGCGACCACCAGCTCGACCTGGCCGCCAGCTTCATGGTCGGCGACGGGGCCGACGACATCGAGGCCGGCCGCCGCGCCGGCTGCCGCACGGTGCTGGTGCGCACGGGCTACGGCCGCGAGAGCGAGGCGCGCCTCCAGGCGGAGCGGAAACCCGACTTCATCGCCGACGACCTGGCCGCCGCCGCCCGCCTCATCACCTCGCTCCCGGGGCGGGATTGAGCGGGCGGCAAGAAAAACCCCCGGCGGTTGTTTACCATGAGCGAATGGAAGAAGCCAACCTGACCGACGACGAGGTCGTCATCTCCGTGTTGAACGGCCGCCGCCAGGACTTCGAGATCCTGGTGCGGCGCTATTCCACCAAGATCATCCACTTCGTCACCCGCATGACCGGCGATGCCGACGAGGGCCGCAGCCTCGCCCAGGACGCCTTCCTGAAGATCTACCAGAACCTCCCCTACTACCGCCGGGAGAACAACTTCTCGGCCTTCATCTTCA
>JALOLC010000154.1 GCA_025456175.1 Acidobacteriota bacterium | reverse complement strand
GGGTTATGAAAAGTATGTGGCCTTTCCCAACGTGAATTACTTCGACCTGCACCTCAATTCCTATTCCCGGGCCCTATTCCGCGAGAGTCGCCGCCACCGCTAGACCTTTCTCTCAGCTTTATGTGAAAAGTAATTAGTGAAAAGTGAAAAGTAAAGTATCATACTATTTCTTTCCCTTTCACTTTTCACCTTTCACTTTTTACTGAATTCTTGTCTTTGCGCCTTTACTTGCCTGGGCACTTGCGCGCGCAGGGCGAAAGCTTCGGGGTCTTTCCAGGTGTTCCGGGGCTGCAGGATCGAATCGGGAACGCCGGGGCAGGAAGCGGGGATTTGGATGTGAAAGGTCTTGTCCTCGGCATAAGCCGCCTTGTCCAGCTCGCCGTTCAGGACGGCCTTGATGATGGCGCGGGTGACGTTGATGTCCATGCGCTTGCCTTCGCCGTAGGGGCCGCCGCTCCAGCCGGTGTTGACCAGGTAAACCTGGGTGCGGTGCTTCTTGATCTTTTCACCCAGCAGCTTGGCATAATCGTTGGGATTGCGCGGCATGAACGGCTGGCCGAAGAAACGCGAGAATGTCGATACCGGCTCGACGATGCCGGTCTCGGTCCCGGCCAGCTTGGAGGTGTAGCCCATCAGGAACCAGAACATGGCCTGGTCCTGGTCGAGCTTGGCCACCGGCGGCAGCACGCCGTTGGCGTCGGCGGTGAGAAAGACGATGATACGGGGATGCTTGCCGCGCGACGATTTCTTGATGCCGGGCAGGAAGGCTAGGGGATAGGAGCCGCGCGAGTTCTCGATCAGCCGCGAGTCGTTGAAATCGAAGGTGCCGTCGGGATACATCATGGCGTTTTCCACGATGGCCCCGTGCTCGAGGTAGGGCGCCTCGTGCATGATGGCGTGGTGGATCTGCGGCTCCTTGGCCGGGTTGAGGTGGATGAGCTTGGCGTAGCAGCCGAACTCGAAGTTGGCGATGCCGTGCCTGTCCCAGCCATGCTCGTCGTCTCCGAGCAGGGAGCGGTCGGGATCGGCCGAGAGCGTGGTCTTGCCCGTCCCGGAAAGGCCAAGGAAGAGGGCCAGGTCGCCGTTCCGGCCTTCGTTGGCCGAGGCGTGCAGGGGCAGGATCCCCGCCTTGGGCAAAAGGTAGTTCATGACCGTGAACATCAGCTTCTTGACGCTGCCCATGTAGGCCGAGCCGATGATGATGCCGATGCGGTTGACGAAATCCATGGCCACCACCATGTCCGAGGCCGTGCCGTCGGGAAGCTTGCGCAGCCTGCCGGCATAGCGCCCCTTGTCCAGCTTGTCCTTCGGCAGGGCCAGCAGGGTGAAAGGCTGGTCATGGTAGATGCTGCGCCCGATGTCGCGCGGAACGGGCCGGAACATGGTGATCGAAAACAGGGCGGTCTTGGCGAAGTCGCTGATGGTGCGCACCGGCAGGGCGTAGCGGCTGTCGGCGCCAACGACGCGGTCGGTGACGTACAAGGTATCCTTCCCCCGGGCCATGGCCAGGGCGTCCTCCAGGATCATGGCGAAGGTTTCCGGGGCCAGGGGCAGGTTGTTGGGCGAGTCCCAGTCGATCTCGGCCTCGATCTCGGGGCGGCGCACCGTCAGGGTGTCCTTGGGGCTGCGGCCGGTCGATTCGATGGGCGTCCACGTGGCCAGGGCGCCGTTGCGGCTGACCAGGACCTCCTTGTTTCTGACCGCGGCCTTGATCAGTTCGCGGCGCTTCGGGTTGACGAGGGTGTTGTCCTTCTTCTCGATGAGCGAGTTCAGCTCCTTAATGAAATCCATGGTTTTCTCCTCTTGTTAAAGGATAAATTATAGTGTATCGGGGAGGCAAATGCAACCGGTATCCATTTGACATCGCACGGCCATTAATGCTACAATCTGTCCTCGGAGGCCCCATGAAGAAAGACATCCATCCCAAATACATGGAATGCACGGTGATCTGCGCCTGCGGCAACACCTTCAAGACCCGTTCCACCCTGCCCAAGATCGAAGTGGAGATCTGTTCCTCCTGCCACCCCTTCTTCACCGGCAAGCAGAAATACGTCGACACCGAGGGCCGCATAGAAAAGTTCAAAAAGAAGTATGGATACAAGGAACAGTGACAAGATATTCGCCTATCTCCAGAAGATCCATGACCGCTTCGAGCACATCAGCGCGGAGCTGAGCCTACCCGAGACCGCCCACCAGCAGAAAAAATTCCGCGGGCTTTCCAAGGAGTTGTTCTCCCTCAGGGCGCTGGAGGAAAAATTCCATCAGGTGCGGAAGCTGCGGGACCGCCGCGCGGACGCCGCCGGCCTCCTGGCCGCCGGCGAAGACGAAGAGATGAACGCTCTGGCCCGTGAGGAGATGGCCGTCCTGGATCGCGAAGCAACGGCTCTGGTCGGGGAGGTCGAGGTGCTGATGGTCTCCGATCCAGGCGACGACAGCCGCAACGCCTTCCTGGAGATTCGTGCCGGCGCCGGCGGCGACGAAGCCTCGCTTTTCGCCTCCGACCTGTTGCGCATGTACGTACGCGTGGCCGAGAGGAAAAAATGGAAGGCCGAGGTCATCTCCACCACCTATTCGGGCATCGGCGGCATCAAGGAGGTCATCCTCTATGTCAAGGGCACGGAAGTGCACAAGTTCCTCAAGTTCGAGAGCGGCGTCCACCGCGTGCAGCGCGTCCCCGCGACCGAAGCCTCGGGGCGCATCCACACCTCGACGGTGACCGTGGCCGTGCTGCCCGAGGTCGAGGCCGTGGAGGTCGATTTCAACCCCAAGGACATCCGCATCGACACCTACGCCGCCTCGGGGCCCGGCGGGCAGCACGTCAACAAGACGGAGTCGGCCATCCGCGTCACCCATATCCCCTCCGGGATCGTGGTCACCTGCCAGGACGAGAAATCCCAGCACAAGAACAAGGAAAAGGCCCTCAAGGTGCTGCAGGCGAGGTTGTTCGAGCATGAAAAGAACCGGCAGGAGGAATCGATCGCCCAGAACCGCAGGTCCCAGGTCGGCTCGGGCGAGCGTTCGGAGAAGATCCGCACCTACAATTTTCCCCAGAGCCGCGTGACCGACCACCGCGTCGAGGGACGCAACTTCAATATCGGCTTCGTCATCGACGGTGACCTGGACGAACTGGTGGCCGAACTGAGCGCCAGCCATGTGCGCGCCCAGATCGAGCAGAAGATCCGCAGCCTGAACGCGTAGTGCTTTACTCCGAGCTGTTCGCTTCCGCGCTGGGGAAACTCGATCATGGCGAAATGGCCACCGCCGTCGAAGTCCTGATCGCGCGCGCGTTCCGCCTCAGCCGTACGGGGTTCTGGATCGCCAAGAACCAGCCCGTTCGCGATGCCGCCGGCTTGCGCCGCTTCCGGCGCGCCCTCAAGCGGCTGCTGGCCGGCGAGCCTCTGGCGTACATCCTGGGAGAGAAGGAATTCTTCGGGAAGACGTTCGCGGTGAGCCCGGCTGTCCTGGTTCCCAGGCCCGAGACCGAGCTGCTGGTCGAGCCTGGACGTCGGCGCCGGCAGCGGCTGCATCGCCATCACCCTGGCTCTGCACGCGCCGGTCGAGGTCACGGCCCTGGAGCGCAGCCGGCCGGCGCTGCGCATGCTGAAGCGGAACATCGATCGCTTCGGGCTGCAAGACAGGGTCCACCCCCTGGCCGGCGACCTGTTCCCGGCGCGGCCCGCCGTTTTCCAGATGATCGTTGCCAATCCGCCCTACCTGTCGCGCCGGGACTGGCGGCAGGCCCCGCGTGAGATCAGGCTTCATGAGCCCCAGGAAGCCCTGGTGGCCGGACCGGCCGGAACCGAGATGCTGGAAAGGATCATCGTCCGGGCCCCGCTCTGGCTGGAGTCCGGCGGCTGCCTGCTCCTTGAAATCGGCCAGGGTCAGCGCCGGGCCCTGCGCGGTTTGCTGCAGGCCGCCGGATTGCGGGAAGTCGAATGCGTGCGGGATTATGCGGGGATCGAGCGGATCATCGTGGCTCAAAAAGATCGCTAAGCTGAATTTGGTGTACGGTAGACGGTATACGGTTTACGGTAAGAAATAAAT
>JALOLC010000053.1 GCA_025456175.1 Acidobacteriota bacterium | reverse complement strand
GTGGTCCTGCTGGGCATGCCGGTGCTGATCGCCGAGATCGCCATGGGCCGCGCGACGGGCAAGAACCCGGTGGGCGCTTTCAAGGAATTCCGCCCCCGCGGCCCCTGGAAGCTCGTGGGCTATCTCGGCGTGCTCGCCGGGGTGATGATCCTCTCCTATTATTCGCTGATTTCGGGTTGGACGCTGGGCTATTTTTTCAAGACCCTCTCCGGCGCCCTCAAAAACGCGGGAACAGCCGCGACCCCCGGCATATTCAACGCGTTCGCCCAGAATTTCTGGCTCCAGGCGTTCCTGCTGGCGGCTTTCCTTTTCATCACCGGCTACATTGTGGCCAGGGGGATAGCCAACGGCATTGAAAAGGCGTGCAAGCTTCTGATGCCGGTGCTGTTCGTCATCATGCTCATCCTGCTCGTGCGCTCCCTGACCCTGCCCGGGGCGGGGAAGGGCCTGGAGTTCTATCTCAAGCCCGATTTCTCCCAGCTTACACCGCGCGTGATTATCGATGCCCTGGGCCAGGCCTTTTTCAGCCTCAGCCTGGGCATGGGGGCCATGATCACCTACGGCTCCTATCTGAAAAAAGAGGAAAGCATCCCGGCCGGGGCGGCCTGGGTGGCCTTCCTGGATACGATCACCGCGGTCATGGCCGGCTTCATCATCTTTCCCGCCCTGGCCGCCTATGGCATGAGCCCTGAAGGGGGCCATCCGCTGGTCTTTCACATCCTGCCGGTGATATTCGACCAGATGCCGTTCGGCACCCCGTTCGGCATGCTTTTCTTCCTGCTGCTGGGCGTGGCGGCTCTGGCTTCCACGGTGTCTCTCCTCGAAGTGGCTGCCGCCTACCTCATCGACGAGCGGAAATGGAGCCGGAAGAAATCGGTGCTCACGGCATCGGGACTCTCCTTCCTCATCGGCGTCCCTTCGATCCTCTCTTTCGGGAACGTCGCTTTTTTCCGCAGGCTGCCCCTGATCCACATCAGCTTTTTCGAGATGATGGATTTCGTCTGGGGCTCGCTGGCCCTGAGCGTCGGGGCTTTGTTCATAGCCATTTTCGTCGGCTTTGTATGGAAAAGTTCCAGTGCCCTGAAGGAGATTGGGCAGGGGGCCAACAGGTTCAGGTACGCCTGGATCTGGTCGTTCTCGGTGAAGTACTTATGCCCGCTGCTTATCGTCGCGACCCTGCTCATCCTGGTCATCGGCTGATGGATATCCGCGCGTCCTCCCCGTCGTCCGTATCGCGGCCAGGACTGCCGCGCGTACTCGGGCTGGTCAGCATCGTCGGCATCGTTATCGGCACCATGATCGGCTCGGGCATCTTCATCAACCCGGCCAAGGTCGCCAAGGACGTGGGCGCCCCGATCCTCATGCTGTCCATATGGATCGTGGGCGGCATCCTGAGCTTCTTCGGCGCCCTGGCCGTCGCCGAGCTGGGAACCATGTTTACCCGGGCCGGCGGGATTTACGTCTACCTGCGCGAGGCCTATGGCCCGCTGCTGGCCTTCCTGTTCGGCTGGGCCCTTTTCCTGGTCATCGAGTCGGGGACCATCGCCACGCTGGCGGTCGGTTTCTCGGCGAAATACCTCCCTTATTTCTTCGACCTGTCAGGGCTGCAGACACGCCTGGTCGCCATCGCCCTGATCGCCGCGCTGGCGCTGGTCAACATCCTGGGCGTCAGGAAGGGTGCCTACCTGATGAACTTCCTGACCTCCATCAAGTTCGTCGCCCTGATCGCCGTCTGCACGCTGATCTTCATCTTCGCCAAGGGGTCGATCAACAACTTTTTCGCCGCGGAGCCAGGCGCGGCCGCCGGCGGGGGGCTGCTGGGACGCTTCGGGCTGGCCCTGGTCGCGGTATTGTGGGCGTACAAGGGTTGGGAGACCGGCACCTACAGCGCCGGCGAGATACGCGATCCCCAGAAAAAGCTGCCCCTCGGGCTCTTCATCGGCACCCTGGCCGTCCTCGCCCTCTATGTCCTGGCCAATCTCGCCTATCTCTACGTATTCCCGGCCGGCCGCATGGCCGCGTCGGGGCGCATTGCCGCCGATGTCATGGAAGTGGTCTTCGGTCCCTCCGGCGCGGCGGCGATCGCGGTGATCATCCTGCTTTCCATGACCGGCACGGCCAACGGCCACATCATGACCTCCTCGCGGGTCTTTTATGCCATGGCCCATGACGGACTTTTCTTTAAACGCGTCGCCAAGATCCATCCCAAGTTCCAAACGCCTTATTTATCCATCATCCTGCTGTCTTCCTGGGCGGCTGTTCTCAGCTTGAGCGGCACCTTCGAGCAGCTTTTTTCCTATGTCATTTTCGGTTTCTGGATATTCATGGGGCTGACCGTGGCCGGTGTGATCGTCCTGCGCCGCAAGCGACCCGACCTGCCCAGGCCCTACAGGACCTGGGGCTACCCGGTTACACCGGTCCTTTTCATTCTTTCCTCGGTCTTCCTGACGGTCAATTCCCTGATCCATTCCTTCTGGAACTCCTCAATCGGCCTGGCCCTGATCCTGCTGGGGATACCGGTCTTTTTTATTTGGCGCCGTCGTCAGTCCGACCGAATTGGCGCCTAAAAATTCCGGCCTTTTTCAGCTCAGCTTATTTCGCCCGGGCAATTGTGCTAGAATAGGGATGGATGATGAGAAAGGTTCTGTTGCTATTCCTGCTGGCGGGCACCGTCTCGTGCCGTACCCCGAAATCCGTCCTGCTGCCTGAAGACGGCTCGGTGCTCCGCTCCTTGGGTATCAAGTTCAGCTTCCGGGACGGCAACGACCGCCAGAACGGGCGCATCGTCTGGCGTTCCGACGGCCAATGTTCGAAATTCGTCTTTTTCTCTCCGCTCGGCCAGGCGGGGCTGGAACTGGACGTGAGCGGCGAGGATGCCGTGCTGGTCAATTTCTCCAGGAAGGAGCACTGGCAGGGGCCGTTCCGCCTCCTCCTGGAGCGGATGTGGGGGGTGGACATGAGCCTGTCGACTCTGAAGGAAATCGTCCTTTCCGGGAAAGTGCCGCGCGGGGAACTGTCGGCGCTGGGGATCTTCGTCGAACTGGAACCAGGGCCCGGCGGCGCGCCGAAGGAAGTGCGCCTGCGCCGTGAAGACGCCCTTCTGACCCTGCGCGTGACCCGCGATGAATCGCGCCCCGGCCGGGTCGTCCTGGCCGGCTACGCCGGGCGCTATTCCGCCGCTCCCCTGGAGAGCGTGCTGGAGGTGGAAGAATGATCATCCTGCGCTCGTTCGCCAAGATCAACCTGGGCCTGGAGGTCACCGGCAAGCGCAAGGACGGCTACCATACCCTGCGCACCGTGTTCCAGACCATCGACCTGAGCGACGACATCGAGCTCCGCGAGGTCAGCGAGCCCCGCTTCCGCCTTGCGGGCGACCACCCGCGCGTCGCCTGGGACGAACGCAACCTCATCGCCCGCGCCTGCCGCCTCGTCGCCGATACCTACCGCCTGGCGGGCGGTTTCGACATCACCGTGCGCAAGCGCATCCCCCCGGGATCGGGCCTGGGCGGCGGCAGCGGCAATGCGGCCGTCATGCTTCTTTTCCTCAATCAGCATTTTTCCCTGGGCATCCCGCTGTCGCGGCTGATCGAGATGGCCGCCAGCCTGGGGGCCGACGTCCCCTTTTTCCTTTTCGGCGGCATGGCCCTGGGCGAGGGGATCGGCGAGAAATTGACGCCGCTGCCCGGGATGCCCCCCCGTCCCGTCGTCCTTTTCATGCCGGCGCTGCCGGTTTCCACCGCCCTGGCCTTTTCCCGATTCCGCTTGACAAAAGCCCGCGCAGCGAGTAAAATAGACTTCTTCCTGAAAAAAGGCGATTTCTCCGTTCTTGAAAACGATCTGGAAAAAGCCACCTTTGAAATATTCCCGGAGATCAGGAAAATCAAGGGTAAAATGATGCAAGGAGGCTGCGAACTCGTGCAGATGACAGGCAGTGGCTCGGCGGTGTTCGGCATGGGCCCCAAGGGCCAGCTGGAATCCCTGCGCGCATTGCTGCCCGGGAGCATCCTGACCAGCACCATTTCCAGAAACCAGTATCAGGAGAGAATTGGGGTGTGGCCAAGCGGTAAGGCATCGGCCTTTGGAGCCGAGATTCGGAGGTTCGAATCCTCCCGCCCCAGAAAAACCAAATGACCGGCAGCAACAAGTTCCTGATCTTTTCCGGCACCGCCAACGAGAAGCTGGCCCGCGCCATCGCCGACCACCTGCGGGGCAAGCTCGGCAAGTCGGTGCTGGACGTCTTCTCCGACGGCGAGATCCGCTTCCAAAGCCATGAAAACGTGCGCGGCGCCGACGTGTTCATCGTGCAATCGCTCTGCGCCGACAGCAACTTCCACATCATGCAGCTGCTGCTGATGGCCGACGCCTTCAAGCGCGCCTCGGCGCGGCGCATCACCGCCGTGATCACCTACTACGCCTACGCCCGCCAGGACCGCAAGGACCGGCCGCGCGTGGCCATCTCGGCGCGGCTGCTGGCCGATCTGCTGCAGACGGCCGGTTTCTCGCGCGTTTTGACCATCGACCTGCATGCCGCCCAGATCCAGGGCTTCTTCAGCATTCCGGTGGACAACCTGATGGCCCTGCCGGTCTTCATCAGCCATTTCAAGAAGATGAACCTGAAGAACCTGGTCATCGTTTCGCCCGATGCCGGCGGCGTGGAGCGGGCGCGCCTGTTCGCGCGCAAGCTGAACGCCGACCTGGCCATCGCCGACAAGAAGCGCACGGCGCCCAACGTGGCCGAGCTGATGCACATCATCGGCGACGTGCAGGACAAGAACGCCATCATCGTCGACGACATCATCGATACGGCCGGCACCCTGAGCGCCACCATCCGCGCCCTAAAGCAGCGGGGGGCGCGCAAGGTCTACGCCGCCTGCACCCACGGCATCTTCTCCGGCCAGGCGCTGGAGCGCATCCAGGCGGCGCCCCTGGACAAGATCTTCGTCACCGATACCATCCCTTTGTCCCGCCCGCTGCAGCAGTGCCGGAAGATCGAGGTGCTCTCCGTCTCCAGGCTGTTCGCCGCCGCCATCGAGAGCATCCACCGCGAGACATCCGTATCCAAACTCTTTTTAATAAAATGAGGTGAACATGGAGAACATCATTACGATCAACGCTGAACCGAGAAGCGAAATAAGCAAGCAGGCGAGAAAGCAGCTTCGCGCCCATGGCAAGATCCCGGCCGTCATCTACGGCATCAGTGCCGAAAGCGTGCCCATCGCCGTGAGCCTGGCCGACGTCAAGGGCGTCATGAAGTCCGAGAACAAGGAAAACTCGATCCTGCGCATCATCCAGGGCGAAAAATCCAAGTTCGACGCCATGATCAAGGAGATCCAGTACGATTATCTCTCCGACCACATCATCCACGTCGACTTCATCCGCATCGACCTGAACAAGCCCGTCGAGGTCGAAGTGCCCGTGCTGCTCGAGGGCGAGCCCATCGGCGTCAAGACCGAGGACGGCCTGCTCGAGTTCATCCACCGCCAGATCCTGGTGCGCAGCCTGCCCACCAGCATCCCCAAGCAGATCCGCATCGACGTCTCCGGCCTGCACATCAACCAGTCGATCAAGGTGGAGAATTTGCCCAAGAGCGACGCCTACCAGCTGCTCTCGCCGGCCAATACCGTCATCTGCGCCGTGGCCACCAAGGCCAAGGAAGAGGTGCCGGTCGTTGCCGAAGCTGCCGAAGTCCCGGCCGAAGGCGCCGTTGCCGCTGGCGGGCCGGCCGAAGGCGCTGCCGCCGCCACAGCGGCCGCGGGTGCTGCCGCCAAGGGCGCCGCTGCCGGCAAGGAAGGGGACAAGGGCGCCGCAGCGGCTCCGGCCAAGGGTGCGGCTCCCCAGAAAGGGACGGGGACCGGCAAAGACAAGGCCAAGTAGGAGGATGCGATTTTTGCATTCATCGGCCTGGGCAACCCCGACAAGAAATTCGAGCGCACCCCGCACAACGCCGGTTTCCTATGCATCGACGAGCTTTGCCGCCGCCACGGCGTCGAGCTGGCCGACATGGGCGGTATCCTGCGCTTCCGCAAGGCCCGTTTGTTCGGCCACGATGTCGTCCTGGCCAAGCCCATGACCTACATGAACGAGTCGGGACAGGCCGTGCGCAAGCTGGGCCGCATGTTCGCCTTCGCGCCCGAGCGCCTGCTGCTGATCTACGACGACATCGACCTGCCGCTGGGAAGCATCCGCGTCCGTGAGCGGGGGAGCGCCGGCACGCACAAGGGCATGAAGTCGGTCATCCAGCATCTGGGCAGCCAGGAGTTCCCGCGGCTGCGCATCGGCATCCGCGGCGCGGGCCCCGCCCGTGACGACATCGTCGGCTACGTGCTCCGCCCTATGCGGGGCAAGGCCCTGGCCGCCCTCCAGGAAGGGGTGTGCCGAGCGGCCGACGCCGCGGAGGCCTTCATGCAAAGCGACATTCATGACACCATGAATAGATTCAACAGGAGAAAAAACTCCTTGCTTCCTCAAGATGAGGAGGCTAAAACATCCACAAGGAGGATTCATGACTAGCAGGTACGAGATTGGCTTCATCGTCACCCCCGAGGTGAACGAGGAGGAAGTCAAGAAGATCACCGAGTCGATCACGTCCACCATCACCAAGGCCCAGGGCGTGATCGAGAACCTCGACGAGTGGGGGCGGAAGAAACTGGCCTTCCCCATCCACAAGAACCTGGAGGGGTACTACGTCTTCGTCCAGGCCGAGGTCGACGGTTCCGTCATCGCCACCCTGGAGCGCCGCTTGAAGCAGATGGAAAAGGTGCTGCGCTTCATCACCCTGCGCCTGGACGACAAGCTGAAGAAGTCGAACAAGCTCACCAAGCGCTGGGCCAAGATCGACCGTCTCCGCAAGAAGACCATGGACAGCCGCGAGGAGAAGGAAAGCGAAGATTTCAACGAAAACGAGGAGGATAGCGATGCAACCGAGAAGTAGCGACGGACCCGGCCGGCCCCCGAAAAAATACTATTCCGCGCGCAAGAAGTTCTGCGCCTTCTGCAAGGACAAGATCACGCTGATCGACTACAAGAACCACAAGAACCTGGAGAATTACATCTCCGAGACCGGGCGCATCTTCCCGGCCCGCGTCAGCGGCACCTGCGCCTACCACCAGAAGCAGCTGTCCAAGGCCATCAAGCGCGCCCGGCAGATGGCGCTGATCAAGTTCAGCGAAGAGAAGAAGAGGCTATCATGAAACTCATACTGACCGCGGACGTCGAGAAGATCGGCAGCCTCGGCGACGTCATCGACGTCAAGAAGGGCTTCGCGCGCAACTTCCTCCTGCCGCGCCGGCTGGCGGTTGAGGTCAGCGAACACAATCTCGCCCTGATGGAGGCCCGCAAGAAGAAGCACCTCAAGAAGCTGGAACAGGAAAAGCAGGCCGCCAGCGAGCAGAAGCAGAAGCTGGAGGGCGTGGCCGTCACCATGCGCAAGAAGTCGGGCGAGAACGGCGTCCTCTTCGGCTCGGTGACGACGACCGAGATCGAGAGGGAACTGGCGGCCCGGGGCTTCAGCGTGGAGAAAAAGAAGATCCACCTGGACGAGCCCATCAAGCGCCTGGGCGAGTACACCGCCAAGATCAGGCTCTTCCACGGCGTGGAAGCGGCGATCAAGGTCGAGGTCCTGAAGGAAGAAGAAGACCCGGCCTGAGCCTTTCATGGCGCTGGAAATCAACCAGGTCCTGCCCCACGACGAGATCGCCGAGAAGGCGCTGCTGGGCGCCATGCTGCTGGACAACCGCTACGTCAACCAGGTCTTCTCGGAGGTCAGCAGCGAGGATTTTTTCCGCGACAGCCACGTCCTGGTCGCCCAGGCCGTGCTGCAGCTGACCAACGCCGGCTCCGCCGCCGACATCATCACCGTCTCCAGCCTGCTGGAGAAGAGGAAGAAGCTGCAGTTCGTCGGCGGCCACGCCTTCATCACCGCGCTGGTCGACGACATCCCCGAAAGCCTGGACATCCAGGAATACATCAAGATCGTCAAGGACCGCTCGACGCTGCGCAAGATCATCCTGACCTCGCGCGGCATCATCCAGAAGGGGGTGGACCCGGGCGCCGACACCGTCAGCCTGCTCAACGAGATGCAGGAAGACATCATCAAGATCTCCGAGGACCGCGTCAAGAAGGGCTTTGTGGGCACTTCCGAGATGGTCCCCGAGGCCATGCAGCTGATCGAGCGCATCCAGGGGGGAGGGGAAGCCCAGGGCCTGAAAACCGGCCTCTACGAGCTCGACGACATCACCTCCGGCTTCCAGAACGGCGACCTCATCGTCTTTGCCGCCCGTCCGTCCATGGGCAAGACCGCCCTGGCCCTGAACATCGCGGTGCATATGGCCGTCAAGGAGGAGAAGTCGGTGGCCTTCTTCTCCATCGAGATGTCGCGGCTGCAGGTATTGATGCGCATGCTGGCCATTCATGCCAAGGTCAGCATGGCCGCCATCCGCACCGGCAAGCCGCATTTGACCCAGAAGGAATGGCGCGACCTGGAGCTGGCCGCCTCCGAGCTGCAGAAGGCGAAGCTGTTCGTCGATGACTCGGCGTCGCTGTCGATCGTGGAGATGAAGGCCCGCACCCGCAAGCTCAAGGTCGAGCGCAACCTGGACATCGTCTTCGTCGACTACCTGCAGCTGATGAAAGTGACGGGCGAGCACCTGCGCCGCAGCGACACGCGCGCCCAGGAGGTGGCGGTCATCACCGCGGCCTTGAAGGAGCTGGCCAAGGAGCTGCAGATCCCGGTGGTGGCCATGGCCCAGCTCAACCGCGCCCCCGAGACCCGCGGCGGCAAGAGGGAAAAGGGCCCCAAGTACCAGCTCTCGGACCTCAAGGAGAGCGGCTCCATCGAGCAGGACGCCGACGTAGTGATTTTCATCCACCGCGACGACCAGTTCGACAAGGACTCGGAGCGCAAGGGCGAAGCCGACCTGATCGTCGCCAAGCAGCGCAACGGCCCCACGGGCAAGGTCGTCCTGGCCTTCCTCGACAAGTTCACCAAGTTCGCCAATCTGGAATTCTCCAGCCGGGAATAGCCTCGGAGGAGCGATTGGCGGCGAAACGCACGCAACCCCCCATCGAGTTCGAGTGCATCGAGTGCGGCTACCAGAGCGCGAAGTACTTCGGCCGCTGCCCGCAGTGCCAGGGTTGGAACACCATGGTCGAGAGCGAGGCCGGGGAAGAGAGCCCCGACGCGGACGCGAACGCGACGGACAAGGGCAGGCCGCAAAAGCTCAGCGACGTCGGTTCGGGCGAAGTTCCCCGGCTGGTCACCGGCATGGACGAGTTCGACCGTGTCCTGGGCGGAGGCATTGTCAGCCATTCGGTCACCCTCATCGGCGGCGAGCCCGGGGTGGGGAAGTCGACGCTGCTGCTGGAGGTGTCGGCCGCGCTGGCCCAGCTGGGGAAAAAAGTGCTGTACTATTCCGGGGAAGAGTCGGCGCTGCAGATCAAGCTGCGCGCCGACCGCCTGGGTATTGCCTCCGAGCGCATCCTCCTGTTCACCATCGGCACGTTGGAGGACCTGAAAAGCCACGTCCGCGAGGCCCGGCCCGATTTCCTGATCATCGATTCCATCCAGACCCTCACCTCAAAAAAGACCGCCGGCCTGGGGGGCTCGGCCGCCTCGCTGCGCTATGTGACCGCCGAGGTCATCGAACTGGCCAAAAAGAGCGGCATCACCGTCTTCATCATCGGCCACATTACCAAGGAGGGCCAGCTCGCCGGACCGAAAACCCTCGAGCATATGGTCGACGCCGTCCTCTACTTCCAGGGCGAAGCGCAGGCCGACATCCGCCTGCTGCGCGCCGAGAAGAACCGCTTCGGGCCGCTGAACGAGGTCGGCATCTTCCAGATGTCCGAGAGAGGTTTGGCCTCGGTCAGCGATCCTTCGCAGTTCCTGATCCAGAACCGCCAGTCCCAGCCCCCGGGCACGGCGATCTTCCCGGCCATGAGCGGCATGCGCCCGCTGCTGACCGAGATCCAGGCCCTGGCCAGCGAGAGCCCGTTCGCCGGCAATCCCCGGCGCATCGCCATCGGTTTCGACAACTACCGCCTCTCCATGCTGATCTCGATCATCGAGAAGAAGTTGAAGCTGCCCTTCTACAAGTCCGACGTCTTCCTGAACATCACCGGCGGCATGGTCATCCGCGAACCGGCAGCCGACCTGGCCGTCTGCCAGGCACTGATCTCCTCCTTCAAGAACATCGCCCCCAGGCCGAATTCGGCCCTTTTGGGCGAGGTCGGCCTCACCGGAGAGATCCGGCCGGTCAGCTTTTTGGAAACACGATTGAAAGAATCGATAAGACAGGGTTTTTCGACCATATGCCTTCCGGCCGCCCAGATCGCGCAAGGGAGATTGCCAATTAATCATGATATATCGGTAATCTCCATAGGAAACATCGGCGACCTTCTGAACTTCCTGAAACCGTGACCCCTGCCTGTTCCATCGCGGCCGATTGAATTGGCCGGGGAAATAGGATACAATTCGAACTAGCAATTCTTCAAGGAGACATTCATGGTCATCTATCTCTATGAGCTCTTGTTCATTGCCTTATTCACCATGATCGGCTACAACTATCCGCCTTTCCGGGGAACCACGCGGGCCATGGGGGCGATATTCGGGGCCGCGTTTGCCCTGGCGCTTTCGCTGCTGGTGTTCAAGATCAAGAAGACCGAACTGAAGTACCTGTGGAGCTCGCTGCTGGGCCTCCTGGGAGGGGTCGTCGTCGGCTGGCTCACCTTCCAGATGTTCACTCTGATCGCCATGTCGTTCTCGGCCTATGTTTTCTTCAAGGCCCTTTTCCTGTTCGGCATCCCGCTGACCGGTCTGTTCATTGGCGCCAGCAAGCCCAACATATTTTCTCCGCTGAACATCAAGGAGTTTTTTCGCGGCAGCAGCGCGTTCACCCAGTCTTATTTGCTTGATACATCGGCCATCATCGACGGTCGTATCGTCGCCATCGCCAACTCCGGCTTTGTCGAGGGCGAGCTGATCATCACCCAGTTTGTCCTGGCCGAGCTGCAATTCATCGCCGATTCACCCGATCCCAGCAAGAAGATTCGCGGCAAGAGGGGACTGGATGTCATCGAGCAGCTGCAGCAGAACCACGAGATCTCGGTCACCATCCTGAACAAGAGCGTTGCCGGGGTCAAGGAGGTCGACCAGAAGCTCGTTCTATTGGCCCAGGAACACAAGTTCAAGATCATCACCAATGACATCAACCTGAGCAAGATCGCCAAACTTCAGGACGTCAAGGTGCTGAACGTCAACGAGCTGGCCTACGCCCTCAAGCCCATCGTCTACCCCGGGGAGAAGCTGCAGGTGAAAATCACCAAGGAAGGCAAGGAAAAAAAGCAGGGACTGGCTTACCTGGAGGACGGGACCATGGTCGTGGTCGATGAGGCCAAGGGCGACATCGGCCGCGACCTGGAAATCGAAGTGACGTCGGTGCTGCAATCGACTTCAGGCAAGATCATTTTCGGGAAGAAGACATCATGATCAAGATCCGCTCGGGAGTAGGCTACGACATCCACCGCCTGGCACCCGGCGACGGGCTCATGCTCGGCGGTGTGAAGATCAGCGCCGCGCTCAAGGCCGAAGCCCATTCAGACGGCGACGTCCTGGTCCATTCTCTGATCGATGCCTTGCTGGGTGCCATGGGCGGCCAGGACATCGGCGAGCTGTTCCC
>JALOLC010000153.1 GCA_025456175.1 Acidobacteriota bacterium | reverse complement strand
TGCGCTGCGCCATCTTGGGGCCGACCTGCGGCAGGCCGACCAGCTGGCCGGCGTCGGCCGTGTTGATGTTGACGAGCTTGTCCCCGCCCGCAGCCGCCGTTTTTTCGGCGGCGCTGAGCGTGACGGTGGAAACCGCGGCCATCGCCAGGATGACCAGCAGGGTGAAGAATTTGTTGGTGTTTGTCATGTATCCTCCTGACTGGGTCCATTCACGATCGATGCCAACCATGGCCCCGGGCGCGGGACTCGTTGCGCCGAGAATAATTCAATGTAAAAAATAGTTTACAGAAAAAGCGGGTGCTGTCCAATTAGGTATACGAGCTCGAATCGAGCTTCAGCCGGAAAACGCTGTCCTGGAGAGGATTTTGAGCCATTGCCCGTTTTGGCACCGGAAATGATTGGCCTGCGACAGGAGGGAAACATGAACAAAGGCTTCACGCTGGTCGAAACCATGGTCACCGCGACGCTGCTGCTGATCGCGATCCTGTCCAGCTGCCGCATCCTGGTCGCGGCGCTGCACCAGACGCGCCAGGCGGCCCTGCGCTTCCGCCTGGTCGAGGCGCTCGATTATTACAAGAACTACCTTTCTTCCCTGCCCCTGGACTCCCCGGAGCTGGCCGTTGGCGCCCACGGACGCGCGGAGCTCGAGTTGCGGATCGATTGGCGGGTTGAGACGGACTCCGCGGTACCCGGCGCGGGAGCGGGGGAATTCCTGAAAAAGATCCGCCTGCAGGTCGCTTTGGCCCGCGGCTCGCTGCGGCTGCTCCTTTACCGCTCGCAATTCATCCAGGAGGTGCGCGCATGATCAAGGGATTCGGAATCCTGGAAATGCTTGTCGCCCTCTCGCTGGGGCTGGGCGTGCTGACGGTGATCATCGCCCATTCGACCGAGGCGGCGCGGGTGGACCGCAAGGTCACGGCCAACCAGGAGCGCCTGGAGGCGATCTTTCACGCCGTGGATACCATCAAGTCCGACCTGAACAAATGCGGCATGCGGCTGCAGGAGGCGCGCCCGCTCTGCGGCCTCGCCCCGTTCACCAGCACCGCCGGCGCCTTCGCCTGCAGCTACGGCGTCGCCGACGAGGCGCTCCTGGAGGGCGCGGTCCGCGGGCAGCAAGCCATCAAGGTGGCCGGCAACGACTTCTTCAAGAAGGGCAGGGCGGTGCTGCTCTACGACCTCGGCGGCCAGGCCTGGGAGATGAATGAGATCGAGTACCGCCTGGATGGGGCCCTGGTCCTGAAGAACAGGCTGCAGAACGATTTCGCCCGCAGCAGTACCGTGGTGGCCATGAAGAAGGTCGAGTACCGCTACGAGGCACCCCGGCGCGTTCTGAAGCGCAAGGCCGACAACGGCACCTTCCAGCCGCTGCTGGAGGAGGTCAGCGATTTTTACGTAACCTTCTTCCCCGAAGCCAATTCGGTCCTCTACCGCATCGAAGTCAACAAGAAGGAGCAGGTGCGCGGCTACATCTTCCTGCTCAACCTGGTGCAGCCATGAACCGCCGCGGCAATATCGTCGTCGCCCTGCTTTTCATGCTGCTGCTCGCTGTTTCCGGGCTGGCCCTGCTGACCCACACTGGCGCCCACCTGCAGGTTGTCGCCGCCCGCCGGGAACGGCGGCTGGGCGCGGCCGCCCTCGGGCAGGCCCTCCTGCTCAGCCTGCACCGCTTCCGCGCCCGACTGGCCGCCTCCGACATGAACGCCTGCCCCGAACCGGAGCGCGACTTTTTCAACGAGGCTGTTTTTCCCGCCCAGAAGGAGGACGGTATCCTGAGTCGCCACAGCTTCAGCCGCCTCCTCCTGCGCGACGCCGGCGACTTCCGCGTCACCCGCCTCCTCGACCTCATCCGCGCCAGCAAGGATGGCGGCCGGCTGGCAGGCTCGGCCCGCGCCGGCGTCGACCTGGTCAGCGGCGATATCCCGGTCGGGGAATGCGGTCTGCTGATCGGGCAGGAAACCGCCATGGCGCCCGACGCCTTTCTGGCCGCCCGCGGGGTGGCCTATGCCGGCGCGCTGCTGCCGCAGGTGAGCGGCCACGCCGTCGAGATCGACGCCCGGGGCATGCTCGCCGAGGCCCTGGGGCTGGCGGGCGAGGTTCCCGATTGGCGTCGCATCCGCGCGCAGTGCGGCCTCGAGCCGTCGGATGCCCCGCTCGCGCCCGGGGTCTACCTGGCGCGGGAGGAGGGAACGGTCCCGGCGGTCTTTGTCGAGGGCGACCTGCAGAAGCTGGTCTTCTCCGCCGCCGGCGGCTGGCAGACCATCGGCTTCAGCCAGGGCGGCCGCAGCAGCGAGCTCCGCTACCGCCCGGGCGAAGGATCGCTGGCCTGGAGCGGGTCCGGTGATGTAGCCGGCGCCCGCTTTGGGGAAAAGATCATCGTCCACGGCAGCGTGTGGGCCATCGAGCAGGCCGGGCTGGCGGCGTTCCTGGCCGCCGCGCGCATCGAGCTGCTGGCCAGCGGCCGCCTGGTGGTGCGCTCGGGCCTGGAGGGCGACAGCTTGGAGCTGGGCAAGGAAAGAATTCCCGGCCTGCTGCTGATGACCTGCGGCCGCGATTTCTTCACCGGCGAGGACGTGGCCGCCGACGTCATCATCGACGTGGCCGGCCCCACGACCATCCAGGCGCAGGTGGTCAGCGCCGGGACCTTGGTGAACGGCGCTTTTGCCGTGACCATCTCGGGCAGCCTCTTTGCCCGCGATATCGAGAACGACGGCAAGCTGCAAGTCGGCGCCGCCGCGGGTGACTTCGTTCTCGCCGACCGCGTCCTGGCGCGCGAGTTCAAGTTACTGAGGAACTTCCGCGTCCATTTCATCGAGGAGAACGGCGATGAGGAATAGGAGCGGTATGACGCTCATCGAGCTGCTGGCCGCCATCGGCCTGTTCTGGATTCTGCTCCTGGGGCTGGCCCCTGGGCTGCGATCGTTCTTCGCGCGCCTGGAGGCCCGCTCCGCCCTGCGCGCCGTCACCTCGGGCCTGAGCACCGCCCGCTACACGGCGATCCGCGACAACCAACCGGTGCGCGTCGAGATCGCTGCCAACCGCCTGCTCCTCAGCCAGGAGAGCGGCCCCGGCTGGCGGGTGGTCCGTTGCTTCGATTTGGGCGGCAGCGTGATTGTCCGCGCCAACAGCCGCCCCGTCTTCTCGCCGCTGGGCAGCGCCTCGCCCCTGTGCACCATCACCCTGGAAAACCGGGAGCGGATCTGCCGAGTCGTCGTTTCCATGTTCGGACGCGTCCGGGTATACGGCGACATCTGAAGCCGAGGTCGGTTTACAGCTTTTCTCTGACCGCGTTGAGCTTGCCGGCCATCGTGATCTTCTTGTCGCGGCGGTCGTCGATGCGCAGCGTGGTCGATACGCGCATGGCGCCCATCCGGAAGGGTGCCTCGTGCATGGCCTTGACCGCCTCGACGACCTCGTCCATCTCGCCCTCCAGGATGGTCGACATCGGCGTCAGCATCGACTTGAGGCGCGGGAAGGCTTTCAGGACTCTTTCGATTTCGGCGACATAGCCGCTCAGCGAAGCCGAACCGGTCCCGAGCGGCACCACCGTCACTTCGGCGACGACCTGGCCCATGGCCGCCCCGGCTACTTCTTCACCTTGGCCAGCAGGGCCTTGGCCATGTCCTTGTGCACGGTGAAGGTCAGCATCTTGAGCTTGACGTAGTCGCCGCGGAAAAAGAAATAGCCCTCGTGCTTGCCCCAGCGGGCCGA
>JALOLC010000052.1 GCA_025456175.1 Acidobacteriota bacterium | reverse complement strand
TCCGCCAGGTTGAAGCCGTGGCCGGCGAAGAGGCGCAGGTCGCGGGCGAAGGTGGCCGAATCGCAGGAAAAGTAAACGATCGTCGGCGCGCCGCAGGCGGCGAGGGCGGCGATCAGCCGGGCCGACAGCCCGCCCCGGGGCGGATCGACGACGACCAGGTCGGAGGCGGGAAGAATGGCGCGCAGCACGTCGGCCACGATGACGGCCGCGTTGCCGACTCCGTTTTCCTCGAGGTTGGCCCGCAGCCCGGCCACGTTGACCGCAGCGCTCTCCATGGCCGTGACCTCGCGGCAGCGGGCGGCCAGCGGCAGGGTGAAGAAGCCGGTGCCGCAGAACAGGTCGGCGGCCCTGTCCGGGCGCTCGCGCTCCAGCACCGCCTCCAGCAGCGCCAGCATGGAACCGAGCTGGAACAGGTTGGCCTGGACGAAATGCTCGGGGGCGAAGCGGTAGGCATGGCCGCCGATGTCGAAGCGCACGGCCGGCTCGCTGCCGGGCCAGGCCCGCGCGCCGCCGGCTGTCTCCAGGCGGGCCGCGAGATCGCCGCCGTTGCTGACCACCTGCAGCTGGCCGCTCTCGATGCCGGCCGCGCCGGCGCGCTGGGCGAGGAAAAAATCCTCCACCGACTGGGGAAGCAAACGGCAGCCGGCGATGGCCACGACGCGGTGCGATTCCCTGGCGAAGAAACCGGCCGTGCCGGCGCGCAACTGGAACTCGACCTTGCTGCGGTAGCGCCAGGGGGGCGAGGCCAGGATTTCAATGTCCGCGGCCGGTTCCGCTGCCGCGCCGGCGAATTTCCTCACGTTGCCGCGCAGGATCTCCGTCTTGACGCGAAGCTGCTCCTCATAGCTCATGTGCTGCAGGTTGCAGCCGCCGCACTCGCCGTAATGGCGGCAGGGAGGCTCAACCCGCTGCGGCGACGGCTCCAGCACCCGCAGCAGCCGGCCCTGCCAGGCTCCCCGCCGCTGGCCGGCCAGCGAGAACTCCACGGTCTCGCCGGCGATGACCCCGGGAATGAAAACGGTTTTGTCCGCGACGCGGACGACGCCGGCGCCGCCCTTGGCAATGGCCTGCACGCTGCCGATCATGACCCGTGCCCTCCCTTAGAGAAAAGGCGCGCCGGGCGACGCGCCCTGGGCGCGAATTCCCTTATTCCACGGCGATGGCGATCGTCTCGCTCATGAACTTCTTGACGTCGAGGATGGTGATGGTCGCGTTCTGCCGCTCCTCATCGATT
The DNA here is from genome assembly GCA_025456175.1 of Acidobacteriota bacterium. GTDB lineage: Bacteria > Acidobacteriota > Aminicenantia > UBA2199 > UBA2199 > UBA2199. The sequence goes on along the minus strand of JALOLC010000052.1, from coordinate 10,591 downwards.
TCGATCTTGTAGTCGACGTCGGCCTTGAAATAGCCGGGATAGATGGTGATGCCCCTGATCTTGTTCAGCTTCAGGTCGACGGCGGCCACGGCAATCGTGGGCTCGCCGCGCAGATCGAGCGACTTGTCGAACAGGGAGCGGTCGACCTTCTGCAGCTTGGTGGAGCGCAGGAAGCCGCCCTTGATGATCTTCTTCTCGGCCAGGACCTTGGGCAGGTCGAGGGCATAGTAGACCGAGTTGAGGGCGACCTGCATCTCCAGGTTCTGCTGGTTGAGGTCGCTCATCCTGCCCAGCATGCTCTCCTTTTCCTGGTTGAGCAGGTCCAGCTGCGAGATCAGCTCGGCGCGCCGGGACTCCATCTCGTTGATGTCATTCTGCAGCTTGTCCTTTTCGGCGATGGCCTTGTCCTTGGCATCGACCAGCTCCTTCTTCACTTTTCTCTGGATCTGGTTGGGCGAGATGGGGGCCGTGCCCTGGGTAATGAAGGTGCCGTATTCGTCCTCGGCGTAGAAGTTCCAGATCTTGAAACCGGGGACGATCGGTTCGAACAGGGCGGTGCGCTCCACCAGCTCCATGGCGCGGGCCTTGTCCACTCCCTTCTCGTTGAGCAGGAAGTTCATGGCGATCTGGTAGTGGTTCTCGCCCTTTTCCACCCTGTGCGGCTTGGGCAGCAGCGTCTCCAGCTCCTGGACGCGGGCGTTCAGGTTCTGGATGTCGCTGTTCTTGTCCAGGATATCCTGCAGCAGCGACTTGATCGAGACGTCCTTCTCGTTCCTGATCTTCTCCTCCAGGACCTTCTTCTGCTCGGGAGTGAGGTTCATGATGTTGACCTCGGGCAGGTCCTCGCCCGTCTTTTTCTTGTATTCGTTCAATACCGAGAACACCTCGTTCTGCTTTTCCTGGATGCTCGACTCCAGCTGCTGGATCTGCTGGACCGTCTCCTCCATCTGCTTCATTTTGGGCGACACCTTCGGCCCGGCCGGTCCCTTGAGCAGGAAAAATGCCAGCAGGACGATGACCAGCGCCAGGGCGCCGATGGCGAAATAGAGTTTGCGCGCTTTTTTTTCTGGTTCGGCTTGGCTGAACGGAACCTTGGGTTGCTCTTGAGCCATGATTTCCTCCTTGTGGCGAAGAATCTCTCCGACTTCCCTCAGCGAAAAAACAGTTTACCACAATTCATTGGGGCGGACAACGGGGCCCCCTGCGGCCCGGGCTTGCATTGCCGGGCCCGGAGTCATATAATTCGGCTCTGAACAGGAGACAGCCATGACCCGCGAGCAAGCGTTGGAGCTGGTCGAGCAGCACCTGCACAACCGGAACCTGGTCAAGCATTGCCTGGCCGTCGAGGCCTGCATGAGGGATTTCGCCGTCCATTTCGGCGAGGACCCCGAACCCTGGGGCCTGGCCGGCCTGCTGCACGATCTGGACTACGAATACACCGTGGCGACCCCAGCGGCGCATGCGGAGAAGACGGCGGAAATGCTGGCCGGCCTCGGGTTGGACGACGCGATCCTCCATGCCATCAAGGCCCACAACCTGCGCGTCGAGCCCGCAGCGCGGATGGACCACGCGCTGCTGACCATCGACCCGGCCAGCGGCTTCATCGTCGCCTGCGCCCTGATGCATCCCGACAGGAAGCTGGCCGGCCTCGACCTGGCGTTCATGAAAAAGCGTTTCAAGGAGAAGTCGTTCGCCAAGGGCGCGTCGCGCGAGCAGATGGAAGGCTGCACCCGGCTGGGGCTGTCCCTGGACGAGTTCCTGGCGCTCTGCCTGGCGGCCATGCAGAAGATCTCCGCGCCGCTCGGGCTGTAATGGACCGGCTGCGCACCATCGGCCTGACCAAGACGTACGGCGGCGTGCCGGTGGTTGACGGCATCGACCTGGAGTTCGTCTCCGGGAGGGTCACCGCCCTGCTGGGCCGCAACGGCGCCGGCAAGACCACCACCTTCCTGATGATCGCCGGCATCGTCCGGCCCGACTGCGGCCGCGTCGAGCTGAACAACGAAAGCGTCAACGACATCCCCTCCACCGCGCGCGCACGGAAAGGGCTGATCTACCTGCCCCAGCAGCACTCGGTCTTCATGAAGGCGTCGGCGCTCGACAACCTGTTCATGGTCCTGGAGATGCTCCACCCGGCCGCAGAGGCCAGGGACAGGGCGCTGGAGTTGCTGGGCGAATTCGGCCTGCTGGCGGTCAAGGATTCCATGGCCTACCAGCTGTCGGGCGGCGAGAAGCGGCGGCTGGAGATCGCCCGCGCCCTGATCATGAAGCCGCGCTTTCTTTTCCTCGACGAGCCGTTCACCGGCATCGACCCCATCACCATCCTCGACATCCAGAAGGTCATCCTGAGGCTGAAGGCGATGGGCATCGGCCTGGTCATCACCGACCACAATGTCAAGGACGCTTTCTACATCACCGATCTGGCGTACATCATCCACAAGGGGCGCATCCTGAGCAGCGGCACGCCGGCCGAGGTCGTGCGCGAGGAGAAGACCCGCCAGGTCTTCCTGGGCAAAGACTTCGCGTGGAACGGCTGAGCCGCCCCTCCTACCTGGAGTTGTCTGCAGCCGGCTGGCGGCAAAAGCGCGAGTTCTTCGCCGGCCTTTTCAGCCCCTGCCGCCTCTGTCCGCGCCAGTGCGGGGCCGAGCGCGCCGCCGGGCGCCCCGGAGTCTGCCAGGCCGGGCGCGACGTCAAGGTCGCCGCGCACAATCTCCATTTCGGCGAGGAGCCGCCCATCTCGGGTGCGCGGGGCTCGGGCACCGTGTTTTTCTCGGGCTGCACCCTGAGGTGCCTGTTCTGCCAGAACTACCCGATCTCGCAGTTCGCCAATGGCGAGCTCTGCTCGATCGAGCAGCTGGCCGGCATTTTCCTGGCGCTGCAGCGGCGGGGGGCCCACAACATCAATCTGGTGTCGCCGACCCCTTACCTGCACCATGTGGTCGCGGCGCTGGAGAGCGCCGCGGCCCGGGGGCTCGCCATCCCCTTCGTCTACAACACCAGCGGCTACGAGCGGGTCGACGTGATTGCCGGGTTGGAGGGGATCGTTGACATCTTCCTGCCCGACCTCAAATACGGGCCGGCGGCCGACTCGCAACGGCTCGGGCTCGAGCTGTCGGGGGTCAACGACTATGTCGCGCATGCCGAACCGGCCATCAACGAGATGTTCCGCCAGACCGGGGCGCTGCAGCTGGACGAAGAGGGAATCGCCAGGCGCGGCACCGTGATCCGCCACCTCATCATTCCCGGCCACGCGGCCAATTCCATCGACGTGTTGGGGACGATCGCCGCCAGTCCCTTCCGTGCCGCCTGGCTCAGCCTGATGAGCCAGTACTTCCCGGCCCATCGTGCTCCGGGCCGGCCGCCGCTGGACCGCCGCCTGCGCCCCGACGAGTGGCGCCTGGTCCGCGACGAGGCGCTGAAGCTGGGATTGACAGAAGGGTGGTTCCAGGAGATGGACTAATTGAAATCAAGTGATAGTGATAGTGGTAGTGATAGCAAACAGCATGCGAACGAGTTTCCTGAAATTCCTCTAGCTTCTTCCTAACACTAACACTATCACTATCACTCCTCTTCAGGTTTGCGCTGCGACGTGGTTTTGTTTATAATCGGTTTTCCACTCTGGAGAACGCGAGTTGATCCTGGCTCTTAAATTTCTCTTGCTGGTCGTCCTGCTCATCCTGCTGCTGCGCTGGAAGGTCGACCTCTCGCTGGCCGTCCTGATCGTCACCCTGCTCACCATCGCCCTGTTCGGCGTCAGCCTGCTCCGGGCCGGGCGCAGCGCCTGGCAGGGGGTGAGCGACCGCGAGACCCTGGAGCTGTTCCTGATCATCGTCCTGGTGCAGTACATCGGCGCCGTGCAGAAGAGCCGCCGGATGTACGACCGCCTGATCGAATCGCTGAACACCATGGTGCGCGACAAGCGGCTGGTGGCCATGGTCGCGCCGGCGATCGTCGGCTTCCTGCCCATGCCGGGCGGGGCGCTGCTCTCGGCGCCGCTGGTCCATGTCTCCACCGAGCGCATGAAGCTAAAGCCGGCCTTCAACGCCTTCCTCAACTTCTGGTTCCGCCACGACTGGGAGCTCATCTGGCCCCTCTACGCCGGCCTGCTTCTGTTCCAGACCATGTCGCGCATCCCCATGCGGCGCATCATCCTCTTCCAGCTGCCGTTCTCGCTGCTGCACATCGCCATGGGGCTCGTCGTCGCCTTCGCCTATTTCCGCCGCCACGGCATTTTCAGGGAGCACCCGGGACCGCGCAACGGCCTGGGCGCCACGCTGCGCGATTTTTTTGCCGGCACCTGGCCCATCCTGGCCGTCATCGCGCTGTTCTTCCTGAACGTGCCGCCGCTGCTGCCCCTGCCCCTGCACTGGGCGCTGCTGCTGGTCGCCGCCGTACTCACTGTTTGGAAAAAGGTCAAAGCGAGGGAAATGGCCGCCATCGTCTTCGGCAAGTCGACGGTGCGCAGCCTGCTGGTCATTGCCGCCGTCATCGTCTTCCAGCGGGTGCTGCAGGCCTCGTCGGCTTTCGACACGCTCAGGACCATGCACTTCTCCCTGGGGCTGGTGGTGGCCTTCATCTTCCTCGTCTCCTTCACCGTCGGCTTCCTGACCGGGGTCAACACGGCCTATATCGCCATCGCTTTCCCGGTGCTGCTGCCCCTGATCCAGCACCTGCCGAACTATTTCTATCTCTCGCTCTACATCTACGTCATCGGCTTCGCCGGCATCCTGGTCTCGCCGCTCCACCTCTGCCTGGTGCTGACCAACGAGTATTTTGGGGCGTCGCTGCTCGAGGTCTACCGCTACATGGCCGTGCCGATATTCGTCATGATCGCCCTGGCCACGGGATTGGTGCTGATCCTTTAATGAAATCGGTGTACGGTTTACGGTGGAGGGTGAAGAAAAAGAGATTGATTGATCGTATTCCGATCCGGGTTGGTAGTGACTGGTCGCGGCCTGTCCCTGTCGAGACCCGATTTAAAATTGAATTTGTCCGCTGCAGTCATTGACATGGCTTTTTCTACCACCTTATAATTGTTCTACCATTGGGAAGAAATAGGGAGAAAAAGCCAGCCAAACATCTTTGCGTCCATCGGAAACGGGCAATTGATGGCCTTTTCAAAAAAGGAGGAGAGAATGGTCGCCATGTTCCATCAACGAATTTTTTTGCGGATCCTCATCCTGGGCGGACTGGTTCTCGGGGCGGTTTCCTCGCTGTCGTCAGCCGTCGTCTTCGATTTTATCCAGAAGGCGCCTGAAGCCAGATGGATGCGTGCCTTTTCGGCGCAGGCAGGGCTTCCTTGGAACGGCTCCGACAACGATTCCCGGGGATTTGTCCGCCATCTCGCCAACGTCACTCTCGAGGACGGAAAGACGTTCGCCCTCGTCATGGAAACCCACCCCGAGTGGAAAACGGGCGGGATGATCTATGGCGTCTACTCCAATGTCCCGGTTCCGGCCAATGCCAGGTTTTCCGCTTTGGTCGGGTTCCTGAACAATGCGACCGCAACCGATGGCGCGACCTTCGAGGTCTATGTCCTTGATCATGCAGCCGGGTCCAGCCGACGCCTCGCGTCAAAGATCGCCCGTGCTGACGGCGTTCTCGATGAATTCTCAGCCGATCTTGGGGCCTTTGCGGGCAAGACCGTGACCTTCCGGTTCCAAGTCGCTGCCGGAGAGACGTCCACCCAGGACTGGGCTGTATGGGCGTCGGCCGCAATCCTGCAAGAGGGCGGGCGCCCCCTGCAACTAGCGCCCGGCGCCAGGACCATGGGGACGGTTAAAATCCCTCCGCAGCAGCCGAACCTGGCCAATGTCCGGAAATTCCGGCCCGCGCTCATCGGCAGGATCCCCTTGACGCCCATCGGCACGGCTCCCGCCAAACACACGATCGAGGACGTCGGCCCCCTGCCCATCGAGGAACCGCTGACGCTGCTCAACCGGATCTATAAGGATAACGAGAAGCCAAATACTTTTTATTATCTGCCGCGCGAGATCAACCTCATCCGCGAACCGGCCACCGGGGACTACCGGGTGAGCGCCGTCTGGACCCAGGACCAGAAGATCCGCACGACCCTGACGCTCCAGGCCAACATCGACCCAAACGACGTCAAGATCGTGGAAGAAGCGGTCCGGGCGGCCAAAGGGGCGTCGGCAGTACTTAAGTCGATGCCTTATGACGAGGCCAACATTATCGACATGAAGGGCTGGGAGGACTGGCAGATAGAGGATATCCGCATCCCCACTTTCGGTTCCCTGGAGACCGAACTTCCTATCAGCATTGCCATGACTCCGGAGACACTGGCCCAGCTCAAGCCCCTTCTCGAAAAGGAAGGGCTTACGGCGGGCATGCGCATCAAGACCGGCGATGTCGAACGCGAGATCCCGATCAAGGTCGGCCTCAAGTACTTCACCGGCCGGATGTACTCGTCCCTGGAGGAGCTCAGCCTCTCCTACGACGAGGGGGCCTCTCTCTTGACGCTGCACAACGTCCGCAACCTGTCTGAATTTCCACTGAAAGTCACCAATATCAGTTTGCGTTTCAGGTTTCCCAACCAGGAAGAGGTCTACAAGAACCTCAAATGCCAGCCTGAAATCATGATCCCGCCCGGAGAGACAAGAGACATCCAAACTCAGCTCGTTCTCCGCGACCATCTCCTGGCTGAATACCGCAAGATATTCCCAACCGCATCCCCGCCCTCCAAAAAAAAGAACCCACTGCTCGAAACGGCCCTGGAAATCCTCAAGAACAAACTCGACAAGAAGCCTGATGAAAGCAAGAAAACCGCCGCAACCGACCCGAAGATGGACGCTTTTTTTAAAACCTATGCCCGGAGCTTCTGGATGGAGGCTGTCCCCGATTTCGACTGCCAGGAGTGCTTCGACAAGATCTGGGGCAACATCGAGGTCGTCTCCTACATCGAACGAATGAGGAAGCTCACCATCGAGGCACTGGCCAATGTCTTCGAACTGTCCGCTTACGAAACGCCCATCGAGGTTGAGAAGCTGCACGTCGAGATCCGTTCGCCCTACCTCAGCGCCCGGGCCAAGGAGGGCTTGATGGCCGCCGTCGACCTGAACAAGGACAAGCTCAGGGACCTTGTCGTCGTCTATCTGCCGCTCGCATCCCAGGAGCAGCTCGCGTTCGAGTACAAGGTCAAGGCCGTCCTGAAGACCGGCGAAGCGGCCGAAACGGCCGAATGGGAAAAGGTCGTGGATTCCCTGGACCTGACTCTGGGGACCTTTCACATCAAGAAGATTTTCCAGAAATGAAGCATGGACAACAGGAGGGACACAATGAACGGATTCATGAAGGTTTTCTTCGGGGTCTGCCTGGCCGCGGCCATCCTGCCTTTGGCTCTCAGCGCCGAGATCTTGCTTGACGTCGAGCCCATCCAGGTCAAAAATGCCCTGCTGTTCCGCGATCATGCCGACGAGCACGGCTACCACTACATGCCTCTGGCCCCGCGGATCGCCGCCTGGCCCGACGGGGTCCCGAAATTCAGCTTCATACAATACGTCCGGACAGGCAAGGACATCACCGGGGGAATCCTCCATTTCTTGTGCACGTTCGGCCTGACCCCATCCGAACTGAGCGAAGCCCGCAAGGAACTCACGAAAGTGGATAAGAACGGCAGGATCGTCGGCCCGGTGATGTTCACCAAAGGCGACTTCCACATTATCTCAGCCTCGGCGGGGGAGGGAGGCGTTTTCGCCCGCAAGGTCTGCGGCACGGGCAAGGCGCCGCTCCTGGCCGGATCGGAGGCGGCCGTTTCCATTGCCCTGACCGAGGAGGGCTCGACGCTGCTGCTCAATTCCTTCAAGCAGCCGACCTCGGACGTTTCCGTCCAATTCGTCCTGACCTATCAGGGCCTGACTCCCGCCTACCAGGCGAAGTTGACGGTGGATTGGGAGAAAGTCTACAATCACAAGGAGTTCAAGATGGATGCCGGCAATGTCTTTGTCAGCGTCCAGATCCAGAAGATCTATGCCGAGCTCAAGGAGCAGGGCGCGATCAAGCTCGAGGTCATCGGCGAGGACACCAAGATGGACGAGCTCCTGGAGACAGCCTACAATACCATCGCCAAGATGATGTTTGACGCCAAGCCCGTCAAGCCCGAAGACATCGGCAAGTCCCAGGCGTCGACCGGCGGCAACTGGTTCGGCAAGCTCTTCGGCCAGGCCCACATGGGGTTTTACCAGAAGACCGTCAGGATGACCGGAAAATACACGGTCGACCTGACGCGCAGGAAACGGGACAGCCGCGAGATCCCGCTCACCGGGAATATCGGGCATTTCTACAAGGAAAACGGCCAGAACCCCCGGCTCTTCGCGATCGTCGACCTCGACGACCCGACCTTCGAGCAGCGGACGATCAACGTCATTCTCGACGGCGAGGATCTGGAGACATTCAAGCAGTTCATCAACTTCGCCGGTATTACTTTCAAAAAGGAATACCAAGACCCGGAAATGAAGTCGGTCACCGAGGACCTCATCTTCGATAAGACGAAATTCGGGCAGAACGGCAACACCCTCTCGTTGACGTACCGGCGCAAGGGCGACGCCACGGACAAGTGGCTCGAATTCCAATACAAGCCCCTTTGGAGCTACGGCGGCGGACTTGAGGTTATCGGCGACTGGGTCACGACCTCGCAGCCGGTGATCACGTTGGCCCCGCCCCACAAATACCGTTATATCGAAGTTCTGGCCGACGAAGAGAACATGAACGCCAAGGGCATCATCCGCATCGCCGTCCAGTTCCGCCACAAGAATTTCGGGCGCGAGCTCCAGAAGGAGGTCGTCCTGAGAAAAGGCGAACCGCTCAACATCAACTACGTCTACTTCCACGAGCCCAACAACCTCAACTACGGATACAACATCACCTGGTTGTTCAAGGACAACACGAAGGCATCCTCGGGCTGGCAGGGCGCCACCGATCCCTTCATCTACGCGTATTATGAGAAATAAGCCATGAAACGGGCCGCGGCCGTTCTGGGGTTCCTCGTGTTTTTATGGGGCGCAGCCGCTTCCGAGCTTCTCGCCGATCCCCTGCTGTCGAAGCCTGAAACGGTCGGCGGCAGGATCCTGATCTTCCCGGACCACAAAGCGGCGAATGTCTATTACTACGTGCCAGCGGGGCTGGCCCTGGCCCGGTCATTCGATCGCCCCCAGTTTTTCTTCTACAAGTATGTCTATGTCAAGGCCGACGCGCCCGCAGGGCCGCAAACCATCGCCGGCGGCGTCCTGGCCCTGACCGTCGAGTTCACGGACGAGACGGCGACGCTTCGGCAGGCGAAAGGGGCGGCCTGCGACTTTCGCCCCGTGCCGATTGACAAGCTGAACTGCGTCTTGAGCTATACAAAAATTGAGCCCGAGGGCGCCGGGGAGATGAGAGAAAAGCTGGCTGAAAGGGAGTTACTCTGGACTCGGAAGAGCTTCACCCTGCCGCTTGGCCGCGACTCGGCCAGCTACCTCTGGCAGGTCTTCGCCGACGGCAAGGCGACGGGGCTTTCCGTCGAGTGCGAGTTCACCTTCGGCGGCTACGAGCTCGACGACGAGGGCAAGCTCACGGAGGGCGAGCGGGACGCCCGGCTGTCGTTTGCCGTGCCCGTCTCGATGACGGCCGACCCCGGCCTGTTCAAGCTCATCAATCTGGCGGACAAGGTCTCCTTCAACTACCGGAGGATGAGCGCCCTCTGCTTCGACTTCGTCAACGGGACGAACGGGGATGCCGTCAAGGTCATGGTTGAGATCGAGATCCAGACAGCCAAGAAACAGCGGGACTTCAGGACGATCGCGTTCCAGGCCGGGACGGAGCCCCAGGTCGACCTCACGTTCGACATCCCCGAGGCCAAGGGCGGGACGTACCGCTACCGGGTCACCCGGGTTCTTTCCGACGGCCGCTCGCAAAAGAGCGATTGGCGGGCGGGAAGCGAGATGTTCCTGGACCTGTCCACATACAGCATCGAATCCCATGGAGGCGGAACTGAATCCTAGCGCAAGGAGGGCAAAATGAATGCGATGAAGGTATTTCTTGGAATCGTCATCCTGCTGGCGGCGGCGCTCACGTCGACGGCCGAGGTGGCCCTGGACGAGGTCGTCCAGGCCGGCCGCTTCGTGCTCTATCGCGACCACGCCGACCCGCACAAGTACTACTACGTACCCGACGCTCCGCGCCTGGCGACGAAACGGGACGGGACGCCCGAATTCACCTTCATCAAGTATGCCAAGACCGACGGCGCCACCAAGGGCGGCATCATCCACTTCCTGGTGACTTGGGGTTTCAGCGAGGGCGAGCTGAGCTCGGCCGAATCGACCCTGCGTCTCAAGGACCCCGAGGCCCGGATCGCCGGCCCCGTTCCCTTCAAGGAGGGGACGTTCAAGGTCGTCTCGGCCACGGCGGGCGAGGGCGGCCTTTTCAACCGCCGGATCGTCGGCGAGGGCAAGGCCCCCATCATGCCCGGCCAGAAGGCGGCCGTGTCCATCGCCCTGACCGAGGAAGGCGCGTCACTCCTCTGGGAGTCGTTCAAGAACCCGACATCGGATATCTCGGTCATGTTCGCCCTGAAGTTCGCCGGCGTCACGCCGGCCTT
>JALOLC010000051.1 GCA_025456175.1 Acidobacteriota bacterium | reverse complement strand
GAGAGCGCCATCCGCTCCATCGGCAGCACGCCGCTGCAGGTGCGCTCCATCAAGGACGTCACGCCGATCCCGCACAACGGCTGCCGCCCGCCCAAGAAAAGACGCGTTTAAGGAGGAAAAGCAGTGGGAAAATATACCGGATCGATGTGCCGCTTGTGCCGCGCCGAGGGCAAGAAGCTGTTCTTGAAAGGCAGGCGCTGCCTGAGCGACCGCTGCGCCGTGGAGAAGAAGAACTACCCCCCGGGCATGAAGGGGGCGCGGGTCAATTTCCGCAAGTCGCACTACAAGAGTCAATTGCGCGAGAAGCAGAAGGTGAAGAGGTTCTACGGCGTGGGCGAGCAGCAGTTCCGCAACGTGTTCACCGACGCGGCGCAGAAAAAGGGCATCACCGGCGAGAATCTGCTGCGCACCCTGGAAATGCGCCTGGACAACGTGGTCTACCGGCTGAACTTCGCCTACTCGCGCAACCACGCCCGGCAGATGATCCGCCACGGCTTCTTCGCCGTGAACGGCAAGCGGGTGAACGTCCCGTCCTATACCGTCGCCCTGAACGACCAGATCAGCTTCCGCGAGAAGAAGAAGAGCTCCGAGAACGTCAAGGCCATGCTCGCCGACATCAAGGGCCTGGTCGAGATGCCGGGCTGGCTGCTCCTGGATGAAGCCACCCTGAGCGCCAAGGTCAACGCCCTGCCCACGCGCGACGATGTTTCCCTGAAGGAGATCGAGGAGCGCCTCATCGTCGAGTTGTACTCGAAATAAGGAGGGAATCATGAATCTCAAATACCAGCGACCCCGCAAATTGGACATCGAGGAGCTGACGCCCAATTACGGCCGCTTTGCCGCCGAGCCCTTCGAGCGCGGCTACGGCATGACCGTGGGCATCGCCCTGCGCCGGGTCTTGTTCTCCCTCATCGAAGGCGCGGCGATCACCGCCATCCGCATCGACGGCGTGCTGCACGAGTTTTCCATCATCCCCGGCATCTACGAGGACGTCCTGAACATCATCCTCAACCTGAAGACCATTCCCCTCAAGCTGAACGGCGACGAGACCCAGGTCATCCGCATCGACAAGAAGGGGCCGGGCGAGATCCTCTCCGGCGACATCCTCTGCGACAACAGCGTGGAGATCCTGGACAAGAACATCCACCTGGCCTACATGGAGGAGGGCGCCCGCTTCCAGGCCGAGATGGTTGTCAAGCGCGGCCTCGGCTTCAAGCTCTCCGAACAGAATTTCGACGAGACCCTGAGCGTGGACCATATCCCGGTCGACGCCAACTTCAACCCGGTGGAGAAGGTCAACTACTCCATCACTCCCTCGCGCGTCGGCAAAACCACCGACTACGAGAAGCTGGTCATCGAGATCTGGACCAATGGCAGCATCTCGCCCAAGGACACGCTGGCCCGCGCCGGCAAGATCCTGCGCGACCACCTGGTGGTCTTCATCGACTACCCGGACAAGGACAAGCTCAAAGCCGGCGGCGAGTCCGAGACCACCAGCGACATCGAGGGCAAGACCGAGTACCTGGAGAAGACGGTGGAATCCATGGGCCTCTCGGTGCGCGCCCTGAAGTGTCTGAAGCGGCTCGGCGTCGACTATATCTTCGAACTGGTGGAGAAGAGCGAGCATGAGCTGCTCAACTCCAAGAATTTCGGCAAGAAGTCGCTGGAGGAGATCATCGGCAAGCTGACCGAGTACGACCTGGGCCTGGGCCAGAGGCTCCCCGAGCCGTTGCGCGCGGAATTCAGCCGCAAGTACCAGAAGAAGGACAATCCCATCGAGGTCATGGAGGAATAGCCCAATGAGACACGGCAAAGACGGAACCAAGCTGCGGCGTGATCCGGCCCACCGCCGCGCCCTGCTGCGCAACCTGGCCGCCAGCGTGGTCGAAAAGAACCGCGTGACCACCACCCTGGCCAAGGCCAAGGCGGTGCAGCCCATTGTGGAGAAAATGGTCGGCCTGGGCAAGTCGGGCACGCTGGCCGACAAGCGCCGCGCCCTGGCCTATTTTTTCCGCAGGCAGACGGTGCAGAAACTGTTCGCTGAGGTCGCGCCGCGCTTCATGGACCGCCGCGGCGGCTACACGCGCGTCATCCGCAGCGACTTCCGCAAGGGCGACGGCGCCGAGACGGCGATCATCGAGTTCGTCGATTTCCAGTACGTCGCCAAGGAAAAGAAGAAGAAAGACAAGAAGCCGGGCAAGTGATGACAGGCGAGCGGGCATAGCTCAATGGTAGAGTACAAGCTTCCCAAGCTTGGTGTTGCGGGTTCGAGCCCCGTTGCCCGCTTTTTCCCCGTCCCGGTTTGACTCAGGAGGCCCCATGGCAGTTTTTTCCCAGAAGAAGAATGAAGAGCCGGCCCAGGTCCCGGCCGCAGCAATCAGCCAGTCCACGCTGGTCGGCAAGACCCTGAGAATCAAGGGCGAAGTCTACTCCGAGGACGAGATGCTGATCGAGGGCCGCATCCAGGGCACGATCACCGTGAAGAACCGATTGACCATCGGCAGCAACGGCGACGTCGAGGCCGAGATCGACGCCCGCGAGGTCATCATCAAGGGCAAGGTCACCGGCAACGTGCGCGGCAGCCAGCGGGTGGAGATCGTCCCGGCGGGCACCCTGCACGGCAATATCCTTGCCCCGCGGGTGGTGATCGCCGACAGCGGCTTCTTCGAGGGCAACATCGAGATGCGGCCCCGCGACGAGAAGCGCGCTACGCCGGGAGCCGACAAACCCGCCGCTGCCGCGTCCGGCGGAGCGCCAACCCCCGCTTCCCAGGGCGGCGAGCACCCTACTCCCCAGAAGCCGACCCACAAGTAATGCCCGCCTGGTTCCTGCTTTTCGAGCCGGAACCGCTCCCGGCCGCCGAGAACATGGCCCGGGACGAGCACCTCTTCAACCTCTGTCATGAAAGAAAATGCGGCTTCCTGCGCCTCTATTCCTGGATCCAGCCGACGTTTTCCATCGGCGCCTCGCAACCGGCGCAGCGGGCGCTGAACCTCGAGTTCATCCGCCGCAGCGGCTGCGCCTATGTGCGCCGGGTGACCGGCGGCAAGGCGGTACTGCACGACCGCGAGGTCACCTACGCCGTGGCCTCTTCCGAGGACCTGTTCTTCAGGGAGCACGACCTGCACCAGTCCTATATGCTGATCTCGCGCGTGCTGCTGCAGGCGATCCGCTCCCTGGGAGTGGCGGCGACGTTGTCCAGGGGAAGCGCCGCCGAGCTGTCGCGCAGCCACAATCCCTGCTTCTCCTTTCCCACGCCGCACGAGATCGAGGTCGCAGGCAAAAAGATCGTGGGCTCGGCGCAGAAGCGCGACCGGGAGGCGCTGCTGCAGCACGGCTCCATCCCGCTGGCCATGGACTACGATCTCTACGCCGGCGGCGCCGGGTTCCCCGCCGAGGCGCTGCGCGGCAGCATGACCACCTGGGGCGACCTGACTTCGCGGGACGCCCGGGAACTCAAGGACTCTCTGGTGCTGAGCTTCCGTGAGTTCATTGGCTGCGACCTGGTGCCGGTGGAGTTCACCGCCGCGGATCGCGAACGCATCGCCGCCCTGCGGGAAAAGTACGCCGCGGATGCCTGGAACCTTTCTAAGTAGGCTCGTACTCGTCCTGCTCGCCCTGCCCCTGGCCGTCGCAGCCGGCGGGCGCAAGCACGAGATCCAGTTCCGCCGCAACGATTACGCGGTCGTTCCGGCCCCTGCCCGGCTGCAGGGCGCGGGCCTGTCCAAGGCCCTGCTGCGGGTGTTCAGCGACGACGAAAGCAAAGGCGGTCTTTATTTCCATAGCGGCCTTTTCCCGGTCGTGCGTCCGGCCCTGGATGCCTGGAGCGGGGAATTCGCGGCCGGCACCGTGCCGCTCTGGGCCTGGATGGGGGCGCGCAAGTTCGCCTGGCTGACCGACCGGGAGCTGCTCGACCGCGAGTGGCATGCCGGCGGCGCGCGGCTCATTCCCAAGCTCGACCTGTTCAATCCCCGGGCTCAGGAACTCGTCGTCAAACTGTTCGGCCAGTTGGCCGGCCAGAGGGTCCAGGGGATCCTGATCCAGGACGACCTGACCCTCCTGCGCTCGGAAGGGTTCTCCAGCTGGGGCAGGGCGAGCTTCGCCGGGGTCAGCGGCCTGGACGCCGAACCGCGGCGCATGCTGGCCAAGGGGACGGCCCATCACGGGCTCTGGGAGGACCTGAAGGCCCGGCGCGTCGGCGAGACGCTGGCGAGGATCGTCGCCGCCTGCCAGCGGTCCAATCCCGCCGTCCAGGTGGGCCTCAACGTCCACTACGAAGCGCCGCTGACTCCGGAACGGGCGCGCTCCTGGTACGCCTTCGACGCGGCCGCCGCCTCCGCCGCGGGGCTCGATTTTTTCTACCTGATGGCCTACCATCGCCAGATCAAGGCCGAGATGAAGCTGGGGGAGGGCGACGCCCGAATCTATTTCCGCCGCATGCTGGAGGCGGCCCTGAAGCTGTGGGGACCCCGGCTGGTCGTCAAATTGCAGGTGCGCGACTGGCAGAGCAGCGAGCCGATTCCGCTTGCCGAACTGAAGATCTACTATGACCTGATTCCCACCGGCGTCGAGCGTGTCTGCTTCGCCGCGGCGGATCCGGAGGACATAGACCTGATCTCCAAGGTCATAGCCAAGTGAATCCGTGACGCGTGACGAGTGACGCGTGACGAGCAAAGAGAAAAAGCGCTTTACGTCGCTCATACCCCGAGCTTGATGCTTCTCTTCTCTTACTTTAACTCTTTACCTCGTTATCTTTCTTTACCCCTTTTTTACTGCCTTTTGATTATTGCATTTTTATCCTTAACAAGGGTACAATGTCTTTCAGTTAATGCCCCTGATCAAGGAGGAAGAATGCAGAAAAAGAAGAATGGCTATAACAGAAGAGATTTTTTAACTACCGTCGGCAGCATTGCCGCGGCGGGTCTGCTGGGAAAGGCTGAGCTGCCGCTCGGTGCCCAGAAAGCCCCCGAAGCGGAAAAAGCCGCCGAGCCGGGGAAAAAACCGATCAGCCGCGTGCTGGGCAAGACCGGCATCCGTGTCCCCATCGTCTCCATGGGGGTGATGAACGCCGACAATCCGGCGCTGGTCAAGCGCTCATTCGAGATGGGCGTCCGCCACTTCGATACCGCCTGGGGCTATCAGAAGGGGCGGAACGAGGAGATGGTCGGCGGCGTGATCAAGGAGTTGAAAGCGCGCGACCAGTTCGTCATCGCCACCAAGGTGCCCCCGGGACGGCCCGAGTTGATGGACCAGATGGGCGACAAGCTGGTCGAAGAGGAGTTCCTGTCGCGGTTCGACCAGTCGCTGGCGCGGCTGCAGACCGATCATGTCGAGATCCTCTATATCCACAATATCAGCGACCCCAAGATGCTCACCCGAGCGGGGATCGTTTCGGCTGTCGATAAGCTGAAGAAAACGAAAAAAGCCACTCATATCGGATTTTCCACCCATAGAAACATGGCCGAATGCATTGAGGCCGCCGTGCCGATGGGGCGTTTCGACGTGATCCTCACTTCGATCAATTATGCCATGGCCGATGACAAGCCGCTGCTGGAAGCCATGAAGAAGGCCGCCGCCGCCGGCATCGGGCTGGTGGCCATGAAGACCCAGTGCAAGCAAGCCTGGTCCAAGGAGAGCGGCGCCGCTGGTCCCGAATACCACGAGGGGGCCGTCTGGCATGCCGCGCTGCTCAAGTGGGCGCTGCGCCTGGACTTTGTGGCCACCGCCATCCCCGGCTATACGACCTTCCAGCAGCTCGAGACCGACTGGTTGGTGGCCTTGAACCTCGAGTACACTCCGGACGAGGCCAAGTTCCTCGCCTCCCCGGGCGTGCAGCTCGCCCTGGGCGGGGTCTGCCGCCAGTGCGGCGGCTGCGCCGGCTCCTGCCCTCGGGGGGTCGATGTCCCGGCGCTTGTCCGCGCCCACATGTACGCCGCCGACTACGGCAATTTCCCCGAGATGCGCCGCGCCATGGAAGAAATCCCCGCCGGGCGCGGGCTGACGGTCTGCGCCGATTGCCGGCAGTGCGCGGCGGCCTGCGTGCGCCGGGTGCAGGTGGCGCGCCGGCTGGCAGAATTGAAGGCTATTTTCGCCTGAGCCCGGCCAGGGAGGCGATGGCCGGCCCAAATGGCGGGAGGAGGATCTTTTCCTCGGTGATGATGGCCGTGATCAACGCCGCCGGGGTCACGTCGAAAGCGGGATTGTAGACTGCGGTCTGCGGCCGCGCCGTCATCTGGCCGCGAAAACTCGTCACTTCCGCCCCCTCTCTTTCCTCGATGGGAATGCCGTCGCCGTCACTCGTTGCGGGATCGATCGTCGAGAGGGGGGCGGCCACGTAGAAGGGGAGGGCGTGGTGCCGGGCCAGCACGGCCAGGGAATACGTGCCGATCTTGTTGGCCGCGTCGCCGTTGGCGGCGATGCGGTCGGCGCCGACGATCACCGCCTGGGCCAATTTTTTTTTCATGACATGGCCGGCCATGTTGTCGGTGATCAGGGTGACGGGGATGCCGTCCTCCTGCAGCTCCCAGACGGTCAGCCTGGCTCCCTGCAGGTAGGGCCTGGTCTCGCCGGCGATGACCTTGATCCTCTTGCCGGCCTCGATGGCGGCGCGCACCACGCCGAGCGCGGTGCCGTAGCCGGCCGTGGCCAGGGCGCCGGCGTTGCAATGGGTGAGCACCGTGTCGCCGTCCTGCAGCAGCCGTTGCCCGTTGCGGCCGATGGACCGGTTGTTTTCATAGTCTTCGCGGTCCAGGGCCACGGCCGCGGCCAGCAACTCCCGGCGCAGGCGCGGGTAGTCGGCCTGGTGCGCCCGGAACACCCCTTCCATGCGCGCCGCGGCCCAGAACAGGTTGACCGCCGTCGGGCGGGTCGCGGTGATGGCCAAGACGATCTCCTTGAATTTCCCTTCAAGAAAGCCGGGGCGGTCGAGCTCGGGGCTGGCTTCCAGCTCGGCCACGCCCAAGGCGATGCCGTAGGCGGCGGCGATGCCGATGGCCGGGGCGCCGCGGATGGCCATCTCGCGGATGCTGCGGGCCACCTCCAGGTGGCCGCGGTGGAAGATGAATTTCGTAGCGCCGGGGAGGAGGCGCTGGTCGAGCATGACCACGGCGCCGTCCTTCCACTCGATGACCGGATGCATGGGGTTTCTCCTTGGTTTATCGGGCGTCAGTATTATATTGGATAAAGGAATAAGTGACAAGCGACGAGTGACGAGTGACAAGGGAAGATGATGGAGGAAATTCGTTTCCTGCTTGTTTTTTCCCGCGCTTTATGATATTTTACTAATGTAATTTTCAGCATGGAAAATCCATCTCACCATGAAAAGCGTCGGCTTGGCAAACCAATCAGATAGATCATTCCGTCTAATCGGCTGTGGATGCGACAAGCAAGGGAGGATCGTATGAGGACAATGAAAACGGTTGTGCTGATCATCGCTTTGGCCGCCGTCCTTTCCTGGGGACAGAACCTGGAGAACGCCGGCATAGACTACACCACGGCCCTGCAGAAAAAGCCGGGCAGCGAGAGGATTACCGCCTTTGAGGCGTACATCAAGAATTATCCCGACCCGGGCCAGAACGTCTTCACCAAGCTGGCCTATTACTGGCTGACGGTCGACAACTACAAAGTGAAGAGCTATGACAAGGCCATCCGCAACGGCGAAAAGGCCGTCCAGCTGGGCGGCATGGAGGCCAAGCTGGAAGCCGGCGTCTACCTCATTTTGGGCAGCTCCTACGGCGCCAGCAACAACAAGGAGAAGGCGCTGACCTGGGCCGAAAAAGCCGCTTCCTTTGCCCAGAAACACGGCATCGCCGACATCGCCAAGCAGGCCAATGCCCTGAAGAGCGAATTGAGCGGGGCCGCCAAGCAGCCGGCGCGGCCGCTGACCAGCCTGGAGAAGATCGGCCAGCTGTACACCGCCGGCAAGTACAACGAGGCGATTGACACGTACAACTCCTTCGGCGCCGCGGACAAGAACGACGAGAAGATCTTTGAGATCTACGCCCGCAGCCTGATGAAAGCCGGCAAGCTGGACGCCGCGCTCAAGGAGTTCTCCGATGCCTACGCCAAGAACCGCAAGGCCATCAATGCCGAGCGGCTGGGCAACATCTACCTGGCCAAGGCGGAGAGGGACAGGAAGTTTCTTGATAACGCCGTCGCCTTCCAGATCGAGGCCGGGCTGCTTTACGACAAGGAGAACAACTCCAAGCGACGTGACGCCCTGCTGACGAACGCCAAGTACTGGCTCTACGAGAAGTACAACTACAATGATAAGATCAAGAAGTACAACGCCTCGGTCAAGCCGGTCAAACCCGTGGTCAGCAACGACAAGGAGATCAAGCGCCTGCAGCTGGAGTACGACAAGCTCGACCGCGATCTGCAGCGCAAGTACGTTGACATCGAAATGCCGGGATACGAGCAGGACAAGCTGGACAAGATCCAGGAGCAGATCGACAAGCTGAAGGCCGGCGCCAGCACCCCGGCCAACGATCCCAATGCCGCCGCCGCCCAGGAGCTGGAGAAGGAAAAGCAGCGGATCGAGGCCGAGTTCAAGTCGCTGAGCGACCAGGCCAGGAAGAAACTGGGGCTGTAGAAATAATACGAACCTTCGTAACGCGTAACGCGTGACGCGTGACAAGTAAAGACAACTGAAGAAAGCGGCTCCTGCGAGCCGCTTTTTTTCGTCAAAAAAAGGTTTTTGCGGTAGCGACCGTTTTATATGAAGATCTCATTTCAGGCTTTCTTCTTGGTTCGGGGGATTGGTTAGGCATTTTTTCTTTGGTTATTCAGATTTTTGTCTTTCGCGTTACGCGTCACGAATGATCGTAATGTTCAACTCCTCGACCTTGATCTTGCTCAGGCTCAAGAACGCCTTGAAGTGGAAATAGAACACCACGAACAGGCCGTAGAAAACGACATTGGGCCCGGGCAGGATGGCCACGAACGCCGTGAAGGGCATGACCAGCAGCTCCAGGGTGACATACAGCAGGCGCCGCAGACGCTTGCGCCGCATCCATGCCCCCAGGTACTTGCGGACCTCGATTTCGCTCATGCCCCCGGCGCGCACCTCGATGAGGTATTCGGGCAGGCGGCTTAGCAGCCGCTGTTTCGACAGGTAGTGCAGGATGCCTGGCGCGGTTTTTCTGAGTATGGCGATGCTCTTGTTCACCAGCTTGTTTTCCGAGCTCAGCTCGGGAATATCCGAGATCTCGACCTGCTTCCTTTCCCCGGGCGCGAGCGTGATGATGAGCGTATCCATTTCCCGCCCATTATAGCCGAGTGGCTTGAGAAATCAAGGGAAGTCGGTGTAAGGTGCAGGGTTCAGGGTGCAAGGGAAGAGAAAAAAAAGGTTCCTTTATTACCTTACCTTAAACCTTACACCTTCTACCTTACACCAAGTTCTTATGCCGGTTAGTTCGATCGCTATTTCTTCCAGCCCCGGGCGATCAGGAACACCCCGAAGACGATCAGGATCGACGGCCAGAAGAAGTGGCGCACGTAGTGGCGGGCCCAGCTGTAGAAGGGGCTGAAGAAAGGCAGGTTGTGCATCAGGAACAGGACGCCCAGCACGATGAGCACGACCCCCAGGAACAGGGGAATGGACTCGCTGGCGGCTGAACGCGGGGCCTCGGCCGCAGGCGCGGGATCCGCCGCCGCGGGGGTCGAGAGGTTGGCCGCCGGGGAGGCGGCGGCGATTTGCACCGGTTCATAGGGAATGACGATCAGGGCGATGATGTAGGCCAGCACGGCCGATCCGCCCACGAAGAACAGGGCCACGGCGATCAGGCGGACGATGACCGGGTCGATCTCGAAGTATTCGGCGATGCCGCCGCAGACGCCGCCCAGCATGCGGTTTTTCCGGCTTCTATACAGTCTTTTCATGTTGTCCTCCTTGGGACGTTGCCCTTCAGATGCAATAAACGCAGAAAACATCGAATAAGTTCAAAAAAGGGAAGAGAGAGGGAAGAATGAGGGAAGAGAAAGGGAAGAGAGAGTGGGAAAAGCCCTTTTTGGACCTCTTTCCCACTTTGCCTTCCCTCACTCTTCCCTCTGCCTTTCCCTCGCTCTTCCCTAATTTCGGAAAGGGGAAGAATGAGGGAAGAGAAAGGGAAGAGAGAGTGGGAAAAGCCCTTTCTGAACCTCTTTCCCACTTTGTCCTCCCTCACTCTTCCCTCTGCCTTTCCCTTGTTCTTCCCTTATTCTGGTTGACAGATGCCCTGATTCATATTACTATTACTAAGGCGAACAAAAGGCGAACAAATGGTGACCAAAAAACAAAAGCTCATTCTGGACAAGATCCGGGAATTCAGCCGTCGCAACGGCTATTTCCCGACCGTGCGCGAGGTCGCCGCTGCCGCCGGCCTGTCCTCGCCGGCGACCGTTCAGGCCTACCTCGGTCGCCTGCTCCGGCGCGGGGCGCTGCGCAAGGAGGGCCGAGCCTGGAAATTGCCCGGCGAAACGGCGTCAATCGACGGGCGGACAGCCGTACCGCTGGTGGGCATGGTTCCCGCCGGCCCGGCGCTGGAGATGTTCGCCGAGCTGGGCGATGAGGTGGTCCTGCCCGAGTGGCTGGCCGAGAAGGGGGGAGACGTCGTCGCCTTCCGCGTCCAGGGGCAGAGCATGAAGGACGCCTACATCCAGGACGGCGACCTGGTGCTGATCAAGCGCGCGGAGAAGGCCGACCCCGGGCAGATGGTGGTCGCCCGCCTCCAGGACGGCTCGATTACCCTCAAGCGCCTGAAGCGCGACCGCGACGCCTATGTCCTGGTCCCGGAAAACCCCGATTACACCCCCATTGCCGCCCCCTTCCAGCTGGTGGGCAAAGTGGTGGGCGTGCTGCGCAAATACCGGTGAAAACGCCGTCGGTCCTGCACCTGGACATCGACGCCTTTTTCGCGGCGGTGGAGGAGGCGCTGGAGCCGGCGCTGCGGGGCAAGCCGCTGATCGTCGGCGGCCTGGCCCATGAGCGGGGCGTGGTCTGCACCGCCTCGTACGCGGCGCGGCGCTACGGCGTGCACTCGGGCATGGCGCTGCGCACCGCGGCCCGCAAATGCCCGCAGGCCGTCTTCCGCCGCGGCCGCTTCCACCTTTACAGCCGCATCTCCGGGCAGTTCTTTGCCTGCCTGCGCCGCTTCTCGCCGCGGGTCGAGGAGGTCTCGGTCGACGAGGCCTACGTCGACGTGGGCGGCAGCCGCTACCTCTGCGCCTCGGTCTACGAGCTGGCCGCCCGCATCAAGGCCGCGGCCGAACGGGAGACGGGCCTGAAGATATCGGCCGGACTGGGCTGCACGCGCCTGGGCGCCAAGCTGGCCTGCGAGGCGGCCAAGCCGGGCGGCCTTTTCTGGCTGCACGACGAGGACGAGTTCATTTCGCAGCTGACGCTGGACAAGATCCCGGGCGTCGGGCCGCAGACCCATTTCGTCCTCCAGGGATTGGGCGTGCGCCGCGGCCGCGAGCTGAAGGAAAAATACCTGGCGCTGTGGCGCAAGGTCTTCGCCGGGCAAGCCGCCGGCGGCATGGAGCGCGGCCTGCCCGAGCCGGCCAGCAAGAGCTTCAGCCGCGAGACCACCTTTCCCGAGGACATCCGCGCCGAGGCCATGCTCTGTTCGCACCTGGCCTATCTGCTCGACCGGCTGGCGGTGCAGCTGTTGCGCGAGAAGCTGTTCGCCGGCCGCGTCGAGGTCAAGGTGCGCTTCAGCGACTTCTCCACCTTCACGCAGCGCGCGGCCCTGCCCTTTCCAACCTTTTCCTATTTCCATCTCTGGCAGGCGGCCCTGCCCCTGCTGCGCTCGCTGCTCTGCAAAAAGGACCTGCCGCTGCGCCTGGTCGGCGCCAAGGTGGAGGACCTGCAGGCCGGCCGCGATATCCTGCCCTTCTTCTCCCTGCGCGACGAAAAAATGACCGCCGCCATCGCCGGCGTCAAGGAGCG
>JALOLC010000050.1 GCA_025456175.1 Acidobacteriota bacterium | reverse complement strand
GCACCGACCAGATGTCGCCGGCATAGACGAATACCACCAGCTCATCGTGGATATTGGGAAAGCGCAGCAGCCGGGCGTCCTGAATCGCCCATGCCCCGCCGTACAGGGCCAATACCGCCAGAATCAGGGCAAAGACCTTTTTCATGATACCTCCTGGAAACGAAGGGAATTATAGACCGATTGCCGGCTGCGGACAAGAGCGGTCGCCCAAACGGCATTGGCCTTGAAAAAACCATGCCACTTCGATAAGATGTCTTCATACAGGAGGAGCCATGTTCGCCAAAAAAACCTATGAGCAGAGAAGAAATAAACTGAGCCGGCAGGTGAAGTCGGGGCTGCTGCTCTTCCTGAGCAACGGCGAAAGTCCGATGAACTACGCGGCCAACACCTACCGCTACCGCCAGGACAGCACCTTCCTCTACTTCTTCGGCCTGAGCTTCCCCGGCCTGGCCGCGGTCATCGACGTGGACGAGGAGCGGCAGACCGTGTTCGGCGATGACGTGGGAATGGAAGACATCATCTGGATGGGCCCGCAGCCGTCGCTCAAGAGCCGCTGCGCCAAGGTCGGCATCGCCGCCACGCGGCCGCTGGTTGAGCTGTCCGGCGTGCTGCAGCAGGCGGTGCGCCAGGGACGCAAGGTCCACTTCCTCCCCCCCTACCGCGGCGAAAACGCCCTCTGGCTGGAGAAGCTGCTGGGCATCCGCGCCGGCACGGTCAAGGACTACGCCTCGGTCGAGTTCGTCAAGGCGGTGGTCGCCCAGCGGGCGCTGAAGAACGCGGAAGAGGTCAAGGAGATCGAGTCGGCCCTGACCGTCAGCGCCGCCATGTACCGCGAAGCCATGGCCATGGCCCAGCCGGGCATTTACGAGAAAGAGATCGCCGGCTGGATCGAGGGCATCGCCCTGGCCGGCGGCGGCCAGCTGGCCTTCCCGGCCATCGTCACCGTGCACGGCGAAACCCTGCACAACCACTACCATGGCAACCGCCTGCGCGAAGGCGACCTGCTGCTCATCGATTCCGGCGCCGAGACCGAATCGGGCTACGCCAGCGACATCACGCGCACCGTGCCCGTGGGCGGCCGCTTCGATCCCGTGCAGCGCTCGGTGTACGAGGCGGTCCTGGACATGCAGCTGACCGCGATCACCATGATCCGGCCCGGCGTCAGCTATCGCGACATCCACCTCAAGTCGGCCGCGGTGCTGGTCGACCGCCTGAAGAACCTGGGGTTGATGAAGGGCTCCACGGCCGAGGCCGTGGCCGCCGGCGCCCACGCCCTGTTCTTTCCCCACGGCCTGGGCCACATGCTGGGCCTGGACGTACACGACATGGAGAACCTGGGCGAGGTGCACGTGGGCTACGACGACAAGACCCGGCGCAGCCAGCAGTTCGGCCTGGCCTACCTGCGCCTGGCCAGGAAGCTTGAGCCCGGCCACGTGCTGACGGTCGAGCCCGGCATCTACTTCATCCCGGCCCTGATCGACCAGTGGCGGAATGAAAACAGGCATGCCGCCTTCATCCGCTACGACAAGGTCGAGAAATTCCGCTGCTTCGGCGGCATGCGCATCGAGGACGACGTGCTGGTCACCCCGCGCGGCTGCCGGGTCCTGGGGCCGCCCATCCCCAAGGCCACGGCCGAGGTCGAGGCCGCCGTGGGCGGGGGTTAACCGCGCCCCCTTGATTCCGTCCGCCGGCCATTGACTTTTCGGCCGCGGTCGGATAGAATTAATTTTAACGTAAACAATATCATGGGGGATCGATGAGGAAAAAGATCAGCCTGCGGGTGATCCGCCGCATCTCGTTCTATTACGAGGCCCTGCTCAAGCTCAACCAGCCTGAGAACACGTACATCTCCTCGAAGAAGCTGGAAGAGGTCACGGGCGTCTCCTGCAACCAGGTGCGCCAGGACTTCTTCTACCTGGGCATCTCCATCGGCAAGCAGAAGAAGGGCTACCTGGTCAAAAAGCTTTTCCGCGAGCTGAAAAAGATCCTTTCCATCGACCGCGGCGCCCGGGTGGTGATCATCGGCGCCGGCCGCATCGGCCAGGCCCTTTCGAACTACAAGCTGTTCAAGGACCGCAACATCACGGTGACGGCGCTGTTCGACATCAAGCCCGAGCTGGTCGGCAGCAATGTGGGCAAGCCCGGGCAGCAGAAGCCGGTCCTGCACGTCGACCAGCTGGAAGCCTACCTGAAGGAAAACCCCGACATCCACATCGCCCTGCTGACCGTCCCGGAAGAGGCGGCGCAGGAGACGCTGGACAAGCTGATCGGCCATGGCGTCCGCGGGGTGGTCAACTTCGCCCCCAAGATATTGAAGGTGCCCAAGGAGGCCAAGGACGTGCAGCTGATCAACGACTGCATCGGCACCTCGCTGTACAAGATCGTCTACCAGCTGTACAGCAGGAAATGATGTCCATGGTCCGGCAAACCACCGCCTGGAGCTGAAACCGACATGAACACGGGAGCGTGGCTGTTTCCCCTGCTGCTCTTTTTCCTGCTGGTTGTGGCCAGCGCCTTCTTCTCCTCGGCCGAGACTTCGCTGCTGACCGTCAGCCGCATCAAACTGACCCACCGCGCCAAGAAGAAGGACAAGACGGCCATGCTGCTGGCGCGGCTGCTGGAGAAGCCGGAGGAATTCCTCTCCACCATCCTGGTCGGCAACAATTTGGTGAACGTCGCCGCCGCCTCCATCGCCACCCTGCTGCTCACGCGCTTCTTCCGCGGCAGCCAGGGGGCGCTGCTCCTGCTCTCCACCCTGGCGACCACCCTCATCCTCCTGGTCTTCGGCGAGATCACGCCCAAGTCCTACGGCTACCGCCACGCCGAAAAGATGTCGTTCCTCTATGCCCGGCCGCTGCGCTTCTTTAGCCTGCTCTTCTACCCGCTGGTCAAGGGGCTGGCCCTGCTGCCCAACCTGTTCTTCCGCAAACAGCGATCCAAGGCCTGGGCCAAGAAGGAATTGAGCCTGGAGGAGATCAAGCACTTCCTGTCCATGGAGACGCAGCTGTTCCAGCACAACCCGGAAACCCTGAAGATGCTCACCGAGATCATCGACATCTCGCAGAAGGACATCAAGGCCATCATGACCCCGCGCGTAGGCATCGTGGCCCTCAAGGAGAGCAGCGGCCCCAAGGAGCTGCGCAAGGTCATCCTGGAGAAGGGCCTGTCCAAGATCCCGATCTACAAGGGCAAGCTGGACAACATCACCGGCATCGTCGACTCGCACCTGCTGCTGGCGGCCATGCTGCAGGAAGACTTCGAGAAGCTGGAACTGAGGAAGATCGCCGCCCGGCCGATCTTCGTCTCCGAGTATTCGTCGCTGAACACCATCCTCAACGAATTCAAAAAGCACCGCTTGAACCTGGCCGTGGTCCTGGACGAGTACGGCTCGACCATCGGCATCATCACCTTGAGCGACATCCTGCGCGGCATCCTGGGCGATTTCGAGGTGCGCGGCCGGGGCATCAAGAAGCTGGGCCACAACGTCTACCAGGCGAAGGGCAGCACGCCGGTGGAGGAGATCAACTCCGAGCTGGAGCTGGAACTCCCCGAAAGAAAGGATTACACGACCCTGTCCGGCCTGTTCATCTACGAGTATGGCCGCCTGCCCCAGGAGAATGCCCGCATCCAGGTGAAAAACTGCCTGCTGGTGGCCAAGAAGATGGGCAAGCGCAAGATCGAGGAGGTCGTCCTGATCGGCCATGAAGACCATCGCCCAGAATAAGAAGGCCTTCCACGACTACGAGATCCTCGACAAGTTCGAGGCCGGGATCGCCCTCGTCGGCAGCGAGGTCAAGTCGATCCGCGCCGGCCGCGTCAGCCTGAAGGACTCCTACGTCGAGGTGCAGGCCGGCGAAGCCTTCCTGCTGCGCTGCCACGTTAGCCCCTACGAGCAGGCGGGCGCCTTCAACCACGAGCCGGAGCGCAGGCGCAAGCTGCTGCTGCACGGGCGCGAGATCCACCGCCTGGACCAGAAGGTCCGCGAGCGCGGCTTCAGCATCGTGCCGCTGCAGCTGTTCTTCAACGACCGGGGGCGCATCAAGGTCGAGATCGCGCTGGCGCGCGGCAAGCGGGAGTACGAGAAGAAGCAGAAGCTGAAGGAGCGCGATATCCGGCGCGAGATGGACCGCGACGTTCAGAAATTCAGGGATCGAAAGAAATAGACTGTAGACGTCCGGCACCTTTTTTAAAAGATACTTGAATTTTATAGTCGACTCGTCTACAATTTTCATGTGGCTTTCGCGCTGGCCGTTCCATGGAGGAAACCATGCCCATCGTCAACCTGAGCCAAGTCCTGACCTTCGCAGCCGAGAAAGGGGTATCCGACATCCATTTCCAGGTCGGCTCGCCGCCGCTGCTCCGCCATCACGGGGAGCTCTTCCCGATCAAGCACCCGCCGCTGAGCGAGGAGGACATGGTGACCATCGGCCAAACGCTGGCCAAGTACTCCGACGCGGAGAAATTCAAAAAAGAGGTGCTCGACTACGACGGCTCGTTCGCCCTGGCCAACGTGGCCCGCTTCCGCGTGAACGTCTTCCGCCAGAACAGCCGCTTCGCCGCCGTCCTGCGCCTCATCCCCTTCAAGCCGCGCAGCTTCCAGGAGCTGAACCTGCCCAAGGTGCTGGAAAGGATCGCCGCCCTCAAGCACGGCCTGATCCTGGTCACCGGCGCCACCGGCATGGGCAAGTCCACCACCCTGGCGGCCATCATCAACTCCATCAACCAGAAGCGGCGCGCCCACATCATCACCATCGAGGACCCGATCGAGTACCTGTTCGAGAAGAACCTCTCCGTCATTTCCCAGCGCGAGATCGGCCCCGACACCGATTCATTCGCCTCGGCGCTGCGCGCGGCCATGCGCCAGGACCCCGACGTGCTCATGGTCGGCGAGCTGCGCGACCACCAGACCATCGACACCTGCCTGAAGGCCGCCGAGACCGGCCACCTGGTCATGGCCTCCATCCACACCCCGGACGTCATGCGCACCCTGAACCGCCTGCTGAGCTATTTCCCGTTCGACGAGCAAGCCGCGGTGCGCCAGCGCCTGGCGGAGAACCTGGTCGCCATCTGCTCCCAGCAGCTGCTGCCCAACCTGGACAAGAACACCATGATCCCCGCCTGCGAGATCATGCTGGTGAACAAGACCATCGAGATGTGCATCAAGAATCCCGACAAGACCAACGAGATCCTGGGCAACATCGCCAAGAACCGCGACCTGGGCATGCAGACGTTCGACCAGCACCTGATCGATCTGGTCAAGGCGCGCAAGATCTCCATGGATGACGCCATGCTGGCCGCCGAGCAGGCCGATCAGCTCGAGCGCGAGATGACGATCGAGGAATAGGACTTCGCGCGCAGGGGCTAAGAAATGGACCTACGTGACGCGTGACACGTAACGCGTGACGCGGTAAGAATAAATTTCCAAATCCCAAGCATCAATTTCAAGCAAGCACTAAATCCAATGACCCAATGACCGAAACGAAGACAAGACACGGAAAATGATCTTGTCTTGGACATTTACATTTGGAACTGGGTGCATATTTGGAAATTGGGATTTGTGATTTGGATTCTCGACCGGCTCCCCTTTGAAGCCCAGCTCTCTGTCGCTCAGGCTCCAACGCGCCTGAGCACCAGCAGAGTCTGGTCATCGTCAGGACGGACATCGCCCAGGAAATCCTGGACCGCGGCGAGAACCGTCTGGCCAATGGCCTCGGCGCCAGAGGGGAGGCAGGCGGCGACGCGCGCCAGCAGCCGCTCGTTGCCGAAGCATTCGCCCTGCGCGTTCCGGGCT
The DNA here is from genome assembly GCA_025456175.1 of Acidobacteriota bacterium. Lineage (GTDB taxonomy): Bacteria > Acidobacteriota > Aminicenantia > UBA2199 > UBA2199 > UBA2199. Next base: position 19,090 of record JALOLC010000050.1, on the reverse strand, counting down.
TCATTGATCCCGTCCGAATAGACCAGGAGCATCTCTCCCGGCTGCAAGACCTCCTCGGTGACGGTATAGTCGGGGCCGGCCATGAGCCCCAGGGCCGGACCGCCCTTGGCCGGGGAGCGGGGACCAGCGCGGGCGAATACGAGCGGCGGCGTATGTCCGGCATTCAGCAGCCGGATCTTTCCGGAATCCCCGGCGATGTCCAGCACGACCAGCGTGGCAAAGCTGCCGGTGATCCCGTCGCGGCGGAAAATCCGGTTGATCTGCGAGCCTAGGTCCGGTAGGGGGATCGATTCGGTGCACAGGGCGCGTATCGTCGCCTGCAGCTTCACCATGAGCAATGCCGCCGACAACCCCTTGCCCGACACGTCGCCCAGCACCAGAACGCGCCGGCTATCGTTGAAGAGGATGCAGTCGATCAAGTCGCCGCCCACGTCATTGGCCGGCTGGGAATAGAGCCAGGCGTCCCAGCCGGCGATGGCCGGACTCGGGTCCGGAAGCAGTCGCTGCTGGATCGCCCTGCCCTCCGCCAGTTCGTTGCGGGCCAGCAGCTTGTCCTTCAGCTCGAGCATCAGGATGAAGACCAGGATGGCCCCGCCCAGCTGGGCGAACTGCAGGTGGATGCCGGTGCCCGCCACCTGAAAACTCACGCGCACCAGGAACAGGAGATACACGGCCACGACGAGCAGGACGCGGCGCAGCGGCGTCAGCTTGAGGAACAGGCTCTTGGCCAGCCACAAGGCCAGGTAGACCAGGCGATGGAAGCGGCCCATCCTGTCCAAACGGTTCTTCTGCTCCTCATCCAGGTAGAATTCCCGGATATCGGCTATGTCGTGACGGACCGTGCGCAGCCAATCGCTGAGCGGGACCTCGCGTTGCGCCGGGTTTTCCCTTCGTGCTCCCATGGTACCGCCTCCCCCCCTGCTTATACGGGAATCAGCGCGAATGGTTGCGGCCGGCGGCGAACTGCCGGCGGTGCTGTGCCGGCTTTCACTTTTCCCTTTTTCCTTTTGCATTTTCAGGTCCAGGTTCCGGGACTTCCTTCTCCCGGCTGAAAAATACAATCAGCAGACCGGGCAGCAGGATCAGCAGGTCGCGGAGCATCAGCACCCAGGCGTTCTCGGTGTCGCTCGCCGAGGTGGAAAAGCAGCCGCAGCTGACGTCGATGCCGCGCAGGGCGTTGAAGCCCAGGGCCAGGATGAAAGCCAGCAGCAGCAGGGACAGCAGCAGGGCCGCGCTGCGCGTCCATACTCCGGCCAGCAGGCACAGCCCGGCAGCCAGCTCCAGCCAGGGCAGGATCAGCGCCGGCAGCGTGACCAGCCAGTCGGGCAGGATGGCGTAATTGGCGATGATCTCGGCGAAGGCGCGCGGATGGGCGATCTTGTCCAAACTGGCGTAGATGAAGATCCCGCCCAGGAGGATCCGGCACAGGATCTGGAGCGGCGGCGAGGCAAAAAATCGCCACAGGCTATTTTTCGACGGCATGGCCCCTCCCGCTCCAATCCTCCATGCCGCCGCTGTAGAGGAGAAGGTTCTTCAGCCCCCTGGCCCATAGCCGGCGGGCCAGCTCCGGCGAATCACCGCAGGTCCGGTCGCTGCAATAGAGCACCAGCATCCCGGCCTGGCGCAGCCGCGGCTCCAGCTCGGCGAACCCCGCCGCGAACCTTTCCAGGGGCAGGCTGAGTGCGCCGGGGATGTGGCCGGCATGGTAGGCCGCCGCCGCGCGGGCGTCGAGCAGGATGGTGCCTGCCGCGCTTCCAGCCTGCAGGACAAAATCAGCGTCCACCTCGCCCACGGGGACATCCAACGCCGCGGCCGGCGCCATCCCCGGCTGACGCCAGAGCGGCAGCGGTTCCGGGGAGAAAAAATTGACCCCCAGGCCCAGTACGATGCTGGCCGCCGCCAGCGCCAGCATCTGCCATAAATTCTTCCTGGCGACGATCACCTGTGCCTCAAAAGCGCCCCAGGTCCAGCGACCGGTACTGCAGCGCCTCCTGCACGCTCGACGCGGCGATCGTCTCGGCGCCCTGCAGGTCGGCGATGGTCCGCGCCACCTTGAGGATGCGAAAATAGCCGCGGGCGCTCAGGTCGAACCTCTCGACGGCGCGGCGCAGCAGTTCGCCGCCTTCATCGTCCAGGGCGCAGAACCTGCGGATCTCGGCGTTGCGCATCTGGCCGTTGGCGAACACCCTGCGCTTCAGGACGCGGAAGCGCTCGTGCTGCCGCTGGCGGGCCTGGGCCACGCGGGCGCGGACAACGGCGGAGCTCTCGGCCGGCGCCGGCGAGGTGATCTCCGCCAGCTTGACTTTCTTCACCTCGATCTGCAAATCGATGCGGTCGAGCAGCGGCCGGGAGAGCTTGGCGTAGTAGCGCTGCCTCAGGGCCGGTCCGGAAAAACCGGCCTCGCCCAGGCCGACGGCGTCCTGGCTGGGGTTCATGGCCGCCACCAGCATGAAGCGCGCCGGGAAGGTGGCCGAGGTGAGCGAGCGCGAGACGGTGATGCGGCCGTCCTCCAGAGGCTGGCGCAGCACCTCCAGGGCCGAGCGCTTGAAGTACGGGATCTCGTCCAGAAAAAGCACGCCGTTGTGCGCCAGGGAAATCTCGCCGGGCACCGGGTACTTGCCGCCGCCGCTGATGCCGACGTCGGAGATGGTGTGGTGCGGCGAGCGGAAGGGGCGGCGGCGCACCAGGCCGCCTTGCGCCCCCTGGGCGTCCAGCAGGCCGGCGGCGCTGTAGATCAGCGAGGTCTCCAGGATCTCGTCGTCGGTCATCTCGGGCAGGATGGAGGGCAGCGCCTTGGCGATCATCGACTTCCCCGCTCCCGGCGCCCCGATCATCAGCAGGTTGTGGAAGCCGGCGGCGGCGATCTCCATGGCCCGCTTGGCCAGGTGCTGCCCCTGGATCTCGGCGAAGTCGTTCTCGCAGGCGGCCCCGGTGTCGGCCGCCGGCCGCGCGATTCCCGTCGGGCGTGGAGCGAAGCGCTCCGGGTGCTCAACCAGCTCGATGACCTCGGTCAGGTTTTTCAGGGCATAGACCTCGATACCGCTGACGAACTGGGCTTCCTCGCGGTTGGCGAAGGGGATGACGATGCCGCGCCAGCCGTTCTCGCGGGCGAAGAGGGCGATGTTCAGCACGCCCTTGACCGGGTTCAGGCCGCCGTCGAGGTTCAGCTCGCCATAGAACAGCAGCTCGGAGAAGGCCGGGCTCTTCAGGCGGTACTGGTTGCCGACGATGCCCACGGCCATGGGCAGGTCAAGGGCCGACCCCTCCTTGCGCACGTCGGCCGGCGAGAGGTTGATGACGATCTTGGTGGCCTGGGGGTAGGCGAAATTGGCGTGGCCGACCGCCAGTTTCAGGCGCTCGCGGCTCTCCTTGACGGCGTTGTCGGGCAGGCCGACGATGACAATTCCCGGAATGCCGCGCGAGAAGCCGACCTCAACCTCGGTGGCCATGACCTCCAGCCCGTTGAGCACGGCCGAGTGGATGCGGCTGACCACCGATTACCTCCCGGGAATGATGAGGTTCATGCCCGGCCGGATCCGGGTCGATTTCAGACGGTTGGTCTCCTGGATGCGGCGGACCGTGGTGCCATGGCGGCGGGCGATGACCGACAGGGTGTCGCCGGGGCGGACGCGGTAGAGGTTGTATTTGGGGATCTTGGCGGCGGGAATGCGCTCCAGGCCGGCGAGCGCCGTTTCGTCGGCGGAGCCCGGAAGGCGCAGCCGGTACTCGGTCACGCTGCTGGGGGTGAAGTCGCGCAGCAGCTCCGGGTTGAGCCTTTTCAGCTCGGCCGTCGTCATCTGCAGCCGTTCGGCGATGGCTGGCAGGGAGGCGGGCGAGGGCACGACGACCGTCTTGCTGCCGGCGAAGACCGCCTCGCCGCCGCCGAGGGTGAAGCCGTACTCCTGCGGCGAACGGGCGATGATCAGCGAGGCCAGGAAAGCCGGCACGTAGTTCTTCGTCTCGCGGCGGATGTGGCGGCTCTGGTTGATGGCGAAGAAATCGGCCGTCTGCAGGGCGCGCATGGCCCTCTCGACCCGGCGCGGGCCGCCGTTGTAGCAGGCCAGCGCGATGTACCAGTCGTTGTACTCCTCGTGCAGGTGCTTCAGGAAGCGAGCCGCCGCATCGGCGGCTTTGAACGGGTCCAGGCGCTCGTCGACCTGCCAGTCGACGCGCAGCCCGAAGAGGCGCGCCGTCGCGGCCATGAACTGCCAGGCCCCGCGGGCGCGGGCGCGCGAGGTGGCGTCGACGCGGAAGCCGCTCTCGATGATCGGCAGGTAGGCCAGGTCCTCGGGGACGCCGTGCTGGCGGAAGATCTCCTGGAAGGGTCCGATGAATTCGCCCATGCGGTCCAGGGCGCGCTGGATGCCCTCGTGGCGGATGGTCTGGAAGGCCCTCAGGAAGGAAACCACCTGGGAATTGACGATCACCGGCAGGCTGTAGGTGACGGCGGCCATGTCGCTGACCTTCTGCCGCAGGTCCTGGACGTCCTTCTCCGAGGGCGAGAACAGCGGCGTGGCGATGACCTGGTCGAGAAAGGCCTCGTGCTCGCCATTCTCGGGGCTGTTCTTGTCTTTCAGGTAGTTCAGCTCGATGTCGGCGATCCTGCGGACGTACTCGTTCAGCGTCCCGCGCTGGCCTGCGCCATCGGCGTCGAGCAGGGCGTCCACCGCCTGGTCAAAGCAGGACGCGGCCCCGGCCATGTCCCCTTTCTCCAGGAAGGCCTTGCCCTGCTGGAAAAGGGCCTCGGCACGGACCTGAGGCCCGGAAGCGGCCGGCGGGGCGGCGGCGGGCTTCAGGCGGGAGCGCGCGGGAGCGCAGGCCAGGAGCAGGCAGAGGGCGGCGAGCAGCAGGGCGGTTCTAGCTCTTGACATCAAGGATGATCGTGACCTTTTTGGTTTCAGGGCGCAGCGCGATGTCCAGGCAACGGAGCGGCCGCCCGTCGTTGTCCTTGATTTCAACGGACAGGCGGCCGTTGGCGGCGGATATTTTTTCGATCCGCGTGATGCGGCTGGGATCCTCCAGGCCGCTCAGCAGGTCGCCCAGCGAGCGGCCGGCGGGCTTGGGCGGATGGGAAGCGGCGGCGGGGAGCGGCGCCTGGGTCAGCACCTCTCTGCCCGCCTCGCTGGCGATCATCTGCTCGACGCTCACCTTTTTGACGGGCAGGTCTTCCATCTTGACCATCTGCTGGCCGGGATGGACATCGAAGTGGACCGCCACGTTCTTCGGGGTCTGGACGGGATGCGCCAGCGCCTCCTTGATGCGCACCAGGGTCAGGGAAGAGATCTCGCGCAGCGTCTCGATGACGCCGCGGCCGCTGCGCGCCACGGCCTCAAAGTGGGGCCGGCCCAGCGCGTTCAGGCTGCTGTTCAGCTTTTCCAGCGGCGAGATGTTCTTCAGGTCCCGCTTGTTGTACTGAAATACCAGGGGGATGTCATCAATGCGGTGGTTATAGAATCCCAGGTTTTCCTTCAGGTTGTCGAGGCTCTCGCAATTGGCCTGCGCCATGAGCTCCTGGGAGTCGGCGACGAAGACGATGCCATCGGCCCCCTTCAGGACGAGCTTGCGGGTGGAATCGTAGAACACCTGGCCGGGGACGGTGTACAGCTGGAAGCGCGTCTCGTAGCCCTTGACCAGACCGACATTGATCGGCAGCAGGTCGAAGAAAAGGGTGCGTTCGATCTCGGTTTCCATGCAGACCAGCTCGCCCCGGGTGCGGGGGTTGGTCACCGAGTAAATGTATTGCAGGTTGGTGGTCTTGCCGCCCAGGCCGGTCCCGTAATAAACGATTTTGGCGGTCACCTGCTTGGACGTGTGGTTGATCAGCATCTCTTCTTACCCCGGGCATTGTCGCATTTTCCCCGGGCAAAGTCAATCACGCCGGGGACGGGGCCGGGAAGAAAGCAAAGAGGTATAGGGGTAAAGGGGAAGAGAGGAATTGTGGAAAAGATACAGCGCTGGGCGAACTCTCCCGGGGCAAATCTTTCTTTATCTCTTTACCCCTTATCCTTCTCTACCTCTTTTCCTAGAAGTCGAAGCCAATCCAGAAATTGACGCCGCTGTACTCCTTGTCCTTGAAGTTGGTGCGCCAGACCCACTCGACGTGCGATCCCGGCTCGAACACCCGGAATTTCTCTTCGTCGAACCACAGGCCGCCCAGGTCGAAAAAGAACACGCCGCGCAGCGGGCCGATGACGCCAATGGGGGTCAGGGCGGCGTGCACCAGCGGGAAGCGGAACTCGGCATTGAAGAAAAAGCCCTTGTTGCCGACCAGGCTGCGGAATGGGGCCGCGCGCAGGGTGTTGTTGCCGCCACTCCAGAAGAGCATCGGGGTGCTGCCGCCGGAGTAGAAGCCACTGAGCCGGAAGGCCAGCAGCGTGTTGTTGTCGAGGCGCAGGTACTTGCGGTAGTCCCCCTCGAGGGTGAAGGCGTCGAGCCAGCGGGAGAACAGCTTGAGATACTTGCCGGCGCTAAAGCGGAACGTCTGGCCGCTGTTCGGACCGTAGCCCATGAAGCGGGTGGTTTCGGACACGAGCGCCACCTGCAGCGGCATGGCGAAACCGTTGAAGAACTGGCCGTACGGCAGGTCGTAGCCGAAATAGAACAGATCGGAGTCCTCTTCCTGGTGGTAGGCCGACAGGCTCACCTCGGCGCGCGTGGAGCGGCTGAAGGGGTAGAACAGGGAAAGGTCGCCGCCGATGCGGCTGCGCAGGGATAGGAAGAAAGTGGAGACATAGGGATAGTAATAGGCTTCGCTTTCGGAGAAGAGATGAGCGAAAAGCTGCAGGCGGCGCCGCTGATTGAGATAGGCCAGGTGATAGGAGCGGTAACCGTAGTAGGAGCTGAGATAGAAGATGAAACTGTGGTCGCCCAGCATGTCGGTCACGTTGAGGTAGGAGGAACCGTAGATGCCGCCGCCGCTGTCGATGCCCACCGTGACCGGCGGCAGCGAGGCGATGATCAGCTTCTCGAAGGGCTTGTATTTCTTCACGGTCAGGGAGAAGGGGGCGGCTTCGGCGGCATCCTGGCCGGGGACCGGCGCCGGCGGAGCAGCGGGCAGCGGAGCGGAGAACTCGACGGCTTGCTGGGCGAGGGAGGTGGAGACATCCTTCTTGAAGAGCAGGAAGCTCCCCTTGTGAAACGAAGAGATAACCAGCTGGCCTCCCGCTTTGGGGACCTCCACCGGGAAAAAGTTGCCGGTGCGCACGTCGCTGTAGCGCCGGGCGACTTTTTTCTCCAGGTCGATTGAGCAGATATTGTAGGCTCCCAGCTCATCGGAGCTGTAGTAGACCGTTTGCCCGTCCAGGGAGAAGGCGGGGGCGATGTCGTTGTACGGGCCGGTGGTCAGGCGCACGGCCAGGTCGGGATTTTCGCTGGCGGCCAGATACAGCTTGTCGAAGTCCCCGGCTCCGGCCGAATAGACGACCTTCTCACCGTCGGGGGAGATGTCGACGGCCTTGACGTAGACGCGGCCGTCGGTCAGCTTGCGCACCTGACCGCTCTTCATGTCCAAAGCATAGAGGAAGGAGCGCAGGCCCTCGATGCCGGTGAAGAGCAGCATGTCCTGGCGGGGATGGAAGACCGGCGAGCTCGGTTTCTGGATGCTGCCGATCTTGAATTCCCGCACCACCCGGTTGTCGAGGGCGTCGAGCACGATCAGATAGGAATCGAGCGATTTGCGCGCGAAGAAGGCGATGTTCTTCCCCTGGCGGTCCCAGCTGAAGGAGCGGCCGTCGGAGGGAACGAACTTGAAATCGATGCCGTCATAAGTGGAACGGTAACCCGGGGTGACGTTCTTGATCACCTTGCCGTCCTTCAGCGACACCAGGATGATGTCGATCTTGTAGGTGCGGTAGTTGACCGTGACCACGGCCAGCAGCTCGCCTCCGGGCGAGACCTGGTGCGAGAACGAGTAGGCGAAGGGGAAGTCGGGGCCGATGATGAAGCTGTAGTCCTCGGGGTTCTCGCGGCCGGCGAATGCCTTGAAGCGCTCGCGGGCGTATTTCTTGAATTCGTAGTTGAAGGTCTTGGGCACGAAGTTGAACTGGTTCAGGAAGGAGCGGCGCTTGCCGATCAGCGCGGGGCGCCGCAAGCTGAGCAGCAGGTCGCGGATGCCCTTCTTGCCGAACTTGTCATGGAAAAACTCATACATCAGGTGGCCGAAATCATAGGGCGTGCGGTTGGTGCCGTAGTCGGCGCGGATGTCGCCGTCCTCCTGGATCTCGGGCATGCGGTCGTTGAGCACGGCGTCGATGACGGTCATGCGGTTGAAGCTCTCCCAATAGCCGGTCATGAATTCGGCGTGGCCCTCCATCACCCACAGCGGCGGGCGGTTGTAGTCGAACATGCCCGTGGAGCGGTTCTTGTAGAGGATGGCGTGCTGGAAGGAATGGGACAGCTCGTGGATGATCAGCCGCCCCAAATCCTCGTTGGTGCGGTTGCCGTAGATCACCACGCGGTGGCCGACCGGCTCGGTGAAGCCCTCGAAGCTCCCGGGAGCGATGATCCCGGGGTAGAGATTGGTCTGCTCCAGGTCGGTTTGCTTGTCGTAGTAGATGATCGGCGTCTTCTCGTCGATGGTCATGTTCAGCAGCGTGGAGAGTTTGAGGTAGGCCTTTTCGGCTTCCGCGGCCACGCGCCGGATCAGATCGCTGTCATCGCTGTAGTGGTAGATGCGGAAGTTCTTGGTCTCGGCGAACTTCCAGGGGAAGGCGGTGCGGACGATCTTGTTCTTGCCGTAATAAAACGAATACTGGGCCGGCAGCAGCGCGGCGCAGAAGAGCAGCACAAGGGCGAGGGTGTTTTTTTTCATGGTGTCATCCTAGCGGGTGATAAGGAACCTTTCCTGCAGCGCCTTGCGGGGCTGCAGGGCGGAGATCAGCTTGGCGGTCAGGCGGGCGAACAGGGCGTTGAAGTTGAACTGCGGCGTGGTCCCGGGCCCCGGCTCCAGCTTTTCGCTGAAGGTCTCCTGCATGATGATCCGGGCGGCATCGCCGTCGATGAGGAATACGCGCGCCTCCATCTCCCACACCTGCACCGTCTCGTAGGCGTTGCGGCGGTCGCCCTTCTCGTCGCGCGTCTCCTTGACCACCCCCATCTTCTTGACGTTCACCCGGATCCTGCCGGTGAAGAAGAGGCTGCGCGCATGGGCCTGGAAGACGTTGCGGAAGAACAGGCTGTTGGCGTACTCGATGTCGGCGCTCAGGCCGTAGCGCTGCAGGATGCCACGGATGGACGCCCAGTGCTCGGGCTCGAGCAGGACGACCTTGCGATCGATGGCGAAGGGGACCTCCTCGCTGAAGGTGCGGCGGATCTCGGCCTGGGCATCGACACCGGCCTCGCTGACGTCGCTGACGAAGTCGATGAAGTACACATTCTGAAAGGCGGCGTAGTCGGCGGCCTTGCCGGGGAGGACGGGGACGGTGACCGGGCTGTAGGTATTGGCGCAGGACCAGGCCAGAACAGCCAGCAGGGCCGGCAGGGCCGGCAGGGCAAGCTTACTTTTTTTCATCGGCGTCCTTCCTCTGGTTTTTCTTGAGCTTGTCGAGGTTGAGGCGGATCTGCTCGTTCGCGGGAGCCAGCTTCAGGGCCGCCTGGTATTCGCGTTCGGCTTCGTCGGCGCGCCCCAGCCCCTCCAGGGCCACGGCCAGGTTGTTGTGCAGGGCGGCCGAATCGTTGCCGGCGGCGCGCGCCTTTTCCAGGCGGAAGATGGCCTCCTGCCACAGCCCTTCCTGAAGCAGCTTGTTGGCGAAGGCGAATTCGGAGTGGTAGCGGTGGACGGCGCAGCCGGCCAGCAAGGCGGCGCAAAGGGTCAAGAATATGATTTTTTTCAAGTCAACCTCCCTGGACCAAGCTCAAGAAAAAACATGCCTACACTCCCATGCAGAAACACGCGACGCCACTGTCTCTTGCAACAGCCAACGCCTGTTTAATTGCAAGAATAAATAATGCACCAATTTCATGGCAAATTCAATTTAATCCGCGCAATTTTGCCAGGGCCAGAAAATTCATTACTAAAGTTCTATGCTTTTTTCTGACCGCATCCCTTTTGCGTGCGTAATTCGATCGCATGCGAAATGGAATGCAATTTCTTTGCCAAAAAAAAAGGATGAAAGTGTCCATAAAACAGGACATGTTTGGGTATAATTACGAAAAACACGACCCGCTCCACGACCGCTTGGGCGGCCTTGACATTGCCATCAACGACAGGTATAATGCAAACTTGGATCGCGGGGTGGAGCAGCCAGGTAGCTCATTGGGCTCATAACCCAAAGGTCGTAGGTTCAAATCCTACCCCCGCTACCAACTTCTTATCGAACTATCGTGACAAGTGACGCGTAACGCGTGACGAGGAAGAATAAAACTCCAGGCTCCAAGCACCCGATCGCAAAAACGCTGCGCGCCAAATTCCAATGACCGAAACAAAGAACGTGATGCGTGAACGAGTTTTCAGAACTCCGTGATGAGTGATGAGAAGAGGAAGGCACTGTTTTCTCCTTCGCGTCACGTGTCACGAATTTCTATTCATTTAGTTTGAGTCGTGGGTGCTTGGGATTTGGAATTCTAGTCCCTTTGTTTTGCCAGCAAACCGTTTTCCGGACGTCGCTTTACTTCTCGGCCTGGATGGGATAAGAGGCCTGGATCACCTTGTTCTTCTCCGCCCGCTTGGCCTCGTACATGGCCTGGTCGGCGAGCTCCAGGAACTCCGGGAGGTCGCGGATGGCGTTCTCGAACTGGCAGACGCCGGCGCTGATGGTGGTGCGGATGCGCTGGCCGCTCCGGTCCAGTACGAACTCCTCGACATTCTTGCGGATGCGCACCGCCAGCTGGAAGGCGCCGTCGAGCGCGGTCTCGGGCAAAATGATCAGGAACTCCTCGCCGCCGATGCGGCCGGCGATGTCCTGCTCGCGCAGCGAGCGGGTGAACAGCCCGGCGACCTCGGCCAGGTACTCGTCGCCGGCCAGGTGCCCGTAGCGGTCGTTGACCTTCTTGAAGTCGTCGATGTCGATCAGGATGATGCTGAAGACCCGGCCGTTGCGCCGGGCGATGCGGATGTGATTCTCCACCTCGTTGAGCACGAAGCGCTTGTTGTACAGTCCGGTGAGCGCGTCGCGGGCGGCGAGCTGGAACAGCTTGGCGTGGTACTCCCTCTCGATCTCGTCACCGTAGCTCAGCTGCAGTATGGTATCGCCGATCTGGATCTTGTCGCCGGCCATGAGCGTGGCCCGGGCGACCGGCTCGCCGTTGACCGAAGTGCCGTTGGTCGTCTCCAGGTCGCGGAGGTCGATGCGCTCGACGCCGCGGCCGCCCTGCACCACGGCGATGGCGCAGTGGGCCTTGCTGATCTTCGGGTCATGGATGACGATGCCGTTGCCGCATTCGCGGCCGATCGTGACCTCTTCCTTCTCCAGGACGAAATGGCGGCCGAAATCGACCTCGCTGCCGGCGATGATGACCAGCAGGATGGAGCGCTCCCCTTTTTTGGGTTCAGCGTCCGGCGGCAGGACATTCCGGTCGCAGATGGTTTCATCGAAGGAATCGTTCATCGCTTTCCCTTACCTGTTGCCAACGTAGCACATTTCGGACGGAAAGGCAATGCCCCCGGGCGCCGGCAGGCCGGCCTTCACTTCTCGGCCAGATCGGCAAGCGCGACGCGCATCACCCTGTTCTTTTCCGCCTTCTTGGCTTCGTAGAGCGCCTGATCGGCCAGGTCCAGGAGCTCCTTGACGTCCTTGATCCCCTTCTCGTATTGGCAGACGCCGGCGCTCATGGTCGTGCGGATGTCCGAACCCTGGTAGGTCAGGACGAAGGCCTCGACGCTCATGCGCATGCGCACGGCCAGGTGCAGGGCGCCCTCGATCACGGTCTCGGGCAAAATGACCAGGAACTCCTCGCCGCCGATGCGTCCGGCGATGTCCTGCTCGCGCAGCGAGCGGCTGAACAGCCCGGCGACCGCGGCCAGGTACTCGTCGCCGGCCAGGTGCCCGTAGCGGTCGTTGATCCTCTTGAAATCGTCGAGGTCGATCATGATGACGCTGAAGGCGCGCTCGCTGCGCCGGGCGATGCGGCAGTAGTTCTCCAGCTCGTTGACGATGAAGCGCTTGTTGTACAGGCCGGTCAGCGCGTCGCGGGCGGCGAAGTCGAAGAGTTTGGCGTGGTACTCCCTCTCGATCTCATCGCTGTAGCTCAGCTGCAGGATGGTGGCGCCGACCTGGATCTTGTCGCCGGCCTTCAGCGTGGCCTGGACCACGGCCTCGCCGTTGACATAGGTGCCGTTGGTCGAGTCCAGGTCGAGGATGCCGATCTGCTCAACGCCGCGGCTGCTGCGGATCACCGCTATTTCGCAGTGCGCCTTGCTGACCTTGCCGTCGCTCAGGGCAACGTCGTTGGCCTTCTCGCGGCCGATCGTCGTGCGCTTCCGCTCCAGCACGAAGTGCTTGCCGAAGTCGGTCTCGCTGCCGGCGATGACCGTCAGCACGATCGCCTGCTCCGCCTGCAGGGCGCCGTTGGCCGGCGGCAGCGGCTTGCGGTCGCATATGGTTTCCTCGTACAGGTCGCCCATCGTCTCCTGATTCTTGATTTAAGGATAGCACACTTTCCCAATGCAAACAATTTGGCCGCTGTCGGCGCTGGGGCGGTTGATTATTTTTCTCACCTGTACCATCCTAGGCGCAAGGAGAAAACAATCATGGTCCAAATCATCATCCAGTTGATCAGTGGCGCGGTCGGGGGCAACGGCGCCGGGGCGCTGATGAAGAAGCTCTCCCTGGGCACCATCGGCAACTCCATCGTCGGCATCCTGGGCGGCGGCCTCGGCGGCCAGCTGCTCGGCCTGCTGGGCATGGCGCCGGCGGCGGCGGCCGGCGGCGGGCTCGACCTGAACAACATCATCGCCAGCGTGCTCAGCGGCGGCGTGGGCGGCGGCGCGCTGATGGCCATCATCGGCGCCGTCAAGAAGGCCCTGGGCAAGTAACCGTTTCTCCGGCCCGAACGGCCAAAAGAATCGTCAAGGCAGGGCGAGGGGCTGAAAACCTCGCCCCGCTTTTCCAATTGCAATCCTGGCAACGGTTACGGGGCTCCGCGCTTCATTCGTGAAATTGGCCGTTATCAGATGACGAAGACCAGCCCGCTGCGCAGGCAGAAGCTCCACGAGGTGAGGCTGTCGAGCTTTTGGCTTTCGTTTTGCACGCCCTTGCCCCGGCCGAAGAGACCCAAGCGGAGCTCGCCGCCAACATAGAGAGTGACCGCCTTGATCGGGCGGATGCCCACTCCCACGCCGCCGACGATCCCCAATCCGGAAAACTTCACGGCGCCGCTGCGGATCGGTTCGTACAGGGTGAGCGACGCATTCTGGGCCTTCACCCAGCAAAGATCCATGCCGAAGCTGCCGTAGGGCCGGATCACGCCGCGGCGGCCGAGATAAAAGCGGCCGTTGAATCCGGCAGCATCGAAGGTCGCCTTGTCGCGAATGACCTCGAACGAGAAATCATGGCTGGAATGCATGTAGAACAATTCCCATTCAACGCTATCCCGCCGGCCTCCCAGCGCCAGGCCGTAGCCCACTCCCCCCTCCATCTTGGGTACGAGCAGGATCTCGTCTCCGGCATTGAAGAAATGGACGCCGTCGAAATCGCTCCCGAACGTGTTGTAGGGGACGAAAAATCCGATTAGGAAGCCGTTGCCATCGCTGCCGGCCAGCCCGGGCAGCGCCGGCAAGAGGATCAGCAGCACCAGGATGAGCGTCAGGGAAAGTTTTTTATGATTCATGATTTCTCCTTTCACAGGCGGCGGAATCAAGATTCCGCGCGGCCGGCCATTCTGGAATCATAGCGGTTTTACCAAGTCAATTCAATTTTCCTTGATTGACCCCGGGGGGCAATTGTTTTTTTCTGGAAAATCCCAGCGGCAGCGACTGGCATGAAGATTCAGCTTCTGCTATACTGGATTTGTCCCAACGCGGAGGCAAGGATGTCACTGAAAAATACGGTTTTTCTTTACCTGCTCACCCTGGTCATCTTCTTTCTCATCGACATGGTCTGGCTGGGGCTGGTGGCGAAGAACTTCTACCGCAGCCAGCTGGGCGAGATGCTCAGCCCCAAGGTGAACTGGGCGGCGGCCATCCTCTTCTACCTGCTGTTCATCGCCGGGCTGCAGCTCTTTGTCATCGAGCCGGCGCTGGCTGGAGCGGGCGCGCTGCCGGCATTGTGGCGCGGGGCATTGTTCGGCCTGATCGCCTACGCCACCTACGACCTGACCAACCTGGCCACGCTGAAGAACTGGCCGCTGCTGGTGACCGTCGTCGACCTGGCCTGGGGGGCGGTGCTGGGCGGAGCGGTCTCGTTTCTCGCCGCGCTCATCGGTTGGCGGTTATTTAAAAGCTGACGGCAGCGCGGTTTCCCCGCCGTCACGGGCCTATCAAGGAGAAATCCCATGCTGTGGAAAGGAAGAAGGCAAAGCGACAACGTCGAGGACCGCCGGGGAGTGAGCGGGCGGCAGGTGGCCGTGGGCGGCGGCCTGGGCGCCATCGCCCTGGCCGTGATCGTCCTGCTGCTGGGCGGCAACCCCCAGGAAGTCATGCAGAACCTGCAGACCGCGCCGGCGGCGGGCCAGGAGCAGGCGCAAGCCCTGACCCAGGAGGAGAAGGAGCTCGGGGAATTCGTGGGCGTGATCCTGGCCGACACCGAGGACGTCTGGAACCAGATCTTCCGCCAGCAGGGCGAGACCTACCGCGAGCCCAAGCTGGTCCTGTTCAGCAACACCACCGATTCGGCCTGCGGCTTCGCCCAGTCGGCCAGCGGCCCCTTCTACTGTTCGGGCGACGAGAAGGTCTATATCGACCTGGGATTCTTCCAGGAGATGCAGCAGCGTCTGGGGGCGCGCGGCGACTTCGCCTGGGCCTACGTCATCGCTCACGAAGTCGGCCACCACGTGCAGAACCTGCTCGGGGTCCTGCCGCAGGCCAACGAGCGGATGCAGCGCGCGAGCCGGGAGGAAGCCAATCGCACGCTGGTGCGCCTGGAGCTGCAGGCCGACTTTTTGGCCGGGGTCTGGGCCCACCACGCCCAGCGCCTGAAGGGGCTGCTCGAGCAGGGCGACATCGAAGAAGGACTGAATGCCGCGTCGGCGGTGGGCGACGACCGCATCATGAAGCAGCAGCAGGGAACCGTGGTGCCCGACGCCTTCACCCACGGCACGTCGGAGCAGCGCGTACGCTGGTTCAGCAAGGGATTGCAGACCGGGGACATCCGCCAGGGCGACACCTTCGCGCTCCCCTACGACGAGCTCTGAGCGGCCCGGCGCTGGTGTGTTCAGGGCCTTTGCTAGCGCCTCTTTTTCGCGTGCGGTGAAAAAGGCTTCCCCGCCTTTTGCCGCCGCAGGTCCACCAGGGCGCGGCTGGCGCCGGTGTGCTCGTAGGCGATCTCCTTGACCCGCTGGAAGCAGCGCTCGGCGAGCTTCATTTTGCCCTGGCCGCGGTAGAGAACGCCGAGGGCATAGACCGGGTCGGCGCTCCATGACTTGAGCTCGATGGCTTTCTTCAAATTCATCTCGGCCTCGTTCTTGCTGAGCTCGGACTCGTTCTGGCAGATGCCGAGCAGGTAATAGAAATCGCCCTGACCCGGCTCCAGTTTGATGGCCTTCTTGAGCAGCGGCACGGCGCTGGCATACTCATGCCTCTCGTAGAGCTCCTTGGCCTGCAGCAGCAGCTGCCACGCCTTCTCGTGGTCCTCGTTGGCCATGCGCAAGGAGGGAGGGGCGGCCAGCGGCGCGAATTCGCACGACGGGGACGAAGCGGCCCCGTCGGGGCGGGGCGGCGCTGCCGATGGAATCTCGGGTTCGACCTGCAGGGGCATGGCGGCAGGCGCAGGAGCGGCCGCCGCGTCCTCATCGATGATCCATTCGGCCCCGCTCAGGGGCTCCTCGTCGGCTCGGGCCGCCGCAAGCGGCGCTTCGGGTTCGGCGATAAGCTCCGCGTCGCCGAGCAGCTCCGGCTCGCTTTCGTCCGCCCCTTCGCCGACGATATCCTCCTCGCGCAACAGTTCGGGACCGGCCTGCTCCCCGGCGCCGACGACCCGCTCGTCGCCGGATCCGTCCGCTGTTGGCGGCTCGGTCATGGCGACGATGATGTCCTCGTCCCGGAGGGAGAGCAGGTGCGGCTCATCCACGTCCCGACCGCCAACCGTTTCAGCAGGCCGTTCTATTTGACCGTGGACGGACGGCTCGAGGACGATCTCCTCGTCCCCGAGGGACAGGAGGTGCGGCTCATCGATGGTCTCGCCGCCGACCCTGTCGCCGGGCCGCTCGATCTGCACCTCGGCCGGCGATTCGATAACGATGTCGTCGGCGGTCAGTTCCTCGAGCCTGAATCCGCTCGGGGTTTCGCCGAAGATATTCGCCTCGGGCAGCTCGATATGGATCTCGGCCGGCGGCTTGCTGGCGATCTTTTCCTCACGCCCGGGCTTGGACACGGCGGGGGCCGGCGGCGTGCCGGAAGCGGTCGCCTCCTCGCGCCACAGACCGGGGCGGGTCGATGCGTCGGGCCAGGGCGCTCGGCCTGGCGTCAGCTCACGCAGGTGCAGGCAAACGGCGCGGGCGATGCTCTTGATCTCCGGGGCGGCGCCGGAGCCGAAGCGCTCGGGCGCGAAGCGGGCCAGGAAGCCGGCCCGGGCTTTTTCAAAGTCAGCGGCCGAAGCGGACGCGGGCAAGCCCAACAGGGCGGCGCCGGCTCCCGGCGCCTCCTGCAGCCGGCGGTTCAGCTCCAGCAGGGCGGCGATTTCGCCGAGGTCGGGAGACTCCTCGCTTTTCGCGAACTCGACGATGCCCAGCAAGTGGAAGGCCAGCAGGCGGCGCCAGAACTCGATGGGCACCAGGTTCAGGCGGGCGATGAGCTCCTGGCAGCTTTGCTGCCCCAGGGCCTGCACGGCCGCGTAGAACTCCCGCTCCGCGTCGGTGTAGTAGATCTCGGCGTCGAGGGGGATCTCCTTGAACAGGACCGGGATGCAATGCTGCCAGCGGCTGGCGTAGACCGAGACATGGTCGATGGACCGCGCCCCTTCGACCAGTATGCCGGCCAGGGGGATGTCGAAGGTCTCGCGCAGGGGCGGGTCGGCCTCGCCGGCGGTGAAGATCCACTTGCCCTGCTGCAGGGCGAAGGTGGAGATGGCGATGCGCCGCAGCTGGTAGATGCGCGCGTAATAAATGTCCTTCTTCTTGGCGAAATTCTGGTCGAGCAGGATCCCGGCCACCTGGTCGTCGGAGAACTGGTGCAGGCCGCTCAGGAAATTGTACTGCTCCTCGTTGATGCCGCCCATCAGGTGCAGGATGACCGACAGCTTCTCGTCGAAGCGCGTGCTCATGCCGTTGGCCAGCTTGCCCTCCAGGAGGTTCAGGGTGATCTGGAAGTCCTTGGCCGAGACGAACAAGTGGCCGGAGAGCTTCCTGCGGTTGGCATCGCTCAGGAAGAAGGGCAGCGGCTCCCTCTCGATGTCGCGGTACATGGCTTTATCCTAGCACTGCCGCTGCCGGAAATCAAGGAAAGCCAGAACGCAGCGGCGCACCAGCGCTCAAGGGAAGAGAGAGGGAAGACAAAGGGAAAGGCAGAGGGAAGACAGAGTGAGAAAGAGATCTAGAAAAGGCTTTTTCCACTCTCTCTTCCCTTTCTCTTCCCTCATTCTTCCCTCTCTCTTCCCTGGAGATGCAGTTCCTTGGCCAACCGGCCGATTTCTGCTATGATAACGCCTCGGACAACAGCCCATGAGCGCCATCATCATCGCCGACTCGCTGCGCAAGAAATACGGCGACTTCACCGCCGTGGACGGCATCTCCTTCGCAATCGCCGAAGGCGAGTGCTTCGGCTTCCTGGGCCCGAACGGCGCCGGCAAGACCTCGACGGTGCGCATGATCCACTGCGTGTCTCCCGTGACCTCGGGGACGCTGACCGTCCAGGGCCTGCCCGCCCATGTCGACAACCGGGTTGTCAAGAAGCAGACCGGCGTCATCCCCCAGGAGATCAACCTGGACAACGACCTGACCGTCTGGGAGAACCTGCGCGTGTTCGCCCATTTTTTCGACATCCCCGGCAGCGCGGCGCGGCGGCGCATCGACGAGCTGCTGAAATTCGTCGAGCTGGAGAAGAAGCGCGCCAGCAAGATCGCCGAGCTCTCCACCGGCATGAAGCGCCGCCTGCTCATCGCCCGCGCCCTGCTCAACCAGCCGAAGCTGATCATCGCCGACGAGCCGACCACCGGCCTCGACCCCCAGGCGCGGCACCTGATCTGGCAGCGGCTGCGCCAGCTGAAGAGCCAGGGCGCCACCCTGATCCTGACCACGCAGTACATGGAGGAGGCGCAGCAGCTCTGCGACCGCATCGTCATCATGCACCAGGGGCGCATCCTGAAGGCCGGGGCGCCGGCCCGGCTCATCGCCGACGAGATCGGCCGCGAGGTCACCGAGATCCGCGCCGCCGCCGACCAGGACGAAAGGCTGCTGGCCGTGCTGGCCCCCCTGGCCCGCGGCCACGAGCGCGTCGGCGACTCGCTGTATTTCTACTGCGACGACGGCCGGCCGCTGATGAAGAAGGTGCTCGAGCTCGATCTCCCGGACACGGTGCACCGCCCGGCGTCGCTCGAGGACGTCTTCCTGAAGCTCACCGGCAGGAGCCTGATCGAATGACCTTCTCCTACCGCATCGCCTACGTGTTCTGGCGCAACATGGTCTCCTACAAGCGCTTCGTGCTGACCACCTTCCTGGCCAGCCTCATCCAGCCGCTCTTCTACCTGATCACCTTCGGCATCGGCATGGGCGCCTACATCGGCTACTTCGGCGGCAAGCCCTACCTGTACTTCCTCGTCCCCGGCGTGCTGATCACCTCGGTGATGATGACCGCCAGCTTCGAGTGCATGTACGGCACGTTCGTCAAGATGATCCACGAGAAGCTCTACGACTCGCTGCTCGCCACCCCGGTCTCGGCCGAGGACGCGGTGGCGGGCGACATCGCCTGGGCGGCCTTCCGCGGCCTGTTCAGCGGCGCCCTGATGATGATCGTGGCCATCTTCATGGGCATCCTGCCGGTGTCGATCGCCAGCGTGCTGCTGCT
>JALOLC010000049.1 GCA_025456175.1 Acidobacteriota bacterium | reverse complement strand
GGGCTCTCGCTGAGTTCCGTCTACTGCCTGGTGCAGGACCAGCGCGGGTTCATGTGGTTCGGCACCGAAGACGGCCTCAACCGCTTCGACGGCTACCAGTTCAAAATCTTCAAGCCCGATCCGGACAATCCGCGCAGCCTGTCCGACAAGTGGATCGAATCCCTGCTTGTCGGCCGGGACGGGAAGCTGTGGATCATCTCCCGCGTCGGCTTGAACCGCTATGACCCGCTGCGGGAGCAGTTCACCCGCTTCGATCACGACCCGGCCGATCCGCGCACCATCTTCCCCGGGGCCATTCGCGTCCTCTGCGAGGACGCCTCCGGCTCCCTGTGGGTGGGCGGCGACGCCGGCCTGGGCCGGCTGGACCAGCGAGACGCCTTCGTCCGCTTCCACCACGATCCGGCCGACAACGGCTCCCTTTCCGACAACCGCGTGCAGACACTGCTGGCGGACCGCAGCGGCCGATTGTGGGTCGGCACCGCAGCCGGCCTGAACTGCCGGATTGGGGACGCCCGCTCCTGGCGAGGTTTCCGCCATGACCCGCTGGATGCGGCCAGCTTGTCGGGTGACGATGTCCGCGCCCTGGTCCAGGACGATGCGGGCCGGATCTGGATCGGTTCGAACGCCGGCCTGGATTGCCTGGACCCGCTCAGCGGGCGCATCCGCCGCATCCCAGCACCAGCGGGCCAGGGAGAGGTGGAATCGCTCCTGTTCGACGGCGCCGGCTCTTTGTGGGTGAGCACCCGCGCGGGGGTCGACCGGCTGGACCCGCAGCGGCAAACGTGGCGGCGCGTGGTCCGCGACAGCCAGGAGACGCGCAGCCTGGCGGCCAATACCCGGCGCCCGCTCCACCTGGACGACAAGGGAATGCTTTGGATCGGCACCTTCGGCGCCGGCGTCTACCGCTTCGATCCCGGCCGGGATGTCCTGCACCATTTCCGCCACGATCCGGCCGATGCCGTCAGCATCTCGGCCGATTCCATCACCGCGATATGCAGCGACCGTTCGGGGTCGGTCTGGCTGGGCACGTTCGGAGCCGGCATCAGCAAGTATTCGCCCAAGCGCTACAAGTTCGCCACCCTGACGCGCGACTCGTTCGACGCCAACAGCCTGTCCAGCGATTTCGTCTGGTCGATCTGCGAGGACCGCTCCGGCGCGGTCTGGATCGGCACCGACGCCCGCGGGCTCAACCGCTACGATCCGGCCAGCGGCGCGGTCACCCGCTACCTGCCCCGCCCCGGAGATCCAGCGGCGATGACCCAGCGGCCCATCCGCGCCGTGTTCGAGGATTCGCAGGGGACTCTCTGGCTGGGCACGACGGACGACGGGCTGGTGCGCTTCGACCGGCGCAGCGGCCGCTGCACCTATTTCCGCCACGACCCGGCGGACCCGCGCAGCCTGTCGAGCAATTCGGTCAAGGCGATCCACGAGGATCCCTCGGGAGTGCTGTGGATCGGCACCCACGCCGGCCTGAACCGCTTCGACCGCCGCCGCGGCACCTTCACGGCCTACCGCCACGACCCGGGGAATCCGCGCTCGCTGTCGCACGACCTGATCTATGCCGGCATCGTCGCGAATCCGGACGGCACGATGTGGATCGGCACCTACGGCGGCGGCCTGAACCGCTTCGACCCGCGCAGCGGGCTGGCCGAGCGCTTCGTCCACGATCCGGGCGACGGCAACAGCCTCAGCAACGACATGGTGCTGGCCATCCACCGCGACCCCGCCGGTGCCATTTGGGCAGGCACCCGGGTCGGCTTGAATCGCTTCGATCCCGTCAGCCGGCGCTGGCAGCATTGGTACGAAAGCGACGGCCTGGCCAACGAAGTGATCTACGGCATCATTCCCGGCCACCGCAGCGAACTCTGGCTCAGCAGCAACAAGGGGATCATCTGCCTGCAGCCGGCGACGGGCACGATCCGCAACTACAACATGAACGACGGGCTGCAGAGCAACGAGTTCAATGGCGGCGCCTGGCACGCGGGGCGCAGCGGCATGGCCTATTTCGGCGGCATCTACGGCCTCAACCTGTTCCGGCCCGGCAACATCGCCGACAACGAGTACAGCCCGCCGGTGGTCATCACCGATTTCCGCATCGACAACCGCTCCGTCCAGGTGGGCGAGCGGCGCATTGCCGGCTACCGTTTGGCAAGTTCCATCCCCTACGCGGATGAAATCAAGCTGAGCTACAAGGAAACGTTCTTCTCCTTCGAGTTCGCGGCCCTCGACTACACCGCGCCGGCCAAGAACCGCTACGCCTACATGCTGGAGGGACGCGATCCGGGCTGGATCGATCAGGGCGACCGGCACTATGTCAGCTTCATCCGCCTCAGCCCCGGGAAGTACCGGCTGCGGGTGCGCGGCTCGAACAATGACGGACGCTGGAACGAGATGCCCGGCGGGTTGCGCATCGTGATTGTCGGTCCTTTCTGGAGTCGCTGGTGGTTCCGGGCGCTCATGGCGGTCCTGCTGGTCGCCGGCCTGCTCCTGTTCTACCGCCGCCGTCTGAAGAGCATGATCCTGAAGCGCGAACTGCGGGCGGCCCATGACGCCCAGATGTCGATCATGCCCCAGGGCGACCCCGCTCCTTCCGGACTGGATGTCTCCGGCATCTGCCTGCCGGCCAACGAAGTCGGCGGTGACTTCTTCGACTACCTTTGGTTCCAGCAGGACCCGAACCGCTTCGGCATCGTCATCGGCGACGTATCGGGCAAGGCCATGAAGGCGGCGATGACCGCCGTCATGACCAGCGGCATGTTCCTGGTGAAGTCGCACGAGGCGATCCCGCTGCCGGAGATGATGAGCTCCATCAACCGTTCGCTCTGTGAAAAGACGGATAAGACGATCTTCGTCGCCATCTGCCTGGCATCGTTCGACTTGAGCCGCCGCCACTTCCGCTTCTGCAACTCCGGCCTGTGCCGGCCGCTGCGGCTGCGCCGGGGGGCCGTCACGGTGCTGGAAAGCGCGGGCGACGTGCCGCTGGGAGTCCTCCCCGACCAGCAGTTCCCCTTCCAGGAGGTGGCGCTGCAGCCCGGGGACGTTCTCGTCTTTTTCTCCGATGGCGTTCCCGAGGCGCGCAACGGCGAGGGCGAGTTTTTCGGCAACGAACGCTTGCGGACCGTCTTCGCCAGTGCGGCCGCCCTGGCGGACAGCGCCGTTGCGGTCAAGAAAGGCATCATTGCCGCCATCCAGGCTTTCAGCGGCTCGTCCCGCCAGTTCGACGACATCACCCTGGTGGTGGTGCGGGTGCCGTAGGACCGGCGGCCGGCCGGCGCCGGCTGTTCCTTTCTGCCCTGATCCGCAACGCCAGATTCACAAAGCCGACGAAAAGAATGGATTATGCCGCGACGGGGTCCGGCGCTTCAGTTCCGGGGCTCCTTGCCCATGTAGACCTGGTAGGCCTACCGCCTCGTCCAGCGGCTTCTGGTGGATGTTGCGGCCGGTGGCGTTGCCCATGGCGCCGGAGATGAAGATCTGGTCGTGCAGCTGCTGCAGGAAGGCCTTGGGCTCCATGCTGGAGCCGCCGGCGCAGACCACCTTGGTCCGCCCCGCCGCCCGGATCGCCTGCTTGAAAACCTCGGACGACTTCTGCCCCTCCTTCTTGGGGTAGTTCACCTTGACGAAGTCGCTGCCCAGGGCGGCGGCCACGCCGGTGGCGCCGGCAATCAATTCGGGCGCCTTCTCGTCCTTGACCGCCTTGCCGCGCGGGTAGATCCACAGCACGGTCACCAGGCCGTGATGGTGGGCCCAGTGCACCGCCTGGGCCGCTTCGCGGATCATGGCATTCTCGTACTCGCTGCCCAGGTAAACGGTATAGCCCACGCCGAGGATATTCAGGCCGGTGTTCTTCTTGAATTCCACCACCTGGCGCACGTCGATCATCTGGGTGGAGACCGGGTCCTGCTGCGCCGCTTTCACCAAATTGGTCTTGGAGTTCAGCTTGACCAGGTAGGGAATGTCGGGGTAGTCGTTGCCGTAGAGCGGAAAAAGTCCTCGTTCAGGTGCTCGATCTTCTGGTCGCCGGCGAACAGCATCAGCCGCCCCGACCCCAGGGTTATCTCATCATAGTTGCTCAGGTATTCGTTCAGGGCCCCATTGGGCACGTCGGCCGGGATATGATTTTTTTGTTCCATGAAAACCTCCTGTTTGCTAGCTCCCTCATGATAGTTAAATAAAAATAAATTTGCAACTGAGAATCAGGCTGCCAAAAAAAAACCCGCCCTCGGGGAGGGCGGGTCCTTGGTGACAGAAATTACCAGAAATACTTTCTTCTCGGCTCCTTAATACGTGGCGTAGCAAGCGCCGTAGCCGACGAGGTTGCAGCCGTACTTGATCCCCGCAGAGGATGATGGCGTGGTTGCAGCTTTTGACCCTGGTTTTGCAGGAGGTCATGACGCCGCCGGTATAAGCCTGAAAATAACGCTCCACGTAGATGGCGGCCGAAACCGAACCATGGGTATAGATGGCGTTCTTGATGGCATCAACCGAGGGAACCGAGTTGCTGGCGCCGACATAGGCCCAGGAAGCGGCCGGATACCAGGTCGGCGAAGCGCAATACGCGCAGGCGGAATCTAGCGCGGTATAGGGGAAGCAGGTCTCGGGCATGGCGCCGGGATAGTAAGGGTTGCCGGCGTCGATCATGTCAAAGGCGAAGAATCCGCCGCTGCAGCCCCAGCCCCAGGGGTTGCAGGAGACCAGGTGCTGCTCGGAAAGGTTGTATTCCGGGCCGCCTTTCCACATGATGGCCGCTTCCAGCCCGGCGATCGTGGAAAACGCCCAGCACGAGCCGCAGCTGGCCTGGTTCTTGATGGAAGAAGCCACGCCCATGAAAGCCGAAGGCAGCGCGGCCGGCGCTTCGACCTGGTCGCCCGGCTCATAGGCCCGGGAATCGCGCGGCTTCAACTCGGGCTTGAAATTGCACAACTGCTCGATGCTGTACTGCATGGCCGGGTTGGGACCGATCTGGAAATCCCAGCCGTTGGCCCGCATCTCGGCGCGCATGCTGTCCAACTCCCTTTGCAGCGCAGCCCGCTTGGCGACCGGGTCGTCGGCCCGGTCCTCGTCGCCGCTCAACAGGGCCGGCATGAACAGGAAGGCGGCCAGCACTCCGACCAGGCAGATCCCAAAGACCCATTTCTTCATCCCTTTCATTTTGTTCTCTTTCTCCTTAGTTTTATGGATTTTGCTTTCTCCAAAAACCGTTCTCAATAACCTTGAGCGTTTGCTTCACAGGCAAATGATAGAAAACCATCGGCCTGGATTCAATCGTTCAAAATTATGAATTCCAGGTGTATTTTCTTTTAATATTCCATACACCAAAAGTTGTATTTCTCCTCGGAAAGTTTATAATGATAGTGATGACCCTGAAGAAAAAGCTGGTTTTCTTCATCCTGGGATTGAGCCTGGCATCCGCCCTCATCTTCCTGCTGATCGACCATCTCACGCTTTCCCGCGCGCGCGGCAAGCAGAAGGCCGTTTTCGCAGAAAAGGTTGTTTCCCGCGTGACCCAGATCGTCGAGAATGAAAAAAAGCGGATCGCCACCCTCTGTTACGACTGGGCCGTCTGGGACGCGATGTACGACTACGTGCAAAGCCCCTCCGCGGATTTCGAAGCCGAATCGCTGCCACGGAATGTCGTTCCCGAATCGGATCTCAGCCTGGTTCTGATCCTGGACAAAAGCATGCGCATCGTTTTTCACCTCGGATACGATCAGGAGAGCCGCCGCTTCATCCAATTCCGGCTGGATCCTGAAGCCAGAGCGTCCCTGTGGACTGTCCTCCAGCGCTCATTCCCCCGTCCGCAGCTGGAGAGCTTCATCAGCGAGACGGAATTCGGCCCGCTGCTAACGGTTTCGGCCCCGATCCTGCACAGCGACGGCAAGGGTCCCATGAACGGCCGGGTCGTCATGGGGCGCCTGGCGGACCGCTCATTCAGGCAGCGGGTCGGCGCCGCCATTCAGGAAAAGGCCTCCCTGCTTTCCGTCACCGAGTTGCGTTCCGCCCTGGCCCCGGGCGAGTGGCGGGCGCTGCTGGCGACCGATTCTTTCTACAGTGAGGACAGGGAATTCCTCCGCATCTACCGCATGTTCCGCAACATGGCCGGGCAAACGGCCTTTGCCATCCGCGTCGATGCCGACAAAACCTTATTCGACCTCCAGGAGAAAGCGCTGCGCAGCTTCCTGGCCGCCATCCTGGTTTGCACCATACTGCTCGGGCTGATCTTCTACGGATTCATCGACCGCATGCTGCTGCGGCGCTTGACCGACATATCGCGGAAAGCCAAGCACGTCAGTTCGTTGGCGGACCTTTCCGTGCGCATCCACGAAGACGGCCGCGATGAGATCTCCCAGCTCGCCCACGACATCAATACGATGCTGGAGCGGCTGGAAAACGCAAATCGACGTCACCAGGAAATGGAGCACCGCCTGGTCCTGAACGAGAAGCTGGCGGCCACCGGCCGGCTGGCCGCCAATATCGCCCACGAGGTGAACAATCCGCTGTTTGCCATCGCCAACTCGATCGCCGTCATCAAGGGGCAGCTGAAGGACGCTGGCGGCGACATCGGCGAGGTTCTGCCCCTGGCCGAAAGGGAGATCGCCCGCGTACGCAAGATCACACGCAAACTGCTGGACTACGGCAAGGTCAACCTGGAGACGTTCCGCGAAAGCGACATCGAGGCCATCCTGGAAACGGCCGGCGATGTGCTCGCGCTCAGCGGCCAGATCGGCCAGACCGTCATCATCCGCAGCGGTCCCGAAGGAGAGAAGCCGATCCTGTGCAATCCCGACAGCCTGCAGCAGGTATTCATGAACCTGATCATCAATGCCAGCGAAGCCATGGCCGGCGGCGGCGAGGTTGCCGTCCGCATCGAACAGCGCGGAGACGCCTACGACATCCATTTTCAGGACACGGGCCCGGGGTTTTCCGCTGAAGTCCGAAAACGGATATTCGAGCCATTCAACTCCTGCAAGGACGCGAAGGGGGCCGGCCTCGGGCTGTATATTTCTTATCACATCATCAAGCGACACGGCGGCGGCATCACCCTGGATGAAGCGGATGCCACCCTTTCAGAGGGGGCTTCCAGAGCCGGAGCCCACCTGGTCGTAACCCTGCCGCGGCGGGAAGGGGGGAACAATGCCTGACAAGCCCGGAGTGCTGATCGTCGACGACGACGCCGAGGTACGCAAGAGCCTCCAGGTTTGGCTGCGCGGCGAGGGGTTCAAGATCTTTGCCGCCGGCACCAGCGCCCAGGCCCGGGAAATCGTCAAGCACGAGGACATTGCCGTCTGCCTGGTCGACCTGCGTCTGAAGAACGAGGACGGCCTGCGCCTCGGCGCCGAACTGCGCGGCCTGGACGAGTGGCTGAAGGTCATCATCATCACCGGCTACCCCACCTACGAGAGCGCCATCGACGCCATGAAGACCGGCATCTTCGACTACATCTCCAAGTCGACCGACAACAACGCCATCCTGCGCAAGGTCCAAACCGCCGTTGAGACCCGCTTGCATGAGCGTTCAAGCCGCACCAAGGGCGAAGAGGGAAAGGCCGGACTTGTCCTGGTCGGCCATCACCTGCTGGTGCGCGAGGGGCTGGAGAATTTTTTCAGGGAGGGCAGCGACTACCGCCTGAAGCGTACCTATCCCGCGTTCGATTACATCAAGAAAACCGACTTCGACCTCGACGTTGTTGCGCTGCTGCTCTGCGCCACCTGCAACGAGCGCTTCCTGGAAGATCCAGAAAAAGTGCTTACCTACCTGAAGTTCGTCTTCCCCAACGCCAAGCCGATTGTCATCAACTGCGACTACGACGATGACCGCAAGCAGGAGATGATCCGCTGCGGGGCCAAGGGCTTCCTGCCGGCCAACATCGGCAAGCCCAGCCTAAAAAAGGCGCTGGACTGCATCCTGGGCGGGCAGATCTGGATTAGCCGCGAGCTGTCGCACAAGATCCTCAACGAACTGCTGGAAGACACCCAACCGAAGCTGATTTACAGAAAACCAAAAGATGCGTTCAACCTGACCCGGCGCGAGATCGAGATCCTCAAGGCCCTGGCCTCGGGACTCTCCAACCAGGCCATCAGCGAGAAGCTCTTCCTGAGCGAGAAAACCGTCAAGACCCACACCCACCACATCTTCCGCAAGATGGACGTCAAGACCCGCACGCAGGCGGTGATGAAGGCCATGGAGAACCATCTCATTTGATCCCGGAGCAGGGAGAGCGCCGCCGGGTTCGCGAGGATCAACTGTCGCTGAAGATCTTCAGCCATTGCTCCACTTCGTTCTGCGAGACGCGGGCATTGACCCGCTTCAGCGTCTCCTCCTTCTTGCCGTAGGAGACCGAGTTCTTCTTCAGCAGGTAGTAGAACTCGATGGAATTGATGGTGCGCACGCCCATCTCCTTGGCGAAGGTCTTCAGCTCGCGGTCGGTGGTCACCAGGATGGTCTCCTTGACATGGCGGTAGCCCTCGAGGATGCGCTTGATCTCGTCATCGGCGCTCTGGCCGTAGCGCGGGTAGATCACCTGCATCTTGGCGTTGATCGGGTTGTGCCGCTCGCTGCCCTGCGGCTCGCCGTCGAAAACAACGGTGACCTTGGTGTTCTTGCTCTCCTGAAACTTCTTGATGGTGGAGACCATGCGGCCGCGCGCCTCGGGGTCGCCCAGGGAAAAATCGGGGGCGCTGCCGATCAGGTTGTTGCCGTCGATGATGTAGGGCATCAGATCTCGACCGTTCCGCCCGGCACCAGGATGATCACTTCGCTCCGGCTCCCGACCCGCTCCTTGAACTCCTGGGGCGACGAGCGGATCTGCGGAAACGTGTCGTAGTGGATGGGCACGACGCGCGGAACGCCCAGCAGCTCCACGGCCTTGGCGGCCAGGCGCGGCGTCATGTTGTAGTAGCCGTCAATGGGCAGGAAGGCGATGTCGGGGCGGTACATCTCCCCGGTCAGCTGCATCTCCAGGGTTAGCCCGGTGTCGCCGGCGTGATAGACGGTGCGCCCGTCCATGGTCACCACGGCGCCGGCGGCCGTGCCGCCGCGCCCGGCGCTGTGGAAGGCCGGCACCAGCGAGACCTCGACCCCGGACACGTTCACCGTGCCGCCGATGCCGATGCCCTCGGCCTTGATCTTCTTCTCCTGGGCGGCCAGGCCGATCTCGTAGAGGGCCACCAGGACCGCTCCGGTCTTCTGGCAGATGGCAAAGCTGTCGCCCAGGTGATCGCCATGATCGTGGGTGACGACGACGACGTCGGCGCGGTCGATATCCCGCTCCCGTAGCGCGGCCTGGGGATTGCCGCTCAGGAACGGATCGATAAACACCGTCCGGCTGCCCTCGAGCTTCAGGGCCGAATGCCCGAGCCAGGTGATCTTCATGTTCCCTCCTTAGCCCGGCGGCCAGGCCATGGCCCGCCCGCCCAGTACGTGCGCATGCAGGTGCAGGACCGATTGCCCGGCCTGCGCTCCGGTATTGATCACGACGCGGTACTGCGCCGCACCCGCCGCGGCGGCCGCCTTGGCGGCGGCTGCCATGAGGCGCCCCAGGAGCGCTTCATCATGCGCCTCGTTCAGCGAGGCGATGTGCCGGCGCGGGATCACCAGCAGGTGGACCGGCGCCTGCGGCTGGATATCGCGGAAGGCGACGACATCGTCGTCCGTGTAGACGAACGGCGTGGGGATCACCCCGGCGGCGATCTGGCAGAAAATGCAGGGATCCATCATCTTACCCCCGGTTGATTGCAATGGCGGCGCCCAGTTTTTGCAATTTTTCCGGCATGTTTTCGTAGCCGCGAAACAGCTGGTAGGAGTTGGCGATGCGGGTCTCGCCCGCGGCCGCCAGGCCGCCGAGCACCAGGGCCGCCGAAGCACGCAGGTCGGTGGCGCGCAACCCGGCTCCGCGCAGGCCGGTGCGGCCGCGGATGACCGCCGCGTCGCCGCGCACGTCGATGTCGGCCCCCATGAGCTTCAGCTCGTCCACGTGGCGGAAGCGGTCGTTGAAGATCGTCTCCCTTACCCGCGAGACGCCGGTGGCCTGGGTCAGCAGGGTGGTCAGCTGCGCCTGCAGGTCGGTGGGAAAGCCGGGATAGGGAGCGGTGACCACCTCGGCCGGATGCAGCATGGAGCCGCCCCGGGCATGGAAGGCATGCTCCGAGACCGAGACCGACGCACCCATGCCCGCGAGCACGGTCAGCAGCTCGCCGAGGTGGCCCGGAACGACACCCTCGACGCGGATCTCATTGCCGGCGAAGCAGCCGGCGATCAGATAGGTGCCGGCCTCGATGCGGTCGGGGATGACGCGGTGCGCGGCGCCGTGGAGCGCCGTTCGGCCGCGGATGACGTAGGCATCCTCCCCCTCCATCCTGATGTCGGCCCCCATCGCGCGCAGCAGAACCACCAGATCTTCCACTTCGGGCTCGAGGGCGCAGTTGCGCAGGATGGTCGTGCCCTCGGCGAGGGTGGCGGCCATCAGCAGGTTCTCGGTGCCGGTGACGGTCTTACCCGGGAAAGTGAAGTCGATGCCCTGCAGGCGGTCGCAGCGCGCGGCCAGGTATTCGCCCTCGAAGCGTATTTCCGCTCCCATGCTCTCCAGCCCCTGAAGATGGAAATCGATCTTGCGCTCGCCGATGGGACAGCCGCCGGGCAGCGATACCCTGGCCTCGCCACAGCGGGCCAGCATGGGCCCGAGCAGCAGGACCGAGGCCCGCGTGGTGCGGGCAATGCGCTGGGAGACGAGCGGCGAGCGCAGGACGGGCATGGCGACACGGATGATGTGGCCCTGGGAATCCCCGCCGAGGGGGTTCGCGATCTCACCCTCGGCGCCGATCTCGCGCAACGCGGCGAACATCACCTTGACGTCCTCGACCAGCGGCACATTGCTGAACTCGAGCACACCGGGGCCGAGGCAGGCCGCGGCCAACTCCGGCAGGGCGGCGTTCTTGGCGCCGGAAACAACGACGCTGCCGGCCAAAGGCCGGCCTCCCTGGATTGAGATGATGATGTCCTGCATGCTACAGAATTAGGGACGAGGGGTGGCCCCACTGTCCCAACAGGGCACCACTATACAATCTCGCCCGGCCAAAGTCAAGAAACGACAGCGGCACCGGCGCTTGCCAACGAACGGCCGATTCAATACAATGACGCCATGCCGTTTACTCAGCGTGCCCCCGGACAAGCGCTCGCCCACTGCCGCCCGCTGCTCGTGGCGGCGCTTCTTTTCGCCCTGCTTGGCTGCTTCAGCTTTCGCGTCACCGTGCCGCTTGACCCTGAGTGCGTCGTCGGCGCCATGGCCATCATTCGCAGCGAGCCGGGGGAACGCAATTTCGCGGAGCCGATCGCGGACGAGCCGATCGCGGCAACCGACGCCAGCATCTATTCCCTGATCAAGGTGCTGCAGGTACGCAAGCCGCTGACGCTGCAGTGGCTTTGGTACTCGCCCGAGAACCGACTGGTCCGCCGCTCCCCAGCAGTGGAGATCAACGCCAAGGGCCGATACCTGGCCTATTTCGCCGCCTGGGACAAGCTGGCCAATTCGTTCTATGCCGAAAACAAGGGGGGCTGGACCGTGGTGGTCACCGCCGGCGGCAGCTTCCTGGCCCGCAAGGAATTCACCGTCAATTAGGATCGCCGCTGGCCTTCAGGATGGCGCGGCGCGTTATTCGCGCCGATTCGGAAAACGTCATTTTCATGGCCCTGGCCACAGCGTTTGCGGCCTGGGCCGGCTCCCATTCCCCCAGCGGCGTGACGGCGGTCACCGCTCCGTCGGCGGCGATTTGCAGTTCCAGGGACAGCCCTTCCGGCAGCCACTCCCACCAGTCGAGCTGCCCGGGATCGAGCAGGTCGGAGCGGCCGACATCGCCCTCGATGTGGAGTCGACCCTGCGCCGGCCGGTCCTGCGCACCGATGGCCAGCGGCGCGGCGGCTTGGCCTGTCACCGTGAGGAGCATCTGGGTCGCGGCGACGGAAGCATCTTCAGGGAAAGGCCCCCGACGGACCTGCCGCTTCTGATCCAGCGCCATCCCCCTGCCCCGGGATGGCGGCGCCTGGCGCAGTTTCGCCTCTTCCTGCCGCTGATCCACGCTGGCTTGTGGGAGAGGTGCCGCGGTCGCGGCCGCGGGCGGCTTCCGCTCATTGACCTTGTCCTTTTCCGGCGCCGCTTCGACCCCGCCAAGGACACCACCGACGATCCCGCCGCTGATGATCTCTTCTTTCTTGGCGCCCGACATTTCATCCGCCTCATCACTCGCTTGCAGCCGCTCGGCCTCTTTGGGCGCGGTCGCGGGCTCTGTTTTTCTGCTGGCCGCGCCGGCTTTTTCGGCAACGGTTCCATTATCCTTCAGCAGAGAGTCGAACGCTTCGGCTTGGCCCTCGGGGGCCCTTCCTTCCCTGAAGTTTGCGCTGCGTTCGGCCCTTGTTTCACCTGCCGGCACGCCGGCAACGGGTTTTGTCGGGGCCAGCCGGTCTTCCGCCGCAACGACCGGCTGCGGCATTTCCTTCTCAGCGATTCTCGCCGTTCCCGAGCTCCCGCGGCCAAGGAAAACGTAGCCGATCAGGACAGCGACCAAAAAAACGGCGGCAACGCCAAAAACCTGACGCAGGGGCAGGACTCTCCGCAAGGGAGCGTCCTTCTCATTCCATGTGCCTGCGGCGGGAATTGCGTCGGAACGCGGCGGGACGGCCTTCAGGGCGTTGCGCAGGAATTCTGAAGGTACTTTTTCCCGGCTGCCCTGGATGGCAACGATCTCAACCAGTGCTTCGCGGCAATCGCGGCAGCGGGAAAGATGGGCTTCGACTCCGGTCCTGGCCTCGCTTGCCAGGGCGCCGTCCACAAAGGCCGCCAGGTCTTCACCGGCGATATGCTCAGTCATGGGCATCCCCCTCCAGGGCGTCTTCCATCCCGGTTCGGCTGAAGCGGGGGGCGCGCTCCATCTCGTCGCGCAGCTTCTTCAGGACCCGGGCGAGGAACTTGTAGGCCGCGGGGAGCTTGAGAAGCCGCCCCGCTTCGTTGATCCTCATGCCCTGGAAATAGACCAGCTGCACGGCCAGGCGCTCGCGATCGTCCAGGCCGGCGATGGCGGAACGCAGGCCGCTCTCCAGCTGGCGCCGCTGCTCCCGCCTATCGTTCGCCGCCAACTCCGCCTCCGGCGTCCTCATGTCGGCCAGGATCTTCGTGTAGTCGGGCTCGCCGTCCAGGGAGACGACACGGACCTTCTTCAGCGAGAAATCGCGGCCGTAGCGCGAACGCAGGCAGTCCAGGGCCAGGCGGCGCGCGACCACGGTCAGCCAGGTGGAGAGCTTGGCCTTGAAGGCGAAGCGGCGCAGCCGCTCGAAGCGGTTCTCGCGCAGTTTCTCCAGGACATGCAGAAAGACGGCCATTTTTTCGTCGTAGTCATCGGTGTAGCGGACGATGGCCCGGTAAATGAAGTTCGAATACTGCAGGATGAACCTCTGCCATGCCGCCGTATCGCCGGCGAGGATCGCCCGCACCAGCCGCGCCTCGCCGCCCCACAACTCTTTCATGCCTCCGATTATACCCGCAAGCGAGCGGTGGCTGTCAAGTTCTCGGGGCCATGCCCGGTCCCGGTTGCTTGGCATAAGCGGAAAGAAAGTGAGATGGCTCTCCATGGGGCGCCCCCGCCGCCACCATGATCAGACGGCAGGCACGGTGAAATTGCCTCCAGGAATCATCGACCGATGGTTGACTTTCAGGGAGCTTTTCCCGATAATCGGGTCTGGCTCGAATCCCTTCGGCAGGGACCTTCTGGGTCTCCTCGGCGGGGACCATCAGGGCCAGAGAGGAGATTCCATGGAATACGCGGAAGTCGGGATCATCGGCGGCAGCGGTTTCTACGATCTGGAGGGGCTGGAGGGAGCCCACAGCGTCCGGCTGCGGACGCCCTTCGGGGCGCCCTCGGAAAAGCTCATGCTGGGCAAAATCCACGGCCGCTCGGTTGCCTTTCTGTCACGGCACGGCCATGGCCATCGCCTGTCCCCGTCGGAAGTGAACTACCAGGCCAACCTCTACGCCATGAAGATGCTGAAGGTGGAGCATCTGTTCTCCATCACGGCCGTCGGCTCGCTGAAAGAGGAGCTGAAACCGGGGGAGCTGGTCATCCCCGACCAGTACGTGGACCAGACCTTCAAGCGCGAGAAGACGTTCTTCAGCGACGGCATCGTGGCCCATGTCTCCTTCGGCGACCCGACCTGCCCGACCCTCGGCCGGCTGGCGCAGCGCCTGGCCAGCGAGGCGGGCCTGCCCGTTCATCGGGGCGGCACCTATTGCAACATGGAGGGGCCGCAGTTCTCCAGCCGCGCCGAGTCGCTGGCCAATCGTCAACTGGGCCATTCCCTTATCGGCATGACCCAGGCCGTGGAAGCCAAGCTGGCGCGCGAGCTGGAGATGTGCTTCCTGCCCCTGGCCTTTGTCACCGACTACGACTGCTGGCACCAGAGCGAAGAATCGGTCACGGTGGAGATGGTCATCGCCAACCTGAAGAAAGGGGTGGCGCTGATCAAAAAGCTGCTGCCGCCGATCATTGCGGCGCTGCCGCCGCAGCGCGACGGCTGCGCCTGCGCCGGCGCCCTGGCCGCCTCGATCATCACCGCCCCGGCCATGATCCCCGAGAAGACCTACAAGCGGCTCGAGCTGATCATCGGCAAGTACATCCCGTCGCGCATCTAGAGGAGACCATGGCCAACGAGACGATCCTAGTCATCAACCCCGGCAACACCTCCACCAAGGTGGCCGTCTTCGAAGGCACGGCGCCCGTATGCGTGGAGTCGATCAAGCACAGCGACGAGGAGCTTTCCCGCTTCGCCGACATCAACGCGCAGAGGGATTTCCGCGAAGAGCTGATCCTCGGTTTTCTCCACAAAAAAACGATCGCGCCCGGCTCCATCCGGGCCATCGCCGCCCGCGGCGGCCTGCTCAAGCCTCTGGCCAGCGGCACGTACATCGTCGATCAGCGCATGATCGCCGACCTGGTCGAGGCGAAAAGGGGGGCCCACGCCTCCAACCTGGCCGCCCAGATCGGCTTTTCCCTGGCCTGCAAGCTGGGGATCACCTGCTACATCGTCGATCCCGTTTCGGTCGACGAAGCCGAGCCCCTGGCCCGCTATTCGGGTCATCGCCTGTTCACCCGGGTGATGCTCACCCATGCCTTGAACATGAAGGCCGTCGCCAAGCGCTTCTGCCGTGAGCAGACGCTGCGCTACGATGCGGTCACCCTGCTGGTCATCCACTTGGGGACAGGCAATTCGCTCTCCCTGCACAAGGGGGGGCGCATGGTCGACGCGGTCAACCCCTCCGAGGAAGGCCCCTTTTCCATGGACCGCAGCGGCGGACTGCCGATCCTGCAGGTGGTGCGCCATGTGTGTGAAAACGGCATGACCTACAGGGATTTTGAAAAGATGGTGTTTGGCGGCGGCGGCCTTTATTCCTATCTGGGCTCCAAGGATTTCCTCAAGGTCAAGGACAAGTACCTCGAGGGGGACGCCCAGACTGTGGAAGCGGTACGGGCCATGGCCTACCAAGTAGCCAAGGATGCCGGCGGCCTGGCCACCGTCGTCGACGGCAAGGTGGACGCCATCCTCATAACCGGCGGCATCGCTTTCAATGAGTTCTTCACCGAACTGATCCGCCGCCGGGTTGCCTTCATCGCCCCGGTCCACGTCTTCCCGGGCGAGGACGAGATGCCCTCGCTGGCCGAAGGGGTGCTGCGCGTGATCAAGGGGGAGGAAGAGGCCAGGACCTACTGAAATGAATGCGCTGAGGTGCGGACGCAGAAATCGGACCTCCCGGGAAGGAGACCATGCCGCTGGATGAACGCCTGAACTCGGCCGCGGCCGTCATCGAACAGCAGATCGCCGCGCTGGAGAAGAAGATCGATGACCTCAAGGCCGAATACATCCAGTTTTTCAACCACGAAATCAAGCTGCCGCCCGAAAAAAAGCGCGAAGACCTGGAAATCGCCGTCCGCAAACTGATCTACGGCGGGGCCAAGACGGCGCGCCTGGACCTGATCATCCAGAACCTGGCCCAGCGCTTCAGCCTGTACAACAACCTGTGGCTGAAGAAGCTCAGCGAGATGGAATTCGGGGGACAGGCGCCGCGGAAAAAAAAGACGGCCGCGCCGCCGCCGACTCCCAAGCGCGACAAGGGGCAGCGGGAAGTGTTCATCACCCTGAACGACGAAGGGACCTTTGAGCACCTCGTCGACGCCTACCTGGAGCTGCTCCCCGCCAGCGGCCGCACGGAAAAAGAGCGGGAAAAGATCAGCTCAATGCGTGTACAGGTAGCGTTTGATCTTGCTGGTGGCTGTCTTCTGGAAGGGCTCCTTGTGCTCGACAAAGCGCGCGATCTGGGCAAATGCCGAGAGCTGCGGGTTGATGGTCTCCTTCAGCCGCAGGAGCAGCCCCTCGATGTACTCGAGTTTCTGCTGCTGGGTCCTGCCCTTGGTCTCCTCGTCGACCAGCTCGTAATCCAGGTAGACCCAGGCCTCCAGCCGCCCCTGCTCCTCCATGACCAGGGACTCGACCACATGCATGCAGGAATTGATCTTGTCTTCGATGGCCTCGGGATAGATGTTCTCGCCGTTGGACATCAGGATCATGTTCTTGGAGCGGCCGCGGATGTACAGGTTGCCCGCCTTGTCAAAATTGCCCAGGTCGCCGGTATGGAGCCAGCCTTCGTCATCCAGTGCCTGGCGCGTAGCCTCGGGGTTGCGGAAATACCCCTTCATGACATTGGGCCCGCGGGCCACGATCTCGCCGATGCCGCTGCGGGGATCGGGTTCCAGGATCTTGATCTCGACGCCCGGGATGGGTTTGCCGGTCGAGCCCACGGCGATGGTCGGGTCGCCCCAGGGACCGCCGGCCAGCAGCGGCGCCGACTCGGTCAGGCCGTAGCCGATCAGGTAGGGAAAACCCGACTTCTTCAGGAAGATCTCGGCTTCGCGGTTGATCGCCGCGCCGCCGATGGCCATCGTCTTCAGTTCGCCGCCGAAGAATTCGATCAACTTGCCGGCGATCTTCCGGTAAATTTTCAATTTCAGGCCCGGGATCTTGGCGATGAGTTTCAGGACGAATTTTTTCTCAAAAGCGGCCAAAACCTTCTTTTTGTAGATCTTCTCCATGATCATGGGCACGGCGGGGATGACCTGGGGCTTCTCCACCTTGCAGATCTTTTCCAGGATGCTCGGCGTGGGCGTCTTGCCCACGTAGACGACGCGCGAACCGTTGAGCAGCGGGAAAAGGAAGCCCAGGGTGAATTCATAGGTGTGCGAGAGAGGCAGAATGGAGAGAAAGGTCCATTCGGGATGGATCTCGAGCAGGTAGTCGGACGTGGTCAGCACGTTGGAAATGAAGTTGCCGTGGCTGAGCATGACCGCCTTGGAATGCCCCGATGTCCCCGACGTGTAAATGATGGAGGCGACGTCGTCGGAGCTCACGGCCGTCGAGCGCAGGCCGATCTTGCCGGGGATCTGGCGCAGGAAGTTCCGTGCTTTTTCAATGAAATGGGAGATCGGCTCGACGTTCAGCAGATCGCTTTCGGCCTTGAAATCGTCGAGGGTGATCACGGTCAGCAGCTTGTGGTCGCGGATTCCCAGCACTTTATCCATCTGCCGCTGGGTGGTGAACAGGATTTTGGCCTCCGAGTCTTGCAGGATGTGGTGGATATCGGCCTCGGGAAAATCGGGGAGAATGGGAACGACGATCGCCCCGATGCGCATGGCGGCCAGGCAGGCGATGCCCCAATTGGGGGAATTTTCGCCCAGGATGGCGACGCGGTCCCCCTTGCGCACCCCCTGCTTTTTCAGCATGTCGGCCATGCCGCTGACCTGGCGGAAAAGCTCGCGGTAGGTCAGGGGAGTTTCCAGGGCCATGCCCAGCGCAGGCCGGGAGCCGTGCTTCTCGACGCTGGTCTCCAGAAGACAATTGATGGTGTTTTCCTTTAAAAATGTGTTCCGCGCCATGAAAGAACTATACCCAAAAAAAATTAATTTTCAACCCTTCAGGGGAAAAACCGGCCCGCCTCCCTGGGCGAGATTTTTCCCCGGAATACTTGACAACTTTCTTTTTCTTTGTTACATTATTGCCTGCAATCGAGGAGGTCCCCCCATGAGTGTCGACATTGGCGCCAGCAAACAAAAATCCGAACCCAACGTAGTTCCCCTTTGCGATATTCTGCTCGTGCTGCTGATTATCTTCATGGTCATCACCCCGGTCATGCAGAAAGGGATCGACGTCAAGCTCCCTGAAACCCAACAGGGCGAAGAGGGTGGCGGCGCCCAGGATGCCCGGGGCATCGTACTGACCCTCGAAAGCGACCGCACCGTCAAGATCAACCAGGACCCCGTGGACATGACCTTGCTGGAGAACACCCTGCGCGACCTCTACCAGACCCGCACCGACAAGACCATCTTCATCCGCGCCGACGAATCGCTCAATTACCAGGACGTGCTGGGCATCATCGACATCGCCAAAGGGGCGGGCATCGAGGTCCTCGGCGTCATTCCCGAGCATTACAAGAGCGGCGAGTAAGTCAGAATTTCCCTGCCGGCAATTCACAAGGGTCGAATTGTAGATTTCCCCGGCCCCAAGGCCAGGGTTGCAAAACAGGCCCAAAAGATGTAAAATATAGTCCCGGAGGCGGCACACCATGAAACTCAAGGAAGAAAAGGAATTGCAGGCCATCAGCAAGGAATTCGAGTCGGCACTGCAGTCATTCCATAAAAAAAGCTATATCAAGGCCGGTGATGCGTTCAAGAGCATCATCGAGACGTACAAGGACTCGGAATTCTACAGCGTGCTGGAAATCCAGGCCCGGGCCAAGGTTTACCAGAGCATTGCCCAGGCCCAGGCCCATCCGCTGAAGCTGAAGCTGGAGAGCGCCCTGGATTATCTCTGGGAAGGCGTGTTCCAGCTGAACGCCGGCAATGTCGACCAGGCGTTGGAGCATTTCGCCCACGCCGAGAACAGCAATTACCGCGACGCCTATCTGTACTTTCTCATGGCCACCGCCTACCTGCGCAAGGAAGACACGGCCGGCTCCCTGCGTTATGTCGAGAAGTGCCTGAAGAAGGATGACGGCTACAAGGTCATCGTCTACAACGAGCCGGACTTCGAGCCTCTGCACGAAAACCCCGAGTTCCTGAAACTGGTGGAATGATCACTGCCGTCATCGACAGCGGCCGGGACAACGAAAACCGCCTCATTGTCCGCGGCCGCAGCCTGAGCTTCTGGCTTGAGCTTCTTTTCCCATTTTGCCGCTTCAGCCCCTTTCCCGCCTCCGGCCGCTTCCCCGAGCGAATCATCGTCTTCAGCCCATCGCGCTTCGCCTCCCTCAGCGATGCCTGCTGCCGCGAGCTTCGCCGCCGTCTCCGCGATCGCAACCAGAGCCAGGTCCTCGCCCCGCCGGGCAAGCCCTTTTTCATCGTCCCCGGCTCTTTTTGGCGCGACAGCGGCCTGGACTTGAAGCCGGGCGTATTCCGCCGGCTGCGACTCCTCTCCGGAGTCGCCCCGCTGGAGCTGCGTCATCCGCTCGCGATCCTGGACCCCCGCCAGGAGCCGGAAAAGATCGAAGCCGCCGTCGTCGCCCTGCAGCTTCGCCGCCTGCGGCAAAACGGCGTGCACATCGACAACTTCGGCAATTTCTACCTGGAAGGGCTGCCGGCCATCGGCCGCGGCTCCCGGATCGGCTCGGGGGCCGTCATCCGCGGTGATTGCCGCATCGGCAGGGGCGCAACGATCTACGCCAACTGTTTCATCGAGAATTCGCAAATCGGAGACAATTGCTCGATTTTACCCGGCTCGGTCATCCGCGACTCCATCGTGGAAAAGGACGTGCAGCTGGGTCCCTATTGCCACCTGCGCAACGGCTCGCTGGTTTGCCGCGGCGCCAAGATGGGCAATTTCGTCGAGATGAAGAAAAGCGTCCTCGGCCGCGGGTCGAAGGCCATGCACCTCACCTATATCGGCGACGCCAAAGTCGGCCGCGGGGTCAATGTCGGTGCCGGCACCATCACCTGCAACTACGACGGCGAGAGGAAAAATCCCACCGCCATCGGCGATCGCGTCTTCATCGGTTCGGGCACCGAACTGGTGGCCCCAGTCACCCTGCACAGCGACAGTTACGTGGCAGCCGGCTCCACCATCACCGAGGACGTGCCGCGCTACGCTTTGGCCGTCGCCCGCCAGCGGCAGCGGAACATCAAGGGCTGGGTTCTGCGCAAAAGAAAGAAATAGGTTCGAAGACTAGGGAAAGACTCGGTATACGGTTGGCGGTAGACGGTTGACGGTAAACGGCAAAAACAGTTCAGCCAAATTCCAAGCTCCAACTTCTAAATCCCAAATAAGCACCAAATTCAAATTACCAAATGACCAAAACAAGGAAAGTGGGCCTTTGTTGATTAGTAGCTGAGTTAATGAAGCAATCGCACTGAATACAAACTCTTGGTACTTTCTTAACCCTTCTACCCATTTACCCTTCAACCCATTAACTTCATGGTCTGGATCTTTGGCGCTTGAGATTTGGGATTTATTTCTTACCGTAAACCGTATACCGTCTACCGTACACCAAATTCAGCTTAGCGATCTTTTTGAGCCACGATGATCCGCTCGATCCCCGCATAATC
>JALOLC010000048.1 GCA_025456175.1 Acidobacteriota bacterium | reverse complement strand
CGGATGTTCAAAGCTGCCCCGCTGAAGCGGGGAACTTCCGATTTTCCTGACTTGCATGGTGAAATGAAATCACCCAGCCGAAACGCAGGGCCATAAGGAAAGCGCATAACGTCCAGCGCCTGCGCGGATTTCGTCAATGGTTTTTGCTGAACTCGATCAGCTCGACGGGTGCTCCGTCGTGCATGACCATGGCCGCGCGGACCCCCGCCGAAGGGGCGCCGGGCGGGCAGAGAATTTCCAGGCCGCATTCCCTCAGCTCCCTGTCCAGGTCGTTGACCTCGAAGGCGACGTGGGGGACGGTGCGGACGACTTCGGGAATCGGGCAGTCGGGATCGAAGCGCATCCATTCGATGCCGAAGGGGCTGGTCTTGAAGCCCGAAACGTGGATTTTCAATTGGGGCAGGTGGATCTCGCCGGGTTTGGCCTCTTTGGTCGGGATGCCCAGGTGGTGGTAGCGCCAGCCCCATTTCGCTGTTGCGTACGGCGGCTCGTTATCCCTTCTCTGGCAGCGTTTCATGTTCTTCCTCGGGGGCCATTCTAATGGCGCGAAACAACAAAGTCAACCTGAGATCGCGAGAACCTGCTTCCTTGTCTTCGGTGACTTCCTGTGATATGAAATGGAGCATGGCCACCTATAACTCTGAACAGACCTGGCGCATGCGCGAGATGCATGGGGCGCCGCTGGCATCGTTCTGGCGCCGTGCCGCCGCCTTCGTGCTGGACATCGTCATCCTCTCCGTGCTGTTTGTCGTCGTGGGCGCGCTGCTGGCGCCATTCCTGGTCAAGCGGGGCTGGGTGGCGCATTCCGACAAGATCGTCTTCGCCCTGAACGCCAACTGGTACAGCGTCGCCTGGGTGGTTCTCTATTTCGGCCTGGCCACCTACATCGGTCGGGGCCAAACGCCGGGAAAGCGCCTGCTGGACATCCGTGTCGTCTCGCTGGCCCACGAGCGGATCTCGCTCTGGCATTCGCTGGAGCGCGCCCTGGGCTATGGCGCCTCCATGCTCGAGTTCGGCTTTGGCTTCGTCCAGTATTTCATCCATCCCAACAAGCGCACGGTGCACGACCGCATCGCCGACACCATCGTGGTCCGCGACCCGCGCCGGAAAACGGGCGCGCGCCGGATTGAGAAAAAGGCCTGACGGGCGCATATCCCCGGCAGGCGCTATTTTTTAACGACCTCTACGCGGCGGTTCTTGGCGCGTCCTTCCTCGCTGCGATTGTCGGCCACGGGTTTTTCCTGGCCCCAGCCGGCGGCCTGCAGGCGGCCGGAGGCGATGCCGGCCTGGACCAGTGCCGCCACCACGGCCTCGGCCCTCTTCATGGAAAGCGCTTTGTTGCCCTGGGGGGTGCCGGTGTTGTCGGTGTGGCCCTCAACACTGACTTTCAAGGATGGATTGTCCCGCAGCGCCGCCGCGATCTGTTCGACGATAGGTTTTGATTCGGGTTTGATCGTCGCCTGGCCGGTGTCGAAGCGGATGTCCAGGGCGATGAACCCCTGGGAATTCAGGGCGTCAAGGATCTCGTTGGCCGTGACCTCCTGGACCATGGCTTTTTTCTCGATGATCGTCAGTTGGTAGCAATCGGCGCCATCGCAGGCCTTGACATGGACCCAGAATTCGCCGCCGGCGCGCGCGATCTTGAGATAAGCATTGTAGCCGTCCTTGTACAAGACTTGGCCAGCGATCTTCTGGGCGGCATTGATGAAGTTGCGGAGGATCTGGAGCTCCGAGGGGACGGGCGAACCTTCTTTTATGTAATAGCTGAGATAGGTCTTAGCGCCTTCGACGGCGACAGTCTTTCCCTCGTCCAGATAGAACTCATAGCTGTCGAAGTCGTTGACCTCGCAAGCATCGATGTAGAAGTTGGGCATGCGGCTGAACAACGGATGGTCCTTGCAGCCCTCCGCGTCCGTTTGCGCCCAGAGTGGAGACAGGCCCAGGACCAAAAGGGAGACCATTGCCAAAATTCCGGGCTTTGTTTTCATGGTTGACTCCTTGGATCGATTTTTCGTGTCATGCGCTCCCCCCGCGCCTGGGAGGAATTCTAGTGCCGAATTCGCTTAAAGTCAACTCCTGCAGGCGGCCGGGCGCCACACTCCGCTTTCCTTGAAATTTTTCTTTTTTAGCAGATTTTCCCCTATTAACGTCGAATTGCGAACCGGCTTTGACTTGATCCGGTACTAGTGCTATATTTTTTAGGAGTACGAAAACAAGCCAAGGAGCGAACGATGAATGACACCGTCTTCGACGTTTCCTTCGACCTCAAAAGGAGGTTCGCCCTGGGCGAGCCGCACCGGCTGCTGCCGGACAAGACGCTGTTCATGATCTTCTTCGAGCAGTCGACGCGCACGCGCAACTCCATGGAGGCGGGCATGACCCAGCTGGGCGGCCACGCCCACGACCTGACCGCCGACAAGATGCAGATCTCCCACGGCGAGTCGGCCAAGGACACGGCGATCATCCTCTCGCGCATGGGCCACGGCA
Organism: Acidobacteriota bacterium; assembly: GCA_025456175.1. GTDB lineage: Bacteria > Acidobacteriota > Aminicenantia > UBA2199 > UBA2199 > UBA2199. Next base: position 17,116 of record JALOLC010000048.1, on the reverse strand, counting down.
TCGCCAGCCGCAACTGCTTCTACGGCACGGGCAACGCCTACCTCAATGAGATGGCCCAGTATTCCAAGTGCCCGGTCATGAGCCTGCAGGACGATGTCTACCACCCCTTCCAGGGGTTGGCCGACATGATGACCATCTTCGAGCATTTCGGCCGCGACCCGCGCGGGCTGAAGGTCACCGTCTCCTGGGCCTATGCCGAATCGCACGCCAAGCCCCTGTCCGTGCCGCAGACCCAGATCCTCCTCTTCCCGCGCTACGGCATGGACGTCACGGTCGCTCATCCGCCCGATTTTCCGCTCAGCAGGGACATCGTAACCAAGGCCAAGGCGAACGCCAAGGCCGGCGGCGGACGGCTGACCTTCACCCACGACATGGACGAGGCGGTCAAGGGGGCGCAGGTGGTCATCCCCAAGAACTGGGGCGGCTTCGGCGCCTGGAGCGTCGATGAGTACCTGAAGAATGAAACGGAATGCAAAAAGGAGATGGCCGCCCGCCTGGCCCAGCACAAGGACTGGATCTTCGACCGCCGCCGCGTTGCCCTGGCCGACCGCAACGTCAAGCTGATGCACGCGCTGCCTGCCGACCGCAACCGCGAGGTGACCGACGAGGTGATCGACGACGAGTCCATCTCGATTGTCTACGACGAGGCCGAGAACCGGCTGCACACGGCCAAGGCGATCATGGCCCTGACCATGGGCGGCCGCGGCTAGCCCGCGTTGCCGGCGACGCGCCGGGGGAGGAGGGCCGCATGGCCAAGCCAGACGGGACGATGGACGCGCTGTACCTGACCGATGCCCAGCTGAAGGCTGAATTCGCCAAGTGCGAGTTCTGCGAGGAGAAGCCGTGCATGCAGAAGTGCCCGGCCGACTGCTCGGCCGCCGACTTCATCATGGCGGCGAAGGTCTTCGGCCCCTCCGACATCAAGCGCTCGGCGGCGCAGATCATGAAGAACAACCCATTGGGCGGCGTCTGCGGCCTGGTCTGCCCAGACAAGTTCTGCATGGCCGCCTGCGTGCACAAGAAGTTCGACTCGGCCGTCAATATCCCCGCCGTGCAGGCGACGATCGTCAGGAAGGCGCGTGAGCTGGGCGGCATCCCCGCGTTCGCCAGGGCCAAGCGCAGCGGCTGCCGCGTCGCCGTGGTCGGCTCGGGGCCGGCGGGCATCGCCGCCGCCGCCGTTCTCGCCCAGCTGGGCCACGCCGTCGACATCTTCGAGAAGGACAAGGTCAGCGGCGGCGCCTGCAACCTCATTCCCGGGCATCGCCTCGATCCCGAAATGCTGCGCCGGGATCTGGAGTTCGCCGTCGGCCTCGGCGCCCTCGCCATCCAGCACAAGGCGAAAGTCAACGACCCGCGCCCGCTCCTGAAAAAGGGCTACGACGCCGTCGTGGTCGCCGTTGGCCGGACGAAGTCCATCGCCCTCGGCCTGAAGAACGAGGAGCTGGCCGTCGCCGGACTCGACTACCTCTGGAACCCGAAGAAGTTCCAGTTCAGCGGCCGGGTCGCCATCGTCGGCGGCGGAGCCGTGGCGGCCGACTGCGCCGTGACTGCCAGGCGCAACGGCGCCGCCGCGGTGGAATTGATCGCCCTGGAGAAGATCGGCGAGATGCCGCTGACGGCGAAGGAGATGAGCGAACTGCAGGCCAACGGCATCGAGGTCAGCGGCAGGACCAAGGTGACCGCGATCTACCGGCGGGGCAAGAGGATCGCCGGCCTGGCCGTAAAGAAGGTCGCCCTGCCCGCTGGCGCCGAGTTCAGCCCGGCCGCTGTCCGTGAAGTGCCCGGCAGCGGGCAGAAGCGCCCGGACGTCGAGGCGCTGATCGTGGCCATCGGCGCCCGCGCCGACATGCAGAGGATCGCGGACCCGCGCGTTGTCTACGCCGGCGATTGCGTCAACGGCCCGACCACGGTCGTCGAGGCGGTCGCCGCCGGCAAGAACGCGGCGTTGGAAGTCGCCGCCCTCCTGGAGCGCAAGGAGAAGCCGGCCTTCGCCAATCGGGTCAAGAGTGTGGTCGAGCTTGGCGGTTACGTCGCCCGCCCCGTCTCGCTGGCGACCGACTTCTTCGGCCGGCCGATCTCGACACCCTTCCTGCTCTCGGCGGCGCCGCCGTCCGACGGACTGGAACAGATGAAGAAGGCCTACGAGGCGGGCTGGTCGGGCGGCATCATGAAAACCGCCTTCGACAGCATCCCCATCCACATCCCCGGCGAGTACATGCACGCCTTCGATCCCCTGACCTACGGCAACTGCGACAATGTCTCGGGACACGCGCTCGACCGCGTCTGCCGCGAGGTCGGCCAGCTGGTCAAGCTCTACCCCGACCGCCTGACCGTGGCCTCCACCGGCGGCCCGGTCAGCGGTGACGACGAGAGGGACAAGGCCGCCTGGCAGGGCAACACGCGCAAGCTGGAGAACGCCGGCGTCATGGGCATCGAGTACAGCCTCTCCTGTCCGCAGGGGGGCGACGGCACCGAGGGCGACATCGTCTCGCAGAACGCGGCGCTTACCGCCAAGATCGTCGAGTGGATCCTGGTCGGCGGCAGCCCCTACGTGCCCAAACTGTTCAAGCTGACCGCCGCCGTGACCTCGATCGCCGTGATCGTCCGCGCCGTCAAGAAGGTACTGGCCCGCCATCCCGACAAGCCGGCCGGCATCACCCTGGCCAACACCTTCCCGACCCTCTGCTTCCGCCCGGGGAGCAAGCCCGAGTGGGAGGAGGGGATCGTCGTCGGCATGAGCGGCGCCGGCGTCACCCCGATCAGCAACCTGACCCTGGCCACGGTGGCCAACCTGGGCGTCGCGGTCTCGGGCAACGGCGGCCCCATGGATTACCGGGCGGCAACCCACTTCCTGGCCCTGGGCGCGCGCAGCGTCCAGTTCTGCACCATCGTCATGAAGCATGGCTACGGCGTCTTTGCCGACCTGGTCAACGGCACGAGCTCGCTGATGCTGGAGCGGGGCATTCCGACCATGGAAAAACTGATCGGCATCGCCCTGCCGTACCCGGTCACCGGCTTCATGGAGCTGTCGGCGGAGAAAAAGATCTCGTGCTGCGACGAGGCGCTCTGCCTCTCCTGCGGCAATTGCGGCCGCTGCCCCTACCTGGCGATCACCTTTAACGAGAAGCGCCACCCCCTCACCGACCCGGCCCGCTGCATCGGCTGCAGTATCTGCGCCCAGAAGTGCTTCTCCGGCGCCCTCGCCATGCGCGAGCGGACGGCCGAGGAAAGAGCCGCCCTGCGCGAGGATTGAGGGATCCCGTGTGCGAGTACGCGTTCAACGAGCTGTGCCAGGCCAGGCCCGAATGGACCGGCGACGACTACGCTTTCCTGCAGGCAGGCGACATGGCGGCCTTTCACCAGGCCCTGCCCGGCTACGCGCCAACTCCTCTGCGCTCATTGCCCGCGCTGGCGGCCAAGCTGGGGCTGGCCGAGATCCTGGTCAAGGACGAGTCGCAGCGCTTCGGCATCAAGGCCTTCAAGGCCCTGGGCGCCTCCTACGCCATGTACCGCTTGCTGAAGAAACAATGGCAGGCGCGTTTCGCTGATCCCTTCACCCCGGCGAGCTTCCAGGATCGCCATGTCCTCGAGACGCTGGGCTCGTTCACTTTTTGCGCCGCCACCGACGGCAACCATGGCCGGGCCGTCGCCTGGACGGCGAGGAAGCTGGGGCAGAGGGCGGTTATCTACATGCCTGCCGACTCGGTGCCGGCCCGGGTGGAGAGCATCCGCGGCGAGGGGGCCGAGGTCGAGCTGGTCGCCGGGACATTCGACCTCTGCGTCGAGCGCTGCGCGCGCGACGCGGCAAAAAACGGCTGGCAGGCGATTTCCGACACCGCCTACCCCGGCTACGGCGAGATCCCCGGCTGGATCCTGCTGGGCTACACCTCGATCTTCGTCGAGCTGGAGGGTCTCTTGCATGGGCCGATGAAGACCGGCGTGGACACGGTCATCCTGCCCGCCGGCGTGGGCGGGCTGGCCGCCGCCGGCGCCTTCTTCTATTCCAAGCGCTACGGGGCCAAGCGCCCCTTCCTGATCTGCGTCGAGCCCGTCTCCTCCGACTGCTTCCTGGAGTCGGTGCGCTTCGGCAAGGGGGAGCCGCTGCCCACCCGGGGCAGGCAGACCTCGATCATGGCCGGCCTCAACTGCGGTGTCCCCTCGCCGCTGGCCTGGCCCTTCGTGCGCGATGCCTATCCCTTTTTCCTGGCCGTCGGCGACCGCTTCGCCGAGGAAGCCATGCGCCGCTACTACCACCCCCTGAAGGGAGACCCGCGCATCATCTCCGGCGAGTCGGGCTCCTCCGGCCTGGCCGCCCTGCTGGCCCTGACCCGCGTCGACAAGCTGGTGGCCATCCGCTCCAAGCTGCCCCTGGGGCCGACGGCGCGGGTGCTGCTGGTCAACACCGAGGGCGACACCGACCCGGAGAACTTCAAGAAAGTGATTGGTGATTTGTAATTAGTGAATGGCAACAGCATTTCACAAAAAAAGTTCCGCTATGCAATTGCCGCTCGAAGATTATCCTTTCTTGCTTCTTTCTAATCACGAATCACAAATCACCAATCGCTAAGCGCCGCCGGCCCTATGACAGCGAGAGGGTTCGGATTTCGATCTTTATTCCCGATATTCTTGGTGGAGCAGGAGAAAGCCGGCGTTGTGGCCGCGTTGAAGGATTTGGGGTTGGTCGGGATAGGATGGGGAGATGAGCTTGGCGGCATTTCCGAAGACAACGATGTCGCAGTTTTTATGGTAGAAGCCCCAGGCGCGGTCCGGGTCGGTCACGTCGCTGGGAATTCCGAGCAACTGATGCGTGCCACGGTAGAGGTTGGCCCCAATCTTGCGCATCCTGAGGAGCCGCAGCCCCTGCCGGTAGAGATGGATGCGATTGCCGAAAGCGTCAAAAGGATGGATCCATGAGGTCGTGGCGGGCGGGCGCAGGATGGTCCCGGCATACTCGTCACCGTCGCGCGTGAAGCGGATCACCAATGCTTGGGGATGATGTTCTTTGGCTTTGGCGGCCCAGCGGCTCTCCCACTCCGGACCGATGAAGTGACCCCAACTCAGGAAATGGACCACCCAGTCGCCGGCAAGTTCGCCCTGGTTGCTTGACGGCGGGAGGGCAGGTCCGACCGCAGCCGGAGCCGCCTGCGCGGCGCCGGCGGTGCAGTTCTGCGCCAGCAGGCGGCCGACGTTGTCGGAGCTGAAGGAGACATAGCGCAGCTCCTCCTGGGCGCGGGTGATGCTGGGCGCGGTGAGGGTGATGGCGCGGAGGCGCCGCTCCAGTTCGGACTCGCCGAAGCCCGGGCAGCCGGGGGCATCGGCGTTCCGCCCCTTCACGGCCCGGTAGGCGTTGAGGACGGCCAGCGCCTTCTTCAGCCGCAGGCGGGTGCGGTTCAGCTCGCGAAGCGTGATCTGCAGCCTCTTGCTGGTCGGCAAGTCGCGTGAGGCGTTGGCCTCAATGGCCAGGCGGTAGGCCTGGGTGGCGTAAGCCAGGTCGAACCCCAGTTGGAAGAAACAGGTGGCGCAGGTCGTACGCTTCCGCATCTTGCCGTCGACCTTCTCCCAGGAGAGGACGTCGGCCCACTGTCCGTAGGCGGTGGCGACGGCGCTGGCCACGAGCTCCCACCTCATCCAGCGCTGTTTGGTGCTGTTGCCCGGGTGGCGCAGCTCGCCGACCCAGCCGTTGATCCAGAGCTGCCGCTGCTTCCAGTCGGGCCAGGCCGGGACGCCCGAGGAGCAGGCCTGGTAGGCCGCCTGGGCGCTCTGGCCGGCCGACTGCAGGCAGCGGATGATGTCCCCCTCGGCCGGGATCGGCCCGCCGGCGTCGCGCGCGTGCTCGAGCATCGCCGCGGCCCAGCCCAGCCAGCGACCGGTGTCGTAGATGCGCGGACAGCAGTCGGGCAGGGGAATGACAGATTGCGCAGACATTGCCAGGGCCGGCAGCAGGATGAACGCCAGCAAGATCGCCGATCTTTTATTCATGGTGCTCCGCCTCCAGCGTGATCTCCACGGTCTTCGAGTCGCGTTCGACCTCGAGGGCGAGTTTTCCCGCAGCCTCGCTCAGCACCAGGGGATCGTTGGCGAACTCACCGTCAATCTTGAGGATGATGTCGCCGGCCCGCAGCCCGGCCTTCTCCGCCGGCGCCCCGGGGCAGACGCCGGTGACGATCAGGCCGGTCGGCGCCATGGCGTAGATCTGCGATATGACGCGGTCGTTCTTCTCCACCCACAGACCCAGGAAGGGCTCGGCCCCGGGGCCGGCCTTCCATTTCTTGAACTCCTGCACCATTTTTTCGCGCGACGGCCCGCGGGATGCGGCCCAGCGCCCGAAGTTGTCGAAGCCATCCTGCCAGGTCCCGTCGGCGCGCTGGTGCGCGTAGCCCTTGGTGCTGACGAACGCGCCCGGCGGCGGCGGGCCGAAGACCTTTTCGGGGTCAAAGGGCGGGGCGTCTTCCTCGGCCTGCTCCGGCTCCGTGGTTTCCGTCTTTTCCCCCGGCGGCGGCTCCGCGGGAGCCTGGGCCACCGCGTCGGCGTCGTAGACCCGGGCCTTCCAGCCGACCTGCGGCGCAGTGACCGCCTCGACCTTGACCGCGGTCACCTCGCCGGGCCCGGCCTCGACCACCAGCCAGAAGCCGGCCAGCTGGGCGTCGGCGGTGTAGATCTCCACCTGGTGCCCCTCACGGGCCGCGCCCCCCTGCGCCAGGGCTATCCGCACCCGGTCGCCCCGGACCTCGATGACCTTCCCCTCGACCCCTTGCTCCTGCGAGGCGGGCGCCGCCAGCGCGGCCGTGGCCAGGAGGAGCAGCAGCAGAACGCTTCTTTTTCCCATGGCCGTATTGTCCGCAATCGGCAGCGGCAATGTCAATAGGAATAAGGATGAAGAGATCGTGAAGGGCGCGAACGGCCCCGGCGGCCATTCGTTAGGCGTTATGCGGAGTAGCGATTGTTCAAATCCTTGCGGACACGCCTGACGCATCACGCCTAACGCATAACGAATAACGCATAACGCAGCCTTCTGTGATACTATACCCCCTTATGAATCGCGAAATAGACCTGCACCTGCATACCCTCGTGTCCGACGGGATCTGCACTCCTCTCGAAATGCTGGCAGCGGCAAAAGAAGCTGGCCTGAAAAGGATCTCGTTCACCGACCACGACGCATTGGGCGCCTACCGCCATTGGGGTGACCTCTTCGCCAGGGCCAATGAGCTGGCCATCGAGCTCGTCTCGGGCATCGAGCTGGACACCCACTACCGCGACGAGGAGCTGCACCTGCTGGGCTACGGCTTTGCGATCGAGGACAAGGCTCTGAACGAGAGGCTGCGCCTGGTGCAGGGGCTGCGGCGACAGCGGGTATTGCGCCAGCTCGAGGACATCAACCGCTATTTCGGCCGCAAGGTGGTCGAGCGCAAGAAGGTGCTGCTGCCGCAGCGCGACTCGCTGATGAAGCCGCACCTGGTCCACGCCATGCTCGACGAGGGGCTTTTCCCGGACTACCGTGAAGCGGCCAAGTGGCTCTCGGTCAACGCCGGCGTCCCCATCCATGTGCCCAAGCTGCCCATCGCCGAGGCCATCGCCATGATCGTCCGCGCCGGCGGCGAGGTGGTGCTGGCCCATCCCGGCTACATCGTCGCCGAGACCGCGATCAAGCTCGAGGAGATGCTGGCCGAGCTGGCCCCGCTGGGTCTCGCCGGCATCGAGGTCGACTATCCCTACTACCAGGAAAAGGAGCCGGCCCCGGCCTTCCCCGATCTCGCGGCCGAGAGCGCCATGATCGAGCATCTGCGCGAACTGGCCGAGCGCTTCCATCTGCAGGCGACGCGCGGTTCCGACGCCCATGATATGGATGCGCTGAAAAAGTTCTCTGCAAGAGAAGTTCGCTAGGCGCCCGCAATCTCAATAATTGTCTTTACCTTTCCCCCTTTTACCTCTATAATCCATCCATGGATGCCCCGGCCCTCAACGATGCCAAGCAATTCCCCGACGACAAGGTCCTGGCCCGCCAACTGGGCAAGTCCAAGCCCGCCTGGGTCGCCTTCCAGGCGCTGCTGAAAAAGAATGATCCCAAGTTGCTCGGCGAGTGGCGCTACTACAACGACGGCAAGAGCTGGCTCTTCAAGGTCACCCGCCAGGCCACAACGGTCTGCTGGGTTGCCGTCTGGGACAAGTACTTCACTGTCGCCTTCTATCTGAACACCCGCGCCGAGGAGCTGGTTCGCGTCAGCTCGCTGCCCAACGACCTGAAGCAGGGCTTTTTGCATCCGGTCCTGCCCAACAAGTTCCGCTCCATCCGCGTCGAAGTGCGGATGAAATCAGACCTGAACCCCGTCGTGGAGCTGCTCGAGATCAAACTGAAAGTAAAATAAGCGGAACTATAAAAACTGGTTCGAACCTCGTCTTGTTATTTCGGCGCCACCGGGACCTGAGGCGGTACCAGCTGAAACCCCATCTGCATCAGCATCTCCAGGGTGTTAAAATTGACGATCTCCTTGGCGAACTTGCCGTCCTTCAGGTAGTCAATGGCCATGCCGGAGATGCGCACTTTCCTGCCGGTTGCCGGCAAGACGCCGCCCGGAGTCTGCATGGGGCCGGTGTTCGTGCCGGTCATCGTCCAGATGGTGGCGACCTTGTCGCCCTGCACCACGACTTCGTCGAAGGTCATCTTCAAGTCGGGCAGCATGACGCGGGTGTTCTCGACCCATCTTTTGATCCCCTCGAGGCCGACGTAGGGTTCGGGCGTGGAGCTGGTCGTGGCCACGGTGTCGGCCGTGTACAACTCCGGGATCAGGGCCAGGTCCGGCTTGTTCCACATCTCCAGCACCTTGTCTAGGAGAACCTGCACTTTTTTCTCGCACCTGCCGGGCCCGGACTTCATTTGGGCGCTCAAGACAAAACAAGACAGGACCAGCAGACAAACAAATGCGACCAGTTTTTTCATTCTTTTCCCTCCCTTCTCCATAATATGATGAGACCATTAGAATTCTTCTTAAAACGCATGTCAAGTCCGATGCCCAGCACCCCGTTGCGAGCGCTTCTTGCTTTTCCCTTTGCAACCTCCTAAACTGGCCTCATGGCCAAAGTCGAAAACAGCTTTTTCTGGGGAGTGCTTGCGGGCGCGGCTGCGGCGGCGCTCTTAGGCGCCGTGTTCTTGTCTAGGTCCTTCCGGGCCTTCACGATTGGCGGCGAATCGCCGCCACGAACCCCGCGGCGCCCTAAGCAGACCAGATCCAGTTCCGCCCGCAGTTCCCGAAGGAAGTAAAAGGCATTCTTCTCTCTGGCTCGTCGAACGACTGGACAAGGACGGGTCCGTTCCCTGGCCGCTGCCGGAGCCGGTCAATGGGACCGGCGACCAGTGGCAGGCCAGCCAGTGCGGGAGCCGACTCCGATTCGCGGTGATTGCACCCGATCCCGGCATGTGCTACATTAGCCCCGCAACATGACCCGCGGGTCATGAAGGAGGCGCACCATGCCCGAGATCCTCGGCATCAACGGTTTTATCGCCATTCCGGTCCTGTTCATCCTTGCCAGCTGGGTCCTGAGATCGATCCGGCGTCTCTATGAATACGAGCGCGGCGTCGTCTTCACCCTGGGCAAGTACACCGGGACGCGCGGCCCCGGGCTGACCTTCATCGTCCCCGTCCTGCAGTCGATGCGCGTGGTCGATATGCGCCTGAAGACGGCCGAGATCCCGCGCCAGGAGGTGATGACCAAGGACAACATCCCCATGCTGGTCAACGCCGTGGTCTATTTCAAGGTCATCAGCCCCGAGGACGTGATCAACAAGATCGAGAACCACGTCTACGCCATCCGCCAGTACACGCAGGCGGCGCTGCGCGACGTGATCGGCAACGGCGAGATGGACTTCGTGCTCACCGAGCGCGAGCAGATCGCCGAGAGCATCAAGAAGATCGTCGACGCCGAGACGAGCGGCTGGGGCGTGGACGTGGAGTCGATCAAGATCCAGGAGGTCGAGCTGCCGGCCGAGATGAAGCGCGCCATGGCCAAGCAGGCCGAGGCGGAGCGCGAGCGCCGCGCCATGATCATCAATTCGAGCGGCGAGCTGTCGGCCTCGGAGAACCTGCGCCAGGCGGCCGAGAACCTCTCGCGGAGCCCGGGGGCGCTGCACCTGCGCACGCTGCAGACGATCCGCGACATCGCCGCCGATCCGAGCGAAAAGATCGTCCTTTTCGTTCCCTCCGACCTGGGCCGGCTGCTCGGCTCCGTCATCGGCGGCGATAAAAAATAGTCCACAGGCCTCATGCTCGACAACAACACCCGTTACCTGCAGATCGCCTTCAACTACGATACCCTCATGGTGCTGCGCCTGCTGCCCAAGATCCCGCAGAGCGGCCGCATCCTGATCGAGGCCGGGACGCCCTTCATCAAGCGCGAGGGTCTGGACGGCATACGCGCCATGCGCCGGATATGGCGGGGCCACCTGGTCGCCGACCTGAAGACGGTGGACGGCGCGCAGGCGGAAGTGGAGATGGTGCGCCAGGCCGGCGCCACGGCGGCGACCGTGCTGGGCAGCTCGCCCATCGAGTCCCTCGACCTGTTCGTTTCTTGCTGCGCCCGGCTCCAGGTCGATTCGCTGATCGACATGCTGGGCGTGCCCGACCCGCTGCAGGTGCTGATGAAATTGAAGAAGCCGCCCGACGTGGTGGTGCTGCACCTGGGGCGCGACGAGGAGAGCACACGCGGCAAGATGATCCAGTACCGGCACGTCAACCGCGTGCGCAGCAAGTTCGCCGCGCTGATCTCGGCCGCCGGCGGCGTGGGCCTCAAGGAGGCGCGCAGCGCCATCTTCAACGGCGCCGACATCGTCGTCGTCAACCTGGTGCGGCCGGAAGATCCCTGGGGCGGCATCCGCACCGATAGCGACGTGGCCGGCATGGCGCAGCGGTTCCTGGAGACGATCGAATAGTCTGATTGCTTCCCTGAATGGGCGACCGCCCCGCGAGCGAAGGGGCTTAGCGGGCCGGCTCACGCCGCGGATGGAATGAGCTGGGGCGCTCTCCGATCGCGGCTCACTCGGTCTTTTTCGCTCTGCGCACCGTCCAGCGCAGGAAGGCCAACACGCTGCCGCCGCTGGCCATGCCCAGGGCATAGGCACCCAGGACCACCAGGGCGATGGGCAGGGTCACGCTCCAGTTCAGAAACGAGACGGTGATGGTCTGCAGGTTCTGCACTGCGAACAGGACAGTGACGCCGGCGAGCAGGATGATCAACAACAGGTAAACGATGCGCATGCTTCCTCCCGGTCTGCTGTGGGAGTATGGCGCCGCGCCAAAAAAAAATCAATCCCGCCGGTTGCGTTCAGGTTCGGCCGGGGGGCGCGGCTGCGAGCGCAGCGAGCGCAGGGTGATGAGCATGATCTCGCCAGGGCGCCAGAGGCGCATCCGCGGGCCCCAGGTGCCGGCACCGCGGCTGACCAGCACGGTCATGCCTTCCATTTCGTAGCGGCCGGCCAGCAGCGGGTTCAGCAAGCGGCTGGCGATGCTCAGGGGCCATATCTGTCCGCCATGGGTATGGCCCGCAAGCATGAGGCCGACCCCGGTCCGGGCCGCTAACCTGGCCGCCACCGGGACATGGGCCATCAGGATCTTGGCCCCTGGGGCCTGCCTCCACCCCGGCGTCCACACGGATGCGGCGCGTGCCTGCTCACGCCGGGAGAGATGCCAGGAACAAGCCCGGTGCCGGCTCCACCACCTCGTTCCGCAGTGTGCGCAGGAAAGGTTCGCTGCGCCGGGCCGCGGCGGCGGCCGGGCCGCCGTGCATCTCGTGGTTTCCCTCCACGGCCCATACCCCCAACCGGGCCGAGAGGCGCCGCAAGCCCGCAAGATAGGGCGCGGGCGAAGCCCCGTGCCCTTCGAAAACATCGCCCAGCAGCAGGATCATGTCGGGACGCAGGGCCTGCACCTGCTCTACTCGGGCCTGCAGCCAGCCGGGACCGATCAGTGTCCCGAGATGGAGGTCGGACAAAGCCGCCAGCTTGATGCCGTCGAGGGCCGGCGGCAGCCCGGGCAGGCGCACCTGATAGCGGACAACGACGGGCGGGCGCAGGCCCTGGAAAAGGGCCAGCAGCGCCAGCAGACAGCCGGCGAGCATGGCCCAGCTCCGGATCTGTGCGGCCCGGCGGGGCCAGAAGCGGCCGAAGCCCGAGAGCAGGTCGACCGGGAAGAGGCAGGTAAATACCAAAAACAGCGTTCCCAGAAGGGTGGTGGAGATGAATTCCAACAACGCTCCCCAGGAACCCACGCTGTCATGCCCCAGCAGGCGCCAGGATACCAGCAGCAGCCCCAGCAGCAGGCTCGCGAGCAGGAATGGCCGGCGGGGGATTCGCCGCAGCCGGGGGAGCGAGGATGCACGCCAAAGCACATAGACCAGCAGCAAGATCGAAGCCAGGATCAGATACACTCCGTACATATGTCTTGTCCGCTGCGAGGATACATTGTATCCCGTCATTTGACAAGAGTGTGCGGTTCATTCATGATGGCAGCGGAATCCGCGGCGGAAGCTTCGGGTCCATGCTTTTGGACAGGGCCGCGCGCGTTGGCGGCAGGGGTTTTGCGCCTGGAGACCGGGTACTGGTCCAATGAGAAACTGTGGATAGCCCGGGTTGGCGAACGAGTGAGCGTCCAGGCCGCAGAGGTGTCATGATGCTGAAAAAACTGCTGATCGCCGCAGCGCTGGCCGCCGGCCTGCCGCTTCTGATCGTCGCTCTCTACCTGGCCTGGATGACCGCGACCGACTTCAGGCCGAAGCCGGCTCTCGACCTGGAGATCAGGAACAACGCCAGGGGCAAACTGAAAAAGGGCGTCCCGTTTTCCGTGCTGACCTTCAACATCGGCTACTGCGGCATGGACGCCGGCGCCGACTTCTTTATGGACGGCGGCAGAGGCTCGCGCGGCCGGAGCCTGGAGGCGACGCAAGCCAATTTGCGGCGCATCACTGCTTTCCTGGCCGGGGAGAAGTCCGACCTGGTGCTGCTGCAGGAAGTGGACCGCCGGGCGACGCGCAGTTACCGGGTCGACCAGGTGGAGGAACTCGAGCGGAGTCTCGCCGGCTTGGGCAGCGTCTTTGCCGTCAACTACAAGGTGCCCTGGGTGCCGGTGCCCCTGACCCGGCCGATGGGCGCGGTTCACAGCGGCCTGTTGACCCTCAGCCGCTATCATTTGCTGGCGGCGATCCGCCGTCAGCTGCCGGGAAACGAGGCCTGGCCGCGGCAATTGGCCGAGCTGGACCGCTGCCTGAGCGAATGCCGGCTGTCCCTGGAAGGGGGCGGGGAACTGGTGCTGTACAACCTGCATTTGTCGGTTTTCGACAAGGGGGGAGGCATCCGCAGGCAGCAGCTCGCCGATCTGCGGGGGCGGCTGCTGGCTGAACGCCAAAAAGGCAATTACGTGATCGCCGGCGGCGACTGGAACCATGGCCTGCGCGGCTGCGCCCGTCTGCCGGGAGAACCGGCCGGCGCTCCCGGGCGCTTGGCAGCGACCATGGCTCCCTCCTCCTGGTACAGGGAGCTGCCTGCCGATTTCACGCCGCCGGGATTCAGCTGGGCGCTGGATCCGACCACACCCACGGTTCGGAGCAGCACCGTCGCCTACAAGCCGGGTGTAAACTTCGTCGCGATCATCGACGGCTTCCTGGTATCGGACAATATCGAGGTGCAACAGGTGGCCGTCCGCGACCTGGCCTTCCAGAACAGCGACCACAATCCCGTCACCGCGGTGTTGGTTTTAAGATAACCCCCTGGCCGCCAGGTCCCAGCGCTGATGCGCGGACCTCGGCGGTTTTCTGCTGGCCCGGTCGGAGCCAGGCAAACCGGGCATCATGGCCAGATTCCCTGGGTCGTTCAGGGGGCTTTGGGAAAAGTGACGGAGAACGTGGAGCCGCGACCCGGCTCGCTCTGCACGCCGATTTCGCCCCCCTGCAGCTCCACGAGCTTCTTGACGATAAAGAGACCCAGTCCGGTCGATGTCTCGTTGCCGGTCGGCCTGGGGCCGAGGCGCTGGAACTTCTCGAAGAGCCTGCTCTGCTCCCCGGCAGTCAGGCCCGGGCCTTCGTCCTGGACCTCGAGGCGCACCCGCGAATCGGAGCCGGCAACACGCACGCGGATCGCCTTTCCCGGGGGGGAATACTTGATGGCGTTGCTGAACAGGTTCTCGATGATCTCCTGCAAACGCCCGTCGTCGGCAAGCACATGGCAATCGTCGTCGCCGCTGAGAATGATCGGCTGCCCCTTGGCCTGGGCCTCGTCCCGGCTGCCCTCCGCCACCAGGCGCACCAGGGAACCCAGGTCGACGCGCCGGGGATGCAACTCGATCTTGCCGCTTTCCACCGCCGATGACTCGAGCAGCTCGTTGATCAGCCCCAGCATGCGCTCCGAGGAGCGATGGATCACCTCGGACTGCTTCATGATGCGCTCATTTTCGCTGGCGATGCGCATGATGAGCTCCGAGTTGCCGAGGATGGCCTGCAGCGGGTTCTTCAGGTCGTGGGCGGCGATGCCCATCAGCTCGCTTTTGAGGAGGTTGGCGCGCTGCAGCTCCTCGTTGGCGGTGCTCAACTCGCTGTTCGCTCTCTGCAGCGCCCCGGTCCGCTCGCCGACCAGCCGCTCGAGCTCGGTGTTGACGCGCTTGAGCCGGCGGTGGTTGCGCTGCTCCTCGATGAAGAACATGGTGAAGGTGGCGATCAGGTAGGTGAACACCATGTATTCGGCCACCAGGATGCCGTTGCGTAGGCCTCGTCCCACGGCGAAGTCGTTGACGCCGGCGAAAATGACCGGGAAGAAGGCCAGCAGGGCGATTGCCTTGTCGCGCTTTTTCAGCGGGGCGAACAACGCCTTTACGGCCGAGAAGCCGTAGGTGCCTAAAACGAACAGGGAGAGCAGCGTGTAGCCGGGGCCGAAGCTGGCGAAGCGGTAATCGAATTGGATGCCCAGGAACATGACCTGCAGGTGGCGCACCGGCAGGTGCAGGAAAAAGGGAAAGGGGATGGTCAAGGCGATCGCAATGCCGAAAGCCATGAATATCTTCGGTACCACGCTGTGCCGGAAGAATATCTCGTAAATGCAGAAGAACCAGAAAATGATGACCACGATCAGTGAGGCCAGGCGCAGGCGGTGCAGGAGCAGCGCCCGCTCACTGGCGATGGGGTAGGAGAGGAGAAGCTCGAAAAGGGCATAGAAGCCGCAGCCGAGGGTGGAGAGGGCAAAGTATAGGAACTTGTCGATCGTCTTCGTGACCAGGAGAAAGCGCAGGAAGTAGTAGATGCTGATGGTCAGGAAAAAAGCGCTGATGATGCTGAGCATGACCTGGAACGTGGTCATCGGGTCACCTCGCTGCTTCGGGATCAAGCGCCATCAGGGTTTTCGGGGCGAGCGCCTTCCCGGGCTTCGATTGTAGGGGTGAAAAAAGACAATGTCAAGGATGGGCCGCCGCCCCAGGTTCGTTCCCTACGCCGATCTCGCACCCCATCATCTCCGCGAGCTTCCAGCGGTGCAGAAGCCAAATCCGGCGCAGTCCTCGTCGCCGGACAGCCGGGGCCGAGGCGCTTACGCTTCAGGAAGAGCCTGCACTATTCCCCAGCGCCACCGGGGCTTTCTCCCATTTCCTCCGGCTCCCGGCCCGGTTCGAAGGAAGCGCAATATCTCCGCTGGTCGATCGTGATCTCGCGCACCTCGTCACCGGCCAGCCGCAGCAGGCAGCGAGCGCCTTCGCTGCGCCAGAAGCGGCAGCGGTAGCATGGAGTGGCGAAGTTCGGGTCGGAACAGGCCAGGAGGCGGATGCGGCGCTCCTTCCGGTCCCCGCTCTCCCTGGCCGCCCGCTCCGTTCTCCGGAGGGAAAGGTGGAAAACCGCCAGCAGGGCGAATCCGACGATGTACAGGAAGAAGGTGCCGGGCAGGCGCAGCGCGCTGACGACAGGGACGAAGGCGATCATGCCAACCAGGACGGCCCCGAGGACGATGAGCCGGAAGCCGTGGCCCTCGCCCAGGTAGGCGAACTTCAAGGCAAGGAGAAAGCCGATGATATAGACGATGAAGACGGCCGGGCTCTGGGCGAAATAGAACAGGGGAAAGAAAAGTGCCAGGGCGACGAACGAGCACAGCGCCGTCTTTTTCAGGGCGCTCTTGAATTCGAAGCCGGAGTCGCTGACGCCGAGGCGATCGGCGATGAATGCGCCCAGCAACGCGGCGGCCGCGTGCCAGATGAACAGGGCCAGGCCGAAGGCGATGTATGTCCCCGGCGGCGCGGCCTTGACGACTTGCAGCTCCATCATGCCAATATTCTATACCGCTTCGCAGCCGAAAACGAGTCCGCGCGGCTGTTTCCCGGCGCTGACCCCCTTGCCTTCGCTTAGATCTTGTTCTGGGCGACCAGCCGGGCGAAGTGCGCGAACGAGCGGTCGTACGTCCGTTCTCCTTCGCGGCCGAAGCAGCAGCCGGGCAGCTCGCGGCTGCGGAGATGAAAGGCCAGGCAGTCGCAGCAGGTCCCCTTGCGTGCGCAGGGGTCATAGGTGCAGGCGCAGTTCTTCAGGTTCTTTTCTTTCTTGCATTCCATGGCGAGGGCATTATAACAGAAGCGATGATCTCGGCGTAAGGGGAAGAACGCAGGGGGCTGCATTGGGTTGACGGCATACGATATACGATCGACGGCAGCCGCAATTGAGCGAGCCGGCTCGCCCCGTTGCCTTTACCGTAAACCGTACACCGTCAACCGCATGCCGAGACCCTGCCCTGTGAGCCTAGTTCTTGCTCAGCGCGAAGCAGCCGAAGCCGGCGGCGAAGAACAGGTAGACGGCGGCGATGCCCCAGGCCAGCGGGTTCAGCATGCCCTGCAGCAGCAGAGCCACGGTGGCGATGAGGCCGATGGCGTCGTAGACGAACAGGTTCCAGATGATCGCCCGCCGCGCCACGCCCGGGTCGGCGTTGCGGGCCAGCCAGGTCAGCAGCAGGTTGCCCACCAGCGCCGCCCCGTATTCCCTGGCCGTCAGCGCCGCGCCGCTGCAGTAGGCGGCGCCCAGCAGGCCGATGATCCAGGCCGGGAACAACAGCAGCACGGGACCGAAGCCCAGGCAGACCAACGCTTTGATCGTCATCAGGGTCTTGAATTTCATT
>JALOLC010000152.1 GCA_025456175.1 Acidobacteriota bacterium | reverse complement strand
GTCCTTGCTGACAACCTTAAGCAGGCGGGCGCCGCTCTTGACGTGCCGGAACAGGTAGCATTCCCCGTCCAGCTCCTTGACGAACTGCTTCTGCTCCAGCTTGAAGCCATGGAGCAGCGCGCCGATTGCCAGCGGTTTGGCGTCCGGCGATTTCTTTTCCGCTCCCTCCGGCAACTGGGGCAATGCCAGGGCGATGACAACGGTGGCAAGGATCAATTTTTTCATTATTCCTCCTGAAAAAAAGGCATGGTCACGTATTCTTCCCGATGCGCGCAACGACCAGAAGCGCTGCACATGCCCATAGGGTGATTGTAGGGGCGGGCGGCAAAAAAATCAAGACGCGAAGCAACAGAAGGAGCGGCGCCTGGGGTCAGGTATTCCCGTTCATTTCTCAGCCAGGAGGCTCCTGATCTTGGCGCCGATGGCGGCCTCGTTGCCCGAGCCGACTTTGATGTCGTAGACATTGCCGGCCTTGTCGATGAAGATCATGGTCGGAATGCCGGCGATGCCGTAGGCCTCGAAAATATCGCCCTTGTCGGCGATGGCCACCGGATAAGCCATCTTCCAGCGCTCGATAAAACCCTGGGTCAGCGCCCGCTCCTCGTCAGCGCCGACCGCCCCCTTGTTCTGGACGTCGTCGGTATAGCGGCCGTAGAGCTTGGTGAAGCCGATGACCACCAGCCCCTTGCCCTTGAGCTCGTCGTAGTCCTTGACCAGGGCGGGAATGACCTGGCGGCAGGGGCCGCACCAGGGAGCCCAGAAGTCGATGACCACCACCTTGCCCTTCAGCTTGTCGAGAGCCAGGGAGGCCGAGTTCAGCCACTTCTCGGCGGCGATGGCCGGCGCCGGCTTGCCGATGAAGTCGAGCTGCTTCAAGGCCGACTGCAGCGACGCGCGCCGCGGCCAGGTCGCGCTTCTCGACGGCGATCTCGGCCAGGGTGGTGAACAGGTAGACGCGGTATCCGCCGTAGGGCTTGGGCATCTCGGCGATCGCCAGCAGCTTGCGGCAGTACTCCTGGCGCACGGCGTTGTCGGGGGCCTCGAAGGCCAGGGCGAAGGCGACGGCGAAGAAATCGGCGGAGCGGGGCAGCCGGGCCTCGATCTGCCTGAAGAGGGGCAGCGCCTCGCCGACCTTCTCCGTCGCGGTCAGGATCTTGGCCAGGTAGAGACGGGCTGCGTCCTGCTGCGGGCCTTTGCTGGCCAGCAAGCCCTTCAGCTTGGCTTCGGCGTCGGGGTATTTCTGGAGATCGATCAAAATACGCGCCCGGAGCAGCTCGGACTCGGGCGCCGAGGCGGCAGCGAACTTGAGCAGCAGCGCTTCCAGCGCGGCCTGGTGATCGGCCTGCACCTTCTGGAAGTCATCGCGGCTCTTGACGCCGGCCATTTTTCCCTCCAGGGCCAGGGACAAGGCATCGTACTCTTTTTGCAGGTCGTCGCCGACCGGCCGGGCAACGGCCAGCGGAACCAGCAACATCAGGGTCAGCAGCATCGTGATCGTTCTCTTCATGGTCAACCTCCTTGGGTTGGGGAAATGCTCCAACTACGGCAGCCGTCGGGAAGGCCGCTGCGCCATTTTGACGCGCACTTCGATGCGTTGATCGCGCCGTTCGGCCATGCCGAACAGGTTCTGGAAATCCTTGAAAACGAAATGATCGCCGGCCTCCTCCAGGACCTCCAGGTAAGGGTCGAGGCTGCGGCGCAGGTTGGCGAATGCCAGGGCGGCGGCGGCAACATCCTCGTAGGGAGCGACGATCAGGGTATGGCCGGCGCCGGTCCCGTCCAGGTAGGACGCCGCGGCCGCGAAACGACGCCCCCCGAGCATCAGGACGTCGCCGTCGCCCAGCGTGTAGACCGCCTGCAGCGAATAAGGGCCGCGCAGCAGCAATTCCGAGCCGGGCATGCGGCCGGCAACGGGAAGGACATCGAGCTCGCGCACCGCCTCGCCCGCCGGGATAACGGCTCCGAGCTGCCGCGCCAGCTCGGACATCACCGGCAGCAACTCCCGGCGGCCGCTGAAATTGTTGATGAAAATGAAATGGTCGCTGCGCAGCAGGGCCAGCTGGAAGGAGTCGCCGCTGTTGCGGTCGGCGATCCCCGCCAGCGGCGTTTCGCGACCGCACTTGAGCAGGTAGATGCCCAGCGCCGCCGCCGCGTTTTCCATGCGGTAGGCCTCGACCGCGATCTCGACGCCACCCCCCGTATACTTCTGGATGCGCAGGTCAACGAAGCCCATCTCGAGGAACAGCTCGGCCCCGCCGTCGATGACGTTGTACAGGGCGGTGGGGGCATAGGTTTCCATGGGGCCGGAGCGCTTCCAGCCGGGAACGAAGCCGTTGGCGGGAAATTCCACGGCCGCCAGCGGCAGGGCGCACGCCAGGACGGCCAGCAGGGAGAAGATCCGCGGCGCTTTCACGCGCTGTTTACGCCTGGGTGAAGGAGATCTTCGCCGGGTCGGCGACGCCGAGGCCCAGGCGCTGGGCGTAGCGCAGGTACTCGCTGTACTTGGGGTGCTCGTTGACCGCGACCTTCATCTCCTTGCGCTTCTCGACGATCAGGTTGTGGCAGGTCATGTCCAGGGCGAAGGGGTCGGTGGCGAAGTACAGGGTATTCAAATACCACGTCGCCTGCGCCAGCGGCCCGGGGCCGCCGTCGTACTGGGCGCGCAGGCCGTCGGTGACGTTGAGCACCAGCTTGTCGCGCACGGCCGGGAAGGCCAGCACCTCGGTGCAGACATCGAAGAACAGGGGCTTGTGCAGGCGGCTGGTGTTGCAGACGGCGCCGTAGCCCAGGTTCTTGGTGGCCATGGACACGCCGTTGCCCGTGTTCTTGAACACGGGGACGTTGATCATCTTGGTCAGCCTCTGGGTCAGCAGCTTGCCGAAGTAGGAGTGCTTGCCGTTGAACACGTGCTGGTTCAGATAGGGCTTGTCCTTGGGGGCCTCGACGTCGGCGAAATAGTAGGCGCCCAGGTCGAAGTTCTTCTCGCTGACGTGGCGGCCGTCCTTGCCCAGCCAGCGGCTGTCGTCCTCGCTCCTACCCTCGGCGGCCGCTTCATCCATGGTCTGTAGCCCCTCGATGGCGATGCCCGGGTAGCGCGCCGCGGTGAAGCCGGCGTCGGCCAGCATGTAGTCGAAACGGTCCCAGATGACGATGTTGCCCGCGGGGATGCCGCCCTGCCTCAGCCAGGCGACGATGGCGTCGACCACCTCGAGGCGGGTGGAGATCAGGCCGGCGCCGACCGGGTTGACCTTGATGCCGACGACATCGTTCCTGGCGAAGAACAGCTTGAAGCTCTCCGCCAGGGGCTTGCCGGTCAGGCCCTGCATCCCCTTGGCGAACATGGCGGCGACGACCTTGCCGTCCACCCCCTTTTCGTTCATGGCCGCCTCGTCCTTGACGGAAACGACCTTTCCCGGGAAGAGCCCGGGCAGGGAATACTTCGTGCGCGGAACGGCCAGGGCTTCGTCAATATTGGTTTTCGGCTTGGCGGGCGGTTCGGCTTTGGCCGCTTCCTGACCGAACAACGGCGGCTTGCCTAAAAGCAATCCGGCGCCCAGCAGCGAGCCGCCGCCGATCTTCAGGAAGTCTCGGCGCTCCAGCTTGGATTCCAGTTCGATCGACCGGTATCCTTTTTTTCTCATGAATCACCTCACTTCATCTGGTCCGTGCATTGATTATAACCATCCAATTATTTTGCGCAAGATTACGCATACGCTATGCAAGACGGAAAGGTTCAGCCAACCGGATGCTACTTCGCGTAGCCGACGGGGTGGTTCAGGAACACGACCTGGGCGTCGCTCAGCTGGAGCAGCTCCTTGATCCGGACCTTGTCCATCATGGCGCGCGGAACGGTCTTGAGTCCGGTGGCGGCGCAGAACAGCGAGATGTTCTGCGAGACGATGCCGGCGTCCAGGGCGCCCCACTCGAACTTCCGTTCGGGGTCGCCGCGCCGGAAACGTTCGCCATCGGAAACGAGGACGATCTGCACGGGCGGGTTGGCCGGCAGCGCGGCGGCACCTCCCGGCGAGCTCGGGGGAGCGGACACCGAGGCGCCGGCTGACGGCGGCGGAGATGGAGACGGCGAGGCGGGGGCGGTTGCGGTGGGAGGCGTGGGCGGCGGAGTTACAGCGCCGGGAACAGCCGGGGCGGCTGGGACGGGCTCCGCTGGAGCGGCCGGCCGCGGCGGCCGGGCCGCCATGAGCTGGGAACGGAAGTCGCCGGCCAGGACCGGCAGCAGCTCGTGCTTGGGGGAATCGTAAAGATAAGCGCCGGCCTTCATGAACACATAGATGCGGATATCGTGGGAGTTCATCGCCGACGGGGCCGTGCTCTTGTTCTCGGCCGGGCGGCTCATGCCGTCGGCAGCCCAGAGCAGGTCGGAGAGGTCCTGCAGGCTCAGGTCCTTCTCGGAAAATACACGCGCCGAGGCCCTGACCG
>JALOLC010000047.1 GCA_025456175.1 Acidobacteriota bacterium | reverse complement strand
GGCAGGGAGGCGAAGACGGCGTTGGCCTGCACCGGCTGCACGATCGTCACGCCCGGCACGCTCCGGACCCTCTCCGCCAGCCGTTTGGCCATGCGGTTGGCGTGGCTGGCGTTCTCGAGCCAGAGGTTGTCGCTGAGCAGCGCCGTCAACTGGGCGGCGATGAAGCGCATCTTGCTGGCCAGCTGCATCTTCTGCTTGCGGATGAACAGGGTGTCCCTGCTCAGCTCGGGATGAAAGCAGACGACGGCCTCGCCCAGCAGCAGGCCGTTCTTGGTGCCGCCGAACGAGAGGATGTCCACGCCCAGGTCGCCGCTGATCTCGCCCAGGCCTTTGCCCAGCGCGGCGGCGGCGTTGCCCAGGCGCGCGCCGTCCATGTGCAGGTAGAGGCCGTGGTGGTGGCAGAAGGCGGCGATCTCCCGCACCTCCTCGCAGCCGTATACCGTGCCCAGCTCGCTGGCCTGGGTGATTGAGACGACGGCGGGCTGGACGCGGTGCTGGTCGAGGCGGCCCTGCAGGTGGCGGGATATCTGCTCGCACGTCAGCTTGCCGTCGGCGGCATGGACGGTGAGCAGCTTGCAGCCGCAGGCGCTCTCGGGGGCGCCGCATTCGTCGGCGTTGATGTGGGCGTGCTCGGAGCAGATCACCGCCTGGAAGGAGCGGGCCAGGGTGGAGATGCTGACCACGTTGGCGCCGGTGCCGTTGAAGACGGGATAGATGTCGGCGCCGCTCCCGAAGTGCTCCTTGAATTTATCGATGCAGGCCGTTGTCTGGGCGTCGAGACCATAGGCCAGCGCCGGGCCCTGGTTGGCCGCCGCGATCGCCTCCAGAATCCTGGGGTGGGCCCCCGAGTGGTTGTCGCTGCCGAATGTCGTGTCCACGGCCATGCTCCCTCCCTGGGGCTGCTTTACGCCCCGTTCATGTCTTCTTGATGATCACGATGGTGACGTCGTCCTCGGGATCGGGACGAAAGGCCAGCATGTCGGCCTTGACCCGCGCGAAGATCTCCCGCGCCGGCAGCTGCTTGCTGGCCCGCAGCATCTCCTCCAGGCGTCCGGGGAAATAGGGCGTTCCCTGGGGATCGCGGTGGTCGGCGAGGCCGTCGCTGTAGAGGACCAGGATGTCGCCCCTGCCCATCAGGCTGATCTCGTTCACCGTGTACTTTTCCTTGATTCCGAGCAGCGGCACCGTCTTCTCGCTGTTGCCGCGCGAGGGCATGGTGCCGATCTGCGGGAAGGAGATGAGCTTGTCCTCGCTGATGGCGACCAGGCGGTCGAACTTGTTGGAGAACACCAGCGGCGGCGGGTGGGCCGCCGACAGGAAGCGGAAGGTGCCGCGCTCGCTGATCTCGCCGTAGACCATGGTCAGCGTCTTGTGGATCCCCGACGAGTTGAAAAAACGGGTGTTGATGTTGTCGAACAGGGTGGGGGTGATCTCGCCGAAGAAGCGCAGCTCGTAGGAGACGCCGAGCAGGAAGGCCTGGTGGAACACCGAGGCGATGAAGGCCGAGCCGTAGTCGTGCCCCTCGACGTCGAGGACGACGATGCCGGCGCGGTCGGCGGTGGCGCGCAGCTTCCCCTTCAGCCCCTCGGGCGCCTCGGCGATGAGCTGGTCCATCTTGTAGCGCTTCTTGAAGTCGACGTAGATGACGTGATCGCCGCCGGCCTTGCCGTTCCGCGGCAGCGCTTCGCCATAGACGTCGATCCAGGGCACCTCGGGCAGCTCGCTGGGCGGCGGGTCGAAGTTGCGCAGCAGGGCGCTCAGGTTCTCCAGCTCGCGGGCCAGGAGATCGATGTGCCGCTGCGCGGCGGCCAGCCGTTCATTGACGCTCGCTGGTTTCATGGGATCAGAAGAGGATCTCGACCGAGTTGGGGCCGGTCAGCTTCTCGATGTCCTTCTTCATGGCGGCGGTGGCGCGGACTCCCTGGCCGGGCTCGGAGTTGATCACCACCCGGGCGCTGTCGGGGTGGTTGACGACGACCATGTAGGGCACCGAGTCGCGGTTCTTCTCCAGCTTCTGCATCAGCCGCTCGTTGAACGTCTCGTCGATCTGCTCGTAGCCGATGGTGATGACGATCTTGCGCGCCTTTTTTTTGAGCATGCCCTCCAGCTCCTGCAGGTTCTCCAGGTAGACGGTCTCCTCGCTCTCCGTGTCGCTGCCGCCCGAGCGGCTGCGCCCCTCCAGGAAGTAGGGCACGTCGACCTTCAGCTCCTTTTCCAAATCGCGCCAGCGGTCCTTGAAGCACAGCACCTTGATGCGCCCGGTCAGGTCTTCGAAGTAGATCTCGCCGTAGGCGTCGCCCTTCTTGGAGGTGCGGCGGGCGAACTCGGTGACCACGCCGCCCAGCTTGATCACCTCGCCCTTGAACTCATGGGTCTGGATGGCCTGGATGGTGGTGTTGGAGACCTTGCGGATCTCGCTGCTGAACTTCTCCAGCGGGTTGTGGGTCACGTAGATGCCGGCGATCTCCTTCTCGCCCTTGATCATCTCGCTTTCGGGCCACTCCTCCAGCGCCAGGAGCTCGCGGGGGATGTAGTCGTCCGCGATCGCCTCGGAGAACAGCGGCATCTGGTTGCGGCTGCGGCTGCGGCTGACGGCGGCGGCGCGGCGCAGCACCTCGCCGATGCCCTCGTACAGCGCGCGGCGCTTGATGCCGAAGCCGTCATAGGCGCCGGCCTTGACCAGGCTCTCCAGGACGCCCTTGTTGACCTTGCTCAGGTCGATGCGGTTGACGAAATCGTTGAAGCTGCGGAACTCGCCCCCCTCGGCGCGGGCCCCGAGGATGATTCCCAGCGCGGCGCTGCCCACGTTCTTCAGCCCGATCAGGCCGAAGCGGATGGCGCCGTCCCCCTCGACGTGGAAGGTCTCGTGGCTCTTGTTGATGTCGGGCGGCAGGATGTCGATGCCCATCTTCTTGCTCTCGGAGATGTACTGGATGATCTTGGAGGAGGTCGTGGTCTTGTCGGCCTCGGAACTGAGGTGCGCCGACATGAAGTAGACGGGATAGTGCGCCTTGAGAAAGGCGGTCTGGTAGGCCAGGTAGGCGTAGGCCGTGGAGTGCGACTTGTTGAAGCCGTATTCGGCGAAGGTCTTCATCTGCCCAAAGAGCGCCTCGACCTTTTTCTTGTCGTAGCCCTTGCGGCCGGCGCGCTCCAGGAATTTTCTTGCCCATGATCTTGCGCATCTCGTCGGCCTCGCTCATGGAGAAGCCGGCGATGCGCACCGAGATCTGCATGACCTGCTCCTGGAAGACGATGATGCCGCAGGTATCCTTGAGGATCTCCTCCAGTTCGGGAAAAAGGAAGGAGATCTTCTCCCGGCCCAGCTTGCGGTTGACGTAGACGTCGGCCATGCCCGACTGCAGCGGTCCCGGGCGGTAGAGGGCGTTGAGCACGATCAGGTCCTCGATCCGGCTCGGCTTGGACTTCTTCAGGTAGTCGCGCATGCCCGAGCTCTCGAACTGGAAGATGCCGTCGGTGTCGCCCTTCTGGAAGATCTTGAAGGTCTTGGCGTCGAGCAGGGGGATGTTCTCCAGGTCGATGACCCTGCCCTCGCGCTCGCGCACCTCCTGGATGATGTTGCGGATGATGGTCAGGGTCTTCAGCCCCAGGATGTCCATCTTCAGCAGGCCGATGTTCTCCACCTCCTCCTTCTCGAAGTGGGTGGTGATGTCCTCGCGCGTCTTGTAGAGCGGCATGAACTCGGTCAGCTTGCGCGGGGCGATGACCACGCCGGCGGCATGCTTGCCGGTGTTGCGGATGTTGTTCTCCAGCCTCAGGGCGTAGTCGATCAGCCGGGCGAACTGCGGGCTGTGCGCGATCTCGCGCTGCAGGTCGGGGGTCTTGTCGATGGCCTCCTGCAGCTCGACCTTGGGGCCCTCGGGCACCAGCTTGGCCAGGCGGTTGACGTCGGCCAGCTTGACCTCCATCACCCGGCCGATGTCGCGGATGGCCAGCTTGGCCTTCATGCGGTTGAAGGTGACGACCTGCGCCACGTTGTCCTCGCCGTATTTCTCGCGGATGTAGGTGATGATCTCCTCGCGGCGCTCGGCGTCGAAGTCGATGTCGATGTCGGGCAGGGAGATGCGCTCGGGGTTGAGGAAGCGCTCGAAGATCAGGTCGTATTCCAGCGGGTCGATATGGGTGATGCCCATGACGAACGCCACCAGGCTGCCCACCACCGAGCCGCGGCCCGGTCCGACGGGAATGCCGGCCTCCTTGGCGTGGCGGATGATGTCCCAGACGATGAGGAAGTAGCTGGGGAAGCCCATCTCGCGGATCTTCTCGATCTCGTAGAGCAGGCGCTCCTGGTACTCCTTGCGGCTGTGTTTCAGGTGCTTGGCCTTGGCCAGGTACTGGTGCTGGATGCGCTCGAAGCCCTCGAGGCACAGTCTCTCGAAGTAGTCGTCGACGCTCAGCTTGCCCGGCGTGGTGAAGGCGGGCAGGAAGTACTTCTTGAGCTTGAACTCGAAGCTGCAGCGCGAGGCGATCTCGAAGGTGTTCTCCAGGCAGCCGGGGACCCGCGCGAACAGCCGGGCCATCTCCTCGCCCGACTTGAAGTAGAGCTGGTCGGTCTCCTTCTTCATCGGCCGGTCGGGGTTGCTGATGACGTCGGTGGTCTGCAGGCAGATCAGTATCTCGCGGGCGTCGGCGTCCTCGCGGGTGAGGTAGTGCACGTCGTTGCTGGCCGCCAGCGGCACGTCGCAAGCCTGGGCCAGGGCGACCAGCTGCGGCAGCACCTGCTGCTGCTCGGCCAGGCCGTGGTCCTGGAGCTCGATGAAGAAGTTGTCCTTGAACGTCTCGCGGTACCAGAGCGCCGCCGCCTTGGCCTTGTCCTCCTGGCCGCGCAGCAGGTGGTAGGGGATCTCGCCCTGGATGCAGGAGGACATGACCAGCAGGCCGTCCTTGTGTCTGGCCAGCAGTTCCTTGTCGATGCGCGGCTTGCGGTAGAAGCCCTCCAGAAAGGAGGCGGTGATCAGCTCGCAGAGGTTGCGGTAGCCCTGGTCGTTGCGCACCAGGACCAGGAGATGGTGGTAGTTGAGCTCGTCCTCGCGGCGGTTGGGACGGTCGAAGCGCGAGCCCGGCGCCAGGTAGAGCTCGGCGCCGATGATGGGCTTGACCTCGTTCAGCAGGGCCTTCTTGTAGAAGTTGACGGCGCCCAGGATCGAGCCGTGGTCGGTCAGGGCGACGGCGGGCATCTGGAAGGCGCGGGCCTTCTTCAGCAGCTCGTCGATCTTCAGGGTGGAGTCGAGCAGGCTGTACTCGGAGTGCAGGTGCAGGTGGATGAAGCTCTTCATTCCCACTCGATGGTGGCCGGCGGCTTGGAGGTGACGTCATAGACGACGCGGTTGACCGAGCGGATGCGGCGGACGATGCGCTGGGCGGCGGCGTCCAGCACCTGCGGCGGCAGCTGCGCCCAGTCGGCGGTCATGCCGTCGGTCGCGGTCACGGCGCGCAGGGCGATGACCTGGCCGTAGGCGCGCTCGTCGCCCATGACGCCGACCGAGCGCACCGGCAGCAGGACGGCGAAGGCCTGCCAGACCCGGTCGTACCAGCCGTTGCGCCGCAGCTCCTCGATGAAGATGGCGTCGGCCTGCTTCAGCATCTCCAGCTTCCCCCGGGTGATGTTGCCCAGGACGCGCACGGCCAGGCCCGGGCCGGGGAAAGGATGGCGCTGGAGGATGTCGGCCGGCACCGCCAGCAGGCGGGCCACCTGGCGCACCTCGTCCTTGAACAGGAACTTGAAGGGCTCGCTGATCCGCCCCTGCTTTTCCAGCCGCTGCACCTCGCGCACGCGGTTGTGGTGGGTCTTGATGGTCTGCGACGGCCCCTGGACGGGGTTGCTCTCGATCACGTCGGGGTAGAGCGTCCCCTGGATGAGGACATCGAAGTCCTTGAGGCCCTTGTAGAAGACCTCGATGAAGGTGCGGCCGATGATCTTGCGCTTGCGCTCCGGGGAGGCGACCCCCTTGAGGTTCGCCAGGAAGCGGCGCGTGGCGTCGATATAGGTGACCTTCAGCCCCAGGCGCCGGCGCAGGTTGTCGAGCACCTCCTGCTCCTCGTTCAGGCGCAGCAGGCCGTTGTTGACGAAGATGGCCGTGACCCCGTCGCCCAGCGCCTGGCGCGCCAGAACGGCCAGGGTGGTGGAGTCGACGCCGCCGCTCACGCCCAGAACCACGCGCTTGCCCGCGCAGCGTTCCCGCAGCCGCGCCGTCTCGCTGGCGATGAAGTTCTCCATGCTCCACGTGGGCGGGGCGCCGCAGACGGGAAAGAGGAAGTTGGCCAGGATCTTCTTCCCCTCCCGGCTGTGGGCGACCTCGGGGTGGAACTGCACCGCGAAGATGCGCCGCGGCCGGTCCTCGATGGCGGCGATGGCGCCGTCGGCGGAGCGGGCGGTCACGGCGTAGCCCGGCGCCAGCGCGGCCACCGAGTCGCCGTGGCTCATCCAGACCGTGCTGGAATCGGCCACTCCCGCGAACAGGGGCGAGGCGCCCTCGATGCGGAGCTGGGCGTTGCCGTATTCGCGCTGGGTCGAGCGCACGACGCGGCCGCCCAGCATGCGCATCAGCAGCTGCATGCCGTAGCAGATGCCCAGGATGGGGATGCCGGCGGCGAACAGCTTGCGGTCGACGCGCGGCGCTCCCGCCGCCAGGGTCGAGGCGGGGCCGCCCGAGAGGATAATGCCCGCCGGCGGCTCGGCCAGGATCCTTTTCAGGGGGAAGTCGAAGGGCTGGATCTCGGAGAAGACCCCCAACTCGCGCACGCGCGAAGTCGAGGATCAGGATTTTGTCTTTCATGGATGGCGGCATTCTAGCAGATATGCGCCAGGGGTTCAATAAGGGTTTTCCCGAGGTTTTTCCGTTCGCCCCGGAGAATTGACAGGCGCCGCCGGCCATTCTATACTGCGCGCCGATGCCCGAACTGCCCGAGGTCGAAACCATCGTCCGCCAGCTGCGCCGGCGGATCAAGGGAAAAACCATTGCCTCCATGCGGGTGCACTGGCGGCGCTCCATCGAGGGTCGCCCCGGCGAGTTCCGCCGGCGCATGTTGGGGATGACCGTCGCCACCGTCTGCCGCCGCGGCAAGTACATCGGCATCGCGGGCGCGGACGGGACGTTTTTCACCATCCATCTGCGCATGACCGGCAAGCTGGTGGGGGAGCCGGTCGCGGCCGACCGCGGGCACCTGCGGGTCAGTTTCGCGTTCAACGACGGGACGATGCTCCATTTCGTCGACGCCCGCAAGTTCGGCCGCCTGCGCCTGTGGCCCTGCCGCGGCGCCGCCTGCCCGGGGCTGGGGCCGGAGCCGCTGCGCGATGCCGTGGTGCTGTCGGCGCTGCGGGGGCTGCGCACCCGGCGGCCGATCAAGAGCGTACTCCTCGATCAAACCATATTGGCCGGCATCGGCAACATCTACGCCGACGAGGCCTTGTTCGCGACCGGCATCCATCCCCTGACCCCGGCCATGGCCTTGAACGCCGGGCAGCAACAACGCCTGGCCGAAGCCGTACCACGGATCCTGAAAGCAGCCATCGGCCGCCGTGGGACGACGTTGCGCAACTACCGCTCCATCGACGACCGCAGCGGCGAGAACCAGGAGCACCTTTTCGTATATGGCCGGGCTGGAGCACCTTGCCTTGAGTGCGGCACGCCCATCGAGAAGCTCCGCATCGCCGGCCGCTCCAGCCACGTTTGCCCGCAATGCCAAAAGATGCCGCTTGCCGGGGGAAGACGCGCTCATACTCCTTGCGCAAGCGGCCTCAGGCCGCGCTGACCGGTCCGTCGCCCCCATCCTGGCATTGCATCGGCTTTTTTCTTGATTATAATAAAGCGAGTGGACCGCCGCCTCGCAACGGATCGATCCCACAAGGAGGAAACCATGAACCTTAGAAGATCCCGCATTCATCCGTTCTCGGCACGGCTCGTCGCCGCTGCCATCCTTCTCGCCGCCTGCTCCGCCCCCGCGCTGACGGCCCAGGACCAGGCGATCGCCGGCAGGCTCAAGGGGTTCGACGCCTTCATGGCTAGGCTGCTCAAGGACTGGAACGCGCCGGGAGTCGGCGTGGGCATCGTCCAGGATGACAAGCTCGTCTTCGCCAAGGGCTACGGCTACCGCGACTACGGCAAGAAACTGCCCTTCACGCCGGGGACGATGATGCAGATCGCCTCCAACACCAAGCTCTTCACCGCCGTGGCCGCCGGCCTGCTGGTGCAGGAGGGCAAGCTGACCTGGGACGAGCCGGTGCGTGAGTCGGTGCCGTCGATCCGCTTCTTCAACGACCAGCTCAACGCCACCGTCACCCTGCGCGACATGCTGGCTCACCGCACGGGCATCACCCGCCACGATACCATCTGGTACCAGTCCGACGACACCCGCGCCCAGCTCTTCGCCAAGCTCAAGTACCTCGAGCCCGAGGCGCCGTTGCGCCAGACTTTCCTCTACAACAACCTGATGTTCGCCGCCGTTGGTCACATGATCGAGCTGCAGTCGGGCCAGGCCTGGGAGGAGTTCGTGCGCCGGCGGATCTTCGCGCCGCTGGAGATGAAGAGCACGGGCTATGCCGTGGCCGACATGCTCAAGCAGTCCGAGTTCGCCGTCCCCTATACCGAGAAGCGCGACTCCTTCGAGCTGTATCAGATCCCATATTATGAGGACATCGGCGGCGTCGCCCCCTGCGGCGCCATCGTCTCCAACATCGTCGACATGTCGCACTGGCTGGCGGCGCTGATGAACGAGGGGCGCTACAACGGCAAGCAGGTGCTGCCGGCCGACGTCCTGGAGAAGACCCTGGAGCCGGCCATCGCCCTGCCCAACACGGCGGCAAAGGTGCGCGGCTGGTGGGAGCTGCTCAACGCGGCCTACGGCATGGGGCGCCAGACCGTCTCCTACCGCGGCCGCCTGCTGGCCTACCACGGCGGCGACCTGCCCGGCTTCCACTCCCAGGTCTCGTTCATGCCGAAGGAGAAGCTCGGGGTCGTTGTCTTCGTCATCGGCGACCATTGCTCAGGCCTCTACAACCTGGTGAGCTACAACATCTACGAGCGGCTGCTGGGTCTAAGCCAGACTCCCTGGAGCGAGCGCGGGCTGCAAAACCGTCTCAAGGGCAAGAAGGCTGGCAGCGAGGCCCGGGCCAAGGCCGGCGGCGAGCGCGTGGCCGGCACCAGGCCCTCGCACCCGCTGGACGACTATGTTGGCGCCTACGAGCATCCCGCCTATGGCACGCTGACGATCGGCCTGCAGGACGGCCGGCTGCAGTTCGATTTCCACAAGATCCGCCTGAGGCTCGACCACTTCCACTACGACCGCTTCGATACCCCCGACGACGAGCGCTATGGACGCAACTCGGTGAACTTCCTGACCAGCCCCCAGGGCGACATCGACCGCGCGCTGATGTCGCTCGACGAGGGCGAGGTCGTCTTCCGCCGCCGCGCCGACACGCCCGATGCCATGATGCTGGCCATGCTGGCCGGCACCTACGAGACCGCCACCGCCGTCAAGTTCCAGGTGGCGCAGAAGCAGGACGGCACCCTGGTCCTGCTCTTTCCCGGCCAGCCCGAGGAGGCGCTGATCCCCTACAAGGGGTTGCAGTTCCGCATCAAACGTTTCTCCGAGGTGATCTTCGAGTTCGTCGTAGAGAACGGCCAGGTTAAGTCCATGAAGCAGCGCGACCCGGGCGGGGAGTATGTCTTCGTCCGCAAGTAGGCGCCGCCTACAGCTTGGCCGCTAGGGAGGATACCCCGGCGACAATGGCGCGCCAGAGGGAGAGGAGCATGCCGGGGATGCGCTCGTAGTTGAAGAACAGCCAGGCGCTGACGGCCAGGACCAGCAGCAGGTTCAGGACGAAGCGCCGCAGCGGCCGCGGCCGCCGCCTGGGCTTCGGCCGCGCCAGCGGCTTGGCAACGGGGCCGCCGCTTTGGAGCGTCGAGTCCCGATCGGCGATCTTCGCCAGGTCGCCGAACTCGGGCTTGCCGGCCTTGGGCAGCTTGAGCGGCTTGAACAGCGGCTTGACCAGTTCCTGCCATTCCTTCTCCGTGCCCGGGCGCTTGGCCCGCTCCTTGGCCATCAGGCGGTCGACCAGCGGCTGAAAGGCGGCCAGCTCCGCGGGCAGCGGCGGCACCGGCTCGGTCACGTGCTTCATGATCACGGCCATGGTCTGGCTGCCCTTGAAGGGCGGAGCGCCGCTCAGCATCTCGTAGAGGACGACCCCCAGGCTGTAGACGTCGCTGCGGCCGTCGACGCGCTTGGCGTTGAGCTGCTCGGGGCTCATGTAGCGCGGCGTGCCCAGGGCCATGCCCGAGCGCGTGAGCTGGGTGGTCGACTCGATGACGCGGGCGATGCCGAAGTCGAGGATCACCGGCGTGCCGTCGGTGCGGAACATGATGTTGTCGGGCTTGACGTCGCGGTGGATGAACCCCCGGTCGTGGGCGTAGAACAGGGCCGCGGCCACCTGGCTGGCGATGGTCAGCGCCTCGTCGGGGGCGAGGCGGCCGCGCTCCTGGAGGCGCCGCTTGAGGCTCTCGGGGAAGAACTCCATGGCCATGAAGCGCAGCTCGGCCGTGCGGCCGGTCTCGTAAACGCGCACGATGTTGGGGTGGTGCAGGCGGGAGATGGTCTGCGCCTCCTTGATGAAGCGCCGGACCGCCACCGTCTCGGCGAAGCGCCGCCGGGCCAGGACTTTCACCGCCGCCAGGCGCGAGCGCCTGCGGTCGACGGCCAGGAAGACGTCGGCGGCGCCGCCGCTACCCAGGAACTTCTTCAGCTCGTAACCCGGCACCTCGGGAAAGGCCGCCATGCTAGTCTTTGCCCCGGCTGCGGTACATCGCCTGGTCGGCCTGGCGCAGGCACTCCTCGAGGCTCAGCCCGGCGCCGAAGGTCGCGACGCCCAGGCTGGCCCGGATCTCCAGGCGCTGGCCGTTGGCTTTGAATTCGTGGCGGTTGATCTTGTCCGTGATGGCCGCGCAGAGCACGCGGGCGCCCTCGCTGTCGGTCTCCGGGAGCAGGAAGAGGAACTCGTCGCCGCCCCAGCGGGCTACCGTGTCCTGGGCGCGCAGGGATTGGGTGAAAAGCGCGGCGGCCGTGCGCAGCACATGGTCCCCGGCGTCGTGGCCCGCCGTGTCATTGACGGCCTTGAAGCCGACCAGGTCGGCCATGACCAGGGAGAAGGGCTTCTGGCTGCGCTGGAACCGCCGCTCTTCGCGCTCGAGCTCCTCCAGGGCGGCGCGGCGATTGGGCAGGCCGGTCAGCTGATCGTGGCGCGCCAGCTCCTCCATCTGATAGTAGGCCTTCTCCAGCTTGCCCTGCTGCGCCGCGATCCGGCTGTTGGCCTCCTCCAGCCAGCGGTTGGCCCTGGTCTTGGCGCGGAAGCCGCGGTACAGCGCCCCGGCCAGGAGCAGCACCAGCAGCGCCACGAAGAAGAGAAAGTTGCGTTGGCTGCGCCCCTTGCCCAGGGCCAGGGCCGCGATCTCCTTCTCCCGCTTCAGGAGCTCGTTCTCGCGCTGCTTCTTCTCCATGTCGAAGCGCGTATGCATCTCGGCCATCTGCTTGCTCTGCTCCTGGTTGAAGAGCTCCTGCCACAGGGCCTGGTGGCGGCGCTGGTAGGTGAGGGCCCGGCGGAAATCCCCCATCTGCTCGTAGGCTAAGGAATACAGCGAGAGGATGACCGAGAGGTCCTTGCGCTGTCCCGCCTTCTCGGCCAGCGGCCGCGCCTCATCGAGGGCGGCCAGGGCGGCGGCGGGGCGGCCCAGCCGTTGCTGGCAGTCGGCGAGGCTGAGCAGGGCGATGATGACGCCCCGGGTCTGCTTCAGCCGGCGGTCGATGGCCAGAGCTTCCTGCAGCAGCGGCAGCGCGTCGGCCGCCCGCTCCTGCGACAAGTACAGGGTGCCCAGGTCGTGCAGTCCGTTGGCCAGCAGGTCGGCATCGCCGTGCTGGCGGGCCAGCAGCAATGAGCGCTCCTTGTAGGGCAGGGCGGCGGCGAAATCCTCGCGGTAGACGTAGACGTTGCCGATCTCGTTGAGGGACATGATCTCGCGCCGGCGATGGCCCAGCGTCCGGCCCGACTCGTAGGCCTTGCGGAAATGCTTCAGGGCCAGGTCGTAGTTCCCCAGGTCGCGGTGGACGTAGCCGATCAGGTAGTGGCTCGCCCCGGCGATCTCGCGGTCATTGCTTTTCTCGGCCTCGGCCTCGGCGCGCAGCAGGAAGTCGAGGGCCTTGTTGTAATCGCCCAGGATCAGCTCGGAGAGGCCGGCCCCCTTCAGCAGGCGAGCCGGCGGCCGCAGGCCCTCCTCGGCCAGCAGGGCCAATGCCTGGCGGAATGTCGCCTGCGCCGCCCGGTTGTCCTCCCGCTTCTGTTCGGCCTCGCCGCGCTCGGTCAGCGCGGCTGCGCGCCGGGAGCTGTCCTCGGCCGGAGCGGGTCCCGGCCGCGTTTCGTCGCCGGCCATCGTCGGCCGGGCCGCGGCCAGGAGGAGGCAAAGTAAAATGAGTGTTTTCACGCGTTTCATTGCTGGGGACCCGCTCAGTTTAGAAAAGGGACCGGAAAAAGTCAAACGCCGGCTCCCGGCGCTCTTTCGCGGAACAGGCGCAGGCGGGAGAACAGCCAGATGCCGATGGCGACGCTCAGGAAAACGCGCAGGCCGGCGTGGAGGAGCTGTCCCCACGGCGTTGCCGGGGCGAGGGCCGGGGCCAGGACGACCGCCTGCTGCAGCGCCAGCCCCGTCAGCCAGAACAGGGCGCCGGCGAGCAGGACGCGGGCCAGGCGCGCCCAGAGCAGGGCATGGTCGCTGGGCAGCCCCCGCCGCGAGGCCAGGGCAAAAGCCGAATTGAGGCCAAGGTAGGCGCCGGTGAAGGTCATGGAGACCAGGCCGAGAGCGGCCAGGAGCAGGGGCAGGCCGAACAGGATGAACAGGTACAGGATCCCGGGGGCGGAGCGAAGAAGCGCGCCGCGCAGGACGGCGAACGGCTTCTCGCGCCGGGACTCGTCGCGCCAGAGCAGCCAGGCGCCAAGGATCATCATGCCGCCCAGGACCGCGCCGCCGAGGATGTCGGCCAGGAAGTGGACGCCCAGGTAGAGGCGGCTGAAGGCGATCAGGACGATCATCAGCGGCGCCAGCCAGGCCAGCCAACGCTTGCGGAAGACGACCGCCAGCCCGCCCCAGACGGCGAAGGCGCTCGAGGTGTGGCCCGAGGGGAAGCCGAAGGAAAGGTCGCGCAGGCGGAAGGCGTCGATGACGGGCTGCGGCGGCAGGGAGAAGAAATCGCCGCCGCCCATGGCGCGAAAGGCGCCGCTGGCGTCCCAGCTCGGCTCGAGGCAGGCGACGCGCGAGTCGGCGAAGAACGGGCGCGGCAGTCCGAAGAAGTCTTTGGCGATCCCGCTGACGACCGACGTCCAGAAGATGAGCTGGAAGAGGAGGAAGCCCTTGCGCAGGCTGACGCCGAAGAGGACGGCGATGACCAGCAGGATGATGATGCGGTGGTAGCCGAGGGCCGTGATCCAAAGCATCAGTCCGGTGAGCCAGTCCGACGCCAGCGACTGCAGGGCGATGTGGATGCCGGTCTGGAACATCGCGCGCCTCCTTTTCGGAAAATCCCGCCGTGAAGCGCCATTGTGCCCCATATGCGGGCGCGCTGTCAAGCGCCGCCTGGAGCGCCGGCCGGCATGAAGGAGGATTCGGGAAAAATATGGAAACAAAACGGGACCAGAGCCGTACCAACGTTTTCCGCGGGCATTGTCCCGAATCCCTTCCAAGGAGGATCGCAACCCCATGAAGAGAACACTCCTGCTTCTATTCACCCTGGCGCTGTTCGTCACGTTCACCGGGGCCGCCGCGGGGCAACCCGCCAAGAAGGATTATCGACCGGCCGTCCGCCTGGAGACCCTGGACAACGGCATGCGCGTCCTGATGCTGGTCAAGCCGGGCGCTCCCCGCGTGGTCTGCCACGTCTACTACCGGGTCGGCTCGATCAATGAGCGCCCCGGCATCACCGGCCTGGCCCACCTTCACGAGCACATGATGTTCAAGGGGACGCGGATGATGGGCGTAACCGACTTCGCCAAGGACGATGCCCTGAACCGGAAAATCGACGCCCTGATGGCCCAGGTTTACCGCGAGCGCTACTGGAAGCTCCAGGGCGACATGGCCAGGGCCGATGCCCTGGCCCAGGAAGCCCTGGGGCTGATGAATGAGGAAAAGCAGTACATCATCAAGGACCACCTGTGGGAGACCCTGATGCGCAACGGCGGCACCGGCCTGAATGCCTCGACCAGCAACGAAATCACCGGCTATTACGTCACGCTGCCGGCCAACAAGGTCGAGCTGCAGATGGTGCTGGAGGCCGACCGCATGCAGAACGCCTATTACCGCGAGTTTTATTCCGAAAAGGAGGTCGTCATGGAGGAGCGCCGGCTCAGCGAGAATTCGCCCGGCGCCCTGTTCGAGGAGCAGGTCAACTCGGTGTTCTTCGCCGCTTCTCCGTACAGCTGGGGGGTGATCGGCTGGATGGATGATCTGAAGAAGGTCACCCGCGCCGATCTGGCCGAGTTCCACGACCGCTACTATGTGCCCAACAACGCCGTGGCGGTTTATGTCGGCGACTTCGATCCCGCGAACGTGCTGGCCATGGCCAGAAAACACTTCGGCGCCGTTCCGCGCGGTGCCGACATCGAGCCCATCCGCACCTGGGAACCGGCCCAGAACTGCGAAAAGCGGGTGACCGGCAAAGGCCCGGCGCCGACCAGCGTCCAGCTCTTGTTCCACACTCCTCCCGGCGGCCATGCCGATGTCGCCGCCCTCGACCTGCTGGGCGAGATCCTGACCGGCGAGACCGGCCGGCTCTTCAAGTCGCTGGTCAAGGGCAAGGAACTGACCACCCAGTCCACGGCCCGCAACAGCGCCATGTTGTATGCCGGCCGCTTTCAGCTGTCGGCTCTTCCCAAGACCCAAAGCGGGGTGACTCCGGAGCAGATGGAGGCCGCACTGTGGGATGAGCTGGAGCAGATCAAGAAAGGCGGCGTCCGCGAGGATGAGTTGGCCAGAGTGAAGAACCGCCGGGAAGCCATGGTCACCCGCCGGCTGCAGCAGCCAGCCTTCCTGGCCATGATGCTCGGCCGGAGCGAGATCGCCCGCGGCTGGGATTCGATGTTCCGTGATCTGGATGAAATACTGAAGGTTACTACCGACGACGTGCGCCGGGTGGCCGACAAGTACCTCGGGCGGGACAACGTCACCGTGGCCGTCTACACCAGGGAGATGGGAAAATGATCGGGAGAATGAATATGAAAAAACATTTGCTTGCATGGACGATCGTGCTGCTGGCCGGATTCGCGGTTCTGGGCGCCCAGACCCATCCTGACCAGCTCGTGTTCCCGCCCCTGAGCTACACTCCGCCCGATGCGCAGGCCTTCCGGGTCTCCCTGGCCAACGGCATGCGCGGCTATTTGCAGGAAGACCACTCCCTGCCCATGGTCGACATCACCGCCGTCATCCCCTATGGCACCGTCTGTGACCCCCGGGAGAAGACCGGCCTGGCCCAGCTCCTGCAGGCCAGCCTGGTCAAGGGCGGAACGGTTACGCGCGACGGCGCCACCCTGGAGGAACGGCTCGACTTTTTGGGCGCCCAGATCGATTTTCGGGTTGGCGAACGCACCGCCACCTTGTCGCTTTCGGTTTTGAGCAAGGATCTGGCCGAGGGCCTGGCCATCTTCTTCGACCTGCTCCGCCATCCCGCTTTCCGCCCCGAGAGTCTGACGATCGCCAAAGGGCGGTTGATCGAGGAGCTGCGCCGAGCCAATGACGCTCCCAAGCCCGTGTTGGAGCGCGAGTACGCCAAACTCCTCTATGGCAACCACCCCCTGGCCTGGCAGCCCGATCGCAAGACAGTGGAGGCGGTCAGCGCCGAAGACCTCAAGGCAACCGTCGCCCGCTACTTCGTGCCGCGGGGCATTGTCCTGGCCGGTTCCGGCGATTTCCGCAGGGCGGAGCTGATGCGCTTGCTCAACCGTCTGACCGCCGGCTGGCAAGGAGTCCCTGCGCCCCCGCTGGCGCTGGCCACGGAGTTCGCCGCCGTGGAACCGGGAGTCTACTTCATGCAAAAGAAGATCAACCAGGGATACGTCAACATGGGCCACCTGGGAATTTCCGAGGCCAATCCGGACTATTACGCGGTTCAGGTCATGAACTTCATCCTGGGCGCCGGCAGCTTCACCTCGCGGATCACCACCAAGGTGCGCTCCGACGAGGGGCTGGCCTACAACACCGGCAGCAAATTCACCTACACCTGGGGGTTCCCCGGCCTCTTTGCCGGCTACGTGCAGACCAAGTCGAGCACCACCGGCTACGCCATCGCGCTGATCAAGAAGGAATTCGAGCGCATCCGCCGGGAGCCCGTCTCCGACGGGGAGATGAAGACCGCGCTCAACTATTTCCTGGAAAGCTTCTCCGAGCAGTTCACCACCCCGGCCAGGACCATGCTGCAGTTCGCCACCTTCGAGGTGCTGGGCCGGCCGCTGGACTACTTCCGCACCTTCACCGCCCGCATCGGCCAGGTGGACAAGGCCAAGGTCCAGGAGGCCGCCCGCAAGTACATTGACCCGGAGAAGCTGGCGATCTTCGTCGTCGGCGACTGGGATGAGTGCAACCGGGGCTCCGACAAGTATCCGCAGCCCCTGGAAAGCTTCGGCAGGGTTCACCGGCTGGAGCTGAAGGACCCGCTGCAACAATAAATCCGGCGTCCAATGATGCTATTTTAAAAGATTTGGTATACAATACCTCCGATCGAACCAACAGGAGGTAGGAAAATGCCCGATAAAGGGACGAAGAAAAAACTAACCAAGGTGGAAGGCGGGAACGCCGCGGCGGCGGCCATGGCCGCTGAATCCAAGCCGTTCGTCGCCAGCGACGAAAGCAAGGCCAAGGCGAAGAAATTCCGCATTTTCGCCATCCTTTCCTGGATCGTGGCCATCGGCCTTGAGGTCGGCGCAATCCTTCTGCTCAGGAAGGTGCCGGTCCAGACCACGTGGCTCATCGCCCTGATCGTGGCGGATCTGATCTTCGCCGTCATCGGCAACCTGCTGTGGAAAAAAGCGAACCGCTTCGACCCCGCCTCGGAAAAGGACAAGCTCAAGTTTTTCATCCAGAACCAGCTGGGCGCGATCATCGCCGTCATCGCTTTCCTGCCCCTGGTCATTCTCATCTTCACGAGCAAGGATTTGAAGGGAAAGCAGAAGGGCCTGGTCGGCGCCATCGCGGTGGTCGCCCTGTTGATCGCCGGCTTCACGGGTATCGATTTCAATCCGCCGTCCCAGGAACAGTATGCCCAGCAGATCGACCAGGTAAAGTCGCTCGGCGCCGAGCACGTCTACTGGACCAAGTCGGGGACGCGCTACCATCTGTTCCAGGACTGCCAGCACATCAACACCAGCAAGACCGACGAGATCTTCCAGGGCACCGTGCCCCAGGCCCGGGAACTGAAGAACATCACCGAGCTCTGTAAGACCTGCGAGGGGCGCTGGAAAAAGGATAAGGGGATGCCTGACGAGAAGTCGCCCGAGGTCGAAGAGAACAGCAAGGAATAGCCGGAACGGGAGCCCGGTCTTTTGCACCCCGGAGGCTGGACTGTAGGAATCCTGCTTCGGTAGGCGGCCGTGCGCATGGTGAGCGCCGGCAGCCCTGAAAAAGATTCCTCCCTGAGATATTTTGCCCCCGCGCCGTATTTGCTGATGAACGGATCGAGAAATCATGGAGGCAAAAATGATGAGTCAATTTAAGAAAGCTCTTGTGGGTTGCCTGGTCATGGCCTGCGCGGCTCTTTTCCTGGCCGCGCCCCTGGCCGCCGAGGAAACCACCGTTGGCGACACGGCGCTGAAGATCCTGCCCGACCTGATCGTCAAAAGCGTCAAGGTGACCAAAACGGGCGAGACCGCCGGCGGCGACCATCAGGTCAGCATTGAGGCGGTCGTGATGAACGTGGTCATGAAATCTTCCGCCGGGCCGTCCAAGCTGAAGTGCGAATTCACGGAAAACCCGGCTATTGGCTTCACTTTTCTCAGGGAGGCGGGCGTCACCAGCCTGAACTTCAGCCCCGCCCTGGCCGCGGCGCCGTCGAAAAAAGTGACCTTCGCCCACGTGGTCCCCAGGGGCAAGTCGTACAAGTACGTGCTGACGGCGGACTACACGAACATGGTCGTGGAGTGCAAGGAAGGCAACAACGTCACCAATGGCGCCTACAGCGCCCTCTGACCTGAAAGTCGGCTAGCCGCCGGCTCAAAGAGTTCCCGCGGTCGCTTTGTCGTTCCTGAGAGGCAAAGCGGCCGCTTTTTTTTCCGCCAGGGATAAGCACGTCTCGCTCCCGGCCATGGCGGCCCCGCCGCGGGCCAGCCCGGCGGGAACGGCCTGGACTGGCGTTGTCCTTGGCGCAAGACTTCCATTTGACAGATAAACCAGTATTATGTTACCATTTTTCTTACTACAGCACGGGAAAGATCCAGAAAACGCCGGCTCCGGAGCGACGGCGTTCCGCCTTCCCGATCTTTTCCAGAAAGCAAGGAGAAAATCATGAGCGACAAGAAAGCGACCATCGACGGCAATACCGCCGCGGCCCATGTGGCCTACGCCTTCAGCGACGTGGCGGCCATCTATCCCATCACCCCCTCGTCCAACATGGGCGAGCTGGCCGACTCCTGGGCGGCGGAAGGACGCAAGAACATTTTTGGGCAGGAAGTCGAGGTGATCGAGATGCAGTCGGAAGGCGGCGCCGCCGGCACCGTGCATGGCACGCTCTCGGCCGGTTCGCTAACCACGACCTTCACCGCGTCGCAGGGGCTGCTGCTCATGATCCCCAACATGCACAAGATCGCCGGCGAGATGCTGCCCACCGTGTTCCACGTCTCGGCC